>JAPFEH010000038.1 GCA_026169195.1 Dysosmobacter sp. | reverse complement strand
GTTTTCTCCTGGAAGGGGATGGGCACCCTCATTTACGACGCAGTCAATGCCAAAGACTTTCCGATCCTGCAAACCTGTTTCCTCTTTATCGGTATCTGCGTGGTAGGCTTCAACTTGCTTGCGGATGTGCTCAACATGCTCATTGATCCCAGGCTGAGGGAGGAGGGGCGTCATGCATAAGAAGCTGAATGGCCGGGTGCTGGCGGGCCTGGTTATCCTGAGTGTAGTACTGCTGGTGGCCATGCTGGCGCCAGTACTCGCCCCTCACGATCCCTATGAGCTGGGTATACCCTACTTGCGTCCCTCTGCGGAGCATCCCCTGGGTACCAACGATATCGGACAAGATATTCTCAGCGAGTTGATTTATGGCACTCGTATTTCGCTGCTTATTGGCACCGTCTCGGCATTGACGGTAACCGTTGTGGGTACGGCTCTGGGGATCCTTTCCGGTTACCTGAGTGGATGGGTGGACCGGGTCATCATGCAGATGACCAATGTGGCCATGGCGCTGCCCTCCTTGCCCCTGACCATCATACTGGTAGCCTTTCTGGATGCCAGCGTATGGAACATCATTCTGGCCATCTGCATTACTGCCTGGACCTCCACAGCTCGTATCATCCGCAGTCGGGTGCAGCAACTCAAGTGTCTGCCTTTTGTGCAGATTGAACGCACTATGGGAGCAAGCGGAGCGTATATCATGCTCCGACACATCCTGCCCAATCTGGGCGAGATCGTATTTGTCCGGGCTGTCCTGTCGGTGGGCAGCGCTATGCTGACCGAGGCCAGCCTGAGTTTTCTGGGACTGGGCGTGATCGGTCAGAAGAGCTGGGGTGGCATTCTGCACTATGCCTTTTTCCGCAACGGGATCATCAACGGGGCCTATTGGTGGTATGTGCCTCCGATCCTATGCATCTCGGTCTCGGTGCTGGGCTTCATGCTTCTGAGCTACTATGGAGACGGCTCTGCACATGGAAGGGACAGAAAGGAGAAGGGCAATGCTTGAAATTGAGGAGGTCTCCATTCACTTTGGCAACAACCCGGAAGTGGTGAGTGATGCTACGTTTACAGTCAACGGCGGAGACCGTCTGGCGGTGATAGGGGAGACCGGGAGCGGAAAGAGCGTTCTGCTACTGGCCGTATTGGGGCTGCTGCCCGCCTCTGCTAGGATCACTGGTTCGATCCAACTTAACGGACGAGAGCTGTTGGGCTGTCGGGAACGGGAGCTCAACCAGATCCGGGGGAAAGAGATTGCCTACATCCCGCAGGGGAGCGGGAACGGACTCAATCCCCTCTATACTGTGGGGCACCAGCTTTGCGAGACCATCCAAAAGCACCGCCACTGCACGCGCAAGGAGGCGCTGCTCCAGGCTGCCGCGCTGCTGGAGTCCTTCGGTCTGGAGCACGGGGAGAGCCTGTGCCGCAGCTATCCCTTCCAGCTCTCCGGTGGTATGCGTCAGCGGGTGCTGATCGCTATGGGCATTGCCGCTGGGGCGGAGCTAGTCCTAGCGGACGAGCCGACCAAGGGGCTGGACCGCCGGCGCATCACATTGGTGGAGGATGCGTTCCACCGGTTGGGAGAACGCACACTGCTCTGCGTTACCCACGATCTCCGGTTTGCAAAGGACATCTCATCCCGTGTGATCGTTATGTATGCCTCCCAGCAGATTGAGTGCGGAGACAGCAGATCTTTTTTTGAAGAACCGCTGCACCCATATTCTAGGGCGATGCTGGCGGCGCTGCCGGAGCATGGCCTGCACGCCACCATGGGTTTTGCGCCGCCCCGCCGGGACAAGGATGCCCGGCGCGCCTGCCGCGTTTATGAGCGGTGTCCGTGGCGCTCGGAACGCTGTCGGAAGGCGCCGCCCCTGTTAGCGGTGGGGGAGCGGAAGGTGAGGTGCTGGAAGTATGCTGATTGAGGTCCAGGGCATGTCCAAACGCTACCGGCCCAGGGGGCCGCTGGTGGTGGAGGAGATTTCCTTTGCCATAGACCAGGGAGAGACACTGGCGATTTTTGGCGACAGCGGCAGTGGGAAATCCACGATCGGTCAGATTTTGGCTGGGATCTATCCGGCGACGGCCGGCGAGATACGGCTGGATGGACAAAAGATCTCTTATCCGCTCCGGGGGCATGCCCGGAGACAGATTCAGATTCTGTTTCAGCATCCGGAGGTGGCCTTCAACCCAAGACTTCGGTTGATCGACAGCATGCGGGAGCCCTACCGTCTGTTTCGTCTGCCCTATACCCGGCAGGGACTGTGTGACTATTTGGAACGCTACGGTATTTATGAAGAGCACCTGGAGCGGTTTCCGGCGGAGCTCAGCGGCGGCGAGCTCCAGCGGCTGGCGTTGGCCCGGGCGATGCTGATCGAGCCGTCCTTTCTGGTGTTGGATGAGCCGACCTCTATGCTGGATGTGATCTCTCAGGCACAGATTATCCACTTGCTGAGAGAGATCCAGCAGGAGCGGCAGATGGGCTATCTCTTTATCTCCCATGACCGCGTCCTGTGCGAGCGGTTTTGCACATCGATCTGCCTCCTGAAGGGTGGGAGACTGGAAGATCCATGGCGAAAATCTGATGCCTAAAGGACTGTTATTGGGGTGAAAACTGAATCTGTGCCTTGCTAAATGTGGGAATAAGGGAATTTGAGGAATCTTCTGTCAGGTATATAAAGAAGGAGTGCGCCGGGTGAATGTGTGAGCTGATCACAGAACAAGCCACAGATAGCGGTGGAATGTACAGAGGCAGAACGGATAAAGAGTGGCAGAAAGTGTGTAATTCGAGTGGAAAACAATAAAAGGCAATTAAAAAGTTTAGAAAAGTGCCAAACCGGCGTTGGTAAGGATGAGGTATCCGGTTTGAATTCAGATATCAGCTTCACAAAAACCGCTTTTTATGATTTTTTGGCGCGTTTAAAATTTTCGATCAGAGCTTTGACCACAGAAAAGCCACAGACAGAAAAAATCAGGGCTCCGGCGGTACTATTCTGCCGGAGCCCTGTGCATTATAAAAGACAACAAGAAGTCTATTGACAGATTTTCAGGACACTCTTACACTATAAGTAAATAATTTAATTATTTTACTTATGGAAAGAGGGATGCCTGTGGCAGAGACGGATTACAAGGCATTGTGCAAAGAACTCTTTGGTACAACCGAAGAAACGAAAATCAGAGAACTGGCTGCAAAGTGGAAGAAAAAGCAAACACGGAATGCAGGACGGAAGCGCGCCCTTTCCATCGATGATATGGATATAATCGACACTATGAGAACCGAAGGAGCGACAATACCGGCGATCGCCAGACATTTCGGCGTCAGCCGGCCTGTGATCAGCCAATATCTAAATGCGCGCCCAAGCAAGGATTATACCATGCGCATCGATTTCCGTCTGGGCAAAAAGACTTGTACTGTTATCTATGTGGACTTTGAACAGGAGAAGATCGCAATTATCAATCGATCCGACGATATGCTCCACAGGGCCTTTGGAGTCAATGAATCTCCGACATGGGAAGATTTTGAGTATTTTTTGGAAGAGCGGTGTTTCCCCAAAAGCCGCAAATATGCCAAGCAGATCATAAATGGTTTGGGCTTGTCCGGCGGCTATGATCCGTTGGCAATTGCAGAAGTGACCGGTGGGCGAACTGCTGAAGACGATATGTATCTGACCTTTAAAAGCTTTCCCAAGGAGGTGCCTACAGATGCAATGCATTGAATTGAATACCGGATGTCAGGTTGAGCGTTCTGGGCATACTTCAAAAGGCGACCAACCCAAATGGCAAATTGATGATACCTGGTATAAGGCAGATCACATGGGTTATGAGAGTTTGTCTGAGGTCGTGGTTTCCAGAATGCTGAGCAGATCCACACTGGACAATTTTGTGACATACGAACCAATGATCATCAAAACAGAGCTGAAACCGATTGCCAGCTGCATCAGTCGGAACTTCAGGAAGCCGTCAGAGACGCTGATCTCTCTCGAGCGGCTGCATCGTGCATATCAGGGTGTAGGGCTTGCCCAGGCCATAGGACAAATGGGGGCTGTCAAAGCGAAGATCCAGTATACGGTCGACTTCGTTGAAAAAGTTACGGGGCTTCAGAATTTTGGACGATATCTCAGCACGATCATGGAATTGGATGCCTTCCTGCTCAACGAAGACAGACACACCAATAATCTTACAGTCATCCGCAACGAAGAGACCGGAACATTCCGGTTGTGCCCCATCTTTGATAATGGGCTCTCTTTCCTTGCCGACATGAACGACTATCCCATTGATGCCGACATTTACTCCTGCATCCGCAGAGTGAAGTCCAAACCATTCAGTCCCGATTTCACAGAACAAATGGAAGCAGCAACGACGCTCTATGGCAGTGACCTCCATTTTTTATTTTCGGTCAGTGATATTCCGGAACTGTTTCAATGTCTGGATGAAGTCTATGAAGCAGTGATCCTTCAGCGTGCTGACCATGTGATCCGGGAGCAGATGTGTAAATGCAGCTACTTATTCACAATGTAAAGAATAGGATCCGTCGTAAAATAGTTTGCTCATTTATTTATAAATAAAAATAGGTTGTTTTATACCTACTTTCTGTTATAATAGAATCAGAGGTGATTACGATGACCATTGATACAAACGCTGTCGTTTCTATGACCGAAGCGAATCGAAATTTTTCCAAGGTTACGCGGTTGGCAGAGCAGAAGGGGCAGGCTGTAATTTTTAAGAACAACCGCCCCAAGTATATGCTCATTGATTTGGATGCATCCCCCATTGTGGAGATGACAGACGATGAAAAAATCGATGTTATAGCCGCTCGGGTCTTGAAACGGTTTCGACCAGCCTTTGAGGAACTTGCTAAATGATATATTTTTCTAAGGACAAGGTCTTGCTACTACACAAACTGTTGGCAGAGGCGACCGGTGGAAGTATTGGCCTTCGGGATGAGGGACTATTGGAGTCTGCTTTGGATGGCATTTACGCTACCTTTGGAGGTAAGGAACTATATCCTACTAAAGAGGAAAAAGGTGCTCGTTTAGGCTACACTCTAATTTCTAACCACGCCTTTGTAGACGGAAACAAGCGCATCGGAATGTATGTGATGCTTACTTTTTTAGAAGTTAATGGGATTCACTTGAACTGCAGCAACGAGGATGTTGTGCAGGCCGGCTTAGGTATTGCCGCTGGCAGTATGACCTACGAAGAGTTGCTGCGATGGGTTCTGGAGCATGAGGTGTAGGCTTTTACAAACGGGATCATAATTATTCTCAGCCCCGATTTGCTATGTTTTATTTCATATACATTCATGAAAATTCTTCTTGTATGCCTCATGCTGTTGCGCTATAATGATTGGAAAGAAATGTCTTTTTATGTGAGAAGTATGAAGTGAGCATAAGATCTCGAGCAACGGTTCCGTGACCTCGTTTTGACCACAAACGATCCAGTAAACCCTGATAATCCATATAATATGTACAGATGTAGTATTTGTTAGATTATAATAGACACTGTATATAGTAGAAGCCATATGCCTGCCATCGAATGGGAATAACCGAAGCCCCCGAATGTGCTGATAAAGCAAGCACGTTCGGGGGTTTTATGCTGCCCGCCTTTCCTGCGGTTTTACAGGAATGGTGATTTCCCCTATTTGAATCCGCCTGCCCTCAGCGCCGGCAATCTCCCTCGGTTGTGGAGATTCCTTGAAGCAGACTGCACGATTTGATGTTTCCGCGCCACAACGCCGGACACATTTCGAGCGAAACATTTTTGAAACATATGTAACACATCCGTTCATTATTGAAACCGCTCCCCCTTTATACGTTTCATTTTTGTTTCATTTCACTGGAAATGAAACATTTTTTGATGTTTAGAAGACATAAAGAAAAATTTCCGCCCCGTTAACGGCCCGAAAAAGAGCGATTTCTGTCATTTGTTTGATTAGGAAAAAAATATGTTAAAAATTTAGCGGTTTGCATAAAAAGGCGTGGTTTGGCAGGGATTATCCAGAAACTACCTGCAGAATTGGCTCGTTTTTTGCTAGATATCTTTACATTCACGCCCACGCAGTTGTGTGCTGTTTTGAAAGGAGTTTTCTATGCAAACAAAAAAACATTTTAACGCTCAAGCCGTCATTCCCCTCATTACGGGCGTCGTCGCGCTGGTCTTTCTGGTGACCGGCTTTGTAAACTACGGCTTTTGGAGCGATCAGCCCACCCCCGGCTTCTTCCCCATTATCATCGCCGCGATCCTCTTGATTACCAGCGCTGTCTGCCTCTATCAAAGCCTGACCGCAAAAAACGCCAAGGACGTCATCTACTGCAAGGGTGAGTTTCTGGTCATTCTGGGTGCTGCCGGTATCATTTTGGCCACCTACCTGATCGGATTGGTCCCCAGCTGCCTCATTTATATTTTTCTTTGGCTGAAATTCGTCGAGCACGCCCCGTGGAAGGTCATCATCACCGTTGAGATCATCATTGCCGCCATTGCGCTGGGCGTTTTTACCGGCTGGCTGCAGGTCCGGTTCCCCACCGGACTGCTGGGCGGGCTGTTGGCATAAGGAGGAACATCATATGGAAAATTTCGCATCTCTGCTGGCCGGTTTTTCCGTGGCCCTTGCCCCTGAAAACATCGGCGCCTGCCTGCTGGGCGCAGTTCTGGGTCTCATCGTGGGCGCCATGCCCGGCATCGGCTCTCTGGCTGGCTGCGCGCTGCTGCTGCCCCTGACCTACAAGTTCAATCCCACCACCGCCATCATCATGCTGGGCGCACTTTATTATTCCAACATGTACGGCGGCTCCTTCAGCGCCATCCTGCTGAACATCCCCGGCGACTCTCCCGCCATCTGCACCGCTCTGGACGGGTATCCTCTGGCGAAAAAAGGCCAGCCCGGCAAAGCGCTGATGACGGCGAACCTCGCCAGCTTTCTGGGCGGCACCATCGGCATTCTGATCCTCACCATCACCGCTTCCGGCCTTGCCAAGATCGGCTTGATGTTTGGCTACGCCGAGATGACCCTGATCCTGCTGATCGCCATGACCTCTATCAGCTGGCTGATCGGCGAGAACCCCATCAAGGGCATCGTCATCACCATGCTGGGCATTCTGGTGGCCTCCATCGGTATGGATACCCTCTCCGGCGCGCCCCGTTACGACTTCGGAAGCATGTACCTGCTGGGCGGCGTGCCCTTTACCCCCTTCATCATCGGCTGTGTGGGCTTTGCGCAGGTCATCAAGCTCATCAATGAGCGGGAAGCCGATGAAAAAAAGCGGGCCAGCGAGGACAGCAGGCAGACCAAGCTGTCCATCCGCGGTTCGATCCTGTCGTTCCATGAATTCCGCCGCATTCTGCCTCCCATTCTGCGCTCCGGCGTCTCCGGCACCTTCATCGGGGTGCTCCCCGGCTCCGGCGCCACCACCGGCGCAATGATGGGCTATGCCATTCAGAAAAAATTTAAAAGTGAAGTTCCTATGGGCACCGGCGCTGTGGAAGGCATCGCCGCTTCCGAAGCTGCCAACAACGCCGCTGCCGCCGGCGCGTTTGCACCCCTGCTGGCGCTGGGCATCCCCGGCTCCGGCACCGGCGCCGTGCTGCTGGGCGGCCTTATGATGTGGGGTCTGAACCCCGGTCCCCTGCTGTTTGACACGAACCCCGAGTTCTGCTGGGGCCTGATCTCCTCCATGTATGTGGCCAATGTCTTTACCCTGCTGGTGGCCATTCTGGTGATCCCCTTCCTCATCAAGATCCTCAGCGTACCTGTCAAATACATGATCCCCATCATCACCTGCGTGTGCATTGTGGGCGCCTATTCCACCTCCAACTCCATGTACGGCGTCTTGATTATGTTCCTCTCCGGCATCGTGGGTTATCTGCTGGACAAAAACGGCTTCTCCACCGCTCCCATGCTGCTGGCCTTCGTGCTGGCCCCCATGCTGGAGAAAAATATGCGCAAGGCCTTTATCGCTTCTCAGGGCAGCTTGGAAATTTTTGTAGACTCCCCCCTGAAGCTGGTGCTGCTGGCTGTGTTTCTGGTGCTGGTGCTGACCCCTGTGGTCAAGAGCATCCTCCGGAAAGCAAAAGCCAAAAAGGCACAGGCCTGATTGCGGCTCCCAAGAAAAAATGCCTCCCGATGCAAAGTGCATCGGGAGGCATTTTCAAGGAAAGCAATGGTTATTTCATCAGTTCACACACCAGATCCGTATAGCCGGAGGGGTCCTCCAAGGGCAGGTCTGCGATCAGCAGCGCCTGTGCATACAGCAGCTGTGCATATTTTTTTGCCTTTTCCGGATCTTCTGTGACAGCGGCTTCCAGAGCGGCAAAAACCGGATGTTCCACATTCAGCTCCAGAATGCGGTCTGCCTTGATCGGGCTGTCCGGCTGGACCGCATGAAAATACTTTTCCATCTCGAAGCTGAGGCCTTCTCCGGCAGTCAGGCATACCGGATGGGACTTGAGGCGGGAGGATGCCTTGACCTCCTTCACACAGTCTCCCAAAGCCTCCTTGACAAAATCAAAGGCGGCCTTGTGGGCATCTGCCGCTTCCTCGGCTTTCTTTTCCGCGCCTTCCTCGATCTCCTGATCCAGAACAGAGCGCAGTTCCTTCTCGTCCTGACTGCGGATGATCTGTGCGCAGAATTCGTCAATATCCTCTGTAAAGTACAGGATCTCGATTCCGCGCTCCTTCAGCAGCTCCGTCTGGGGAAGCTTGTCCACCTTGTCCAGCGTTTCACCTGCGGCATAATAAATATACGCCTGATCTTCCTTCATCCGGCTTGTATATTCTTCCAGAGTCACCAGTTTTTTCTCTGTGGAGGAATAAAACATCAGCAGATCACTGAGAAAATCCTTTTTGGCGCCATAGCCGGCGGTGACACCGTATTTGATCTGCCTGCCAAAGTTTTTCCAGAAGGTCTCGTAGGCCTCCCGATCGTCCTTCAGCATTTTCACCAGTTCGTTTTTGATCTTCTTTTCCAGATTGGAAGCGATCACCTGCAGCTGCCGGTCATGCTGCAGCAGTTCCCGGGAGATATTCAGGCTCAGATCGGGGGAATCCACCACGCCGCGCACAAACCGGAAATGCTCCGGAAGCAGATCCGCGCACTTGTCCATAATCAAAACGCCGTTGGAGTAAAGCTGCAATCCCTTTTCATACTCTTTGGTGTAGTAATCATACGGGGTCGCACCGGGAATGAACAGCAGCGCCTTGTAAGTGACCGAACCCTCTGCGGACACCGTGATGACCCGCTGGGGATCCGTGTAGTCATGGAACTTATCCCGATAAAATTTGTTGTATTCCTCCGGCTTCACATTGGCCTTCCGCCGCTGCCAGATGGGCACCATGGAGTTCAGGGTCTCCACTTCCCGATAGGTCTCATACTCCGGCTGTTCCTCGGAGCAGCCTTCCTTTTTGCGGGTCTTGGAAACTTCCATGCGAATGGGGAAGCGGATGTAGTCCGAATATTTCCGAACCAGCTCCTGCAGCCGCCAAGACTCCAAAAACTCACTGTACTTCTCATCATCCGTGTCAGGCTTCACATGCATGATGATGTCTGTGCCTACGGTCTCCTTGTCACATTCCGTGATCGTATAGCCGTCCGCTCCATCCGACTGCCACATATAGGCGGTGTCCGCGCCGTACTTTTTCGTCACCACAGTGATGTGGTCCGAAACCATAAAGGCGGAATAAAAGCCCACGCCGAACTGGCCGATCACATCCGTGTCCTTGGCATCGTCCCCCACTTCCTGCTTGAAGCGGTAGGAGCCGGAAGACGCGATCACACCCAGATTTTTCTCCAGATCCTCCTTGTCCATTCCGATCCCGTTGTCGCTGACGGTGATCAGCCGGTTTTCCGGATCGACCGTCAGGTCGATCTTAAAATCCTTGCGCTTCATGCCCACGGAGTCATCGGTCAAAGCCTGATAGCACAGCTTATCGCAGGCGTCGCTGGCGTTGGAAATGATCTCCCGCAGGAAAATTTCCTTGTGGGTGTAAATGGAATTGATCATCAGATCCAGCAGCCGTTTGGATTCCGCTTTGAATTGCTTCTTTGCCATGATTCAATCGCACTTCCTTTATTTTATTTTTACATCAATAAGCCAATATAGCATAGCAGTCCCCGAAAATAAATGACCATTTTGTAAATTTTGGACATAGGGTGTTGTTTGCGCCGGTGTTTGCGAGTAGAATACAACAAGAGGAAGTTGGACGGCATTGCCGTCAAAAGGAGTTTTCAACATGCTGTATAAACTCAGATGCGCCGTGACCCGGTTCATGTATGGCCGCAACGGCATGGATCAATTGAACAGGGCTATTTTCTGGCTGTATTTCATCGTGTGGCTGATCGGGATGATTGTCCCCGCCATCCTGCGGAAGTCCACGCTGGCGCTGATGGTCGCCGGCATTGTCAATCTTTTGATGTGGGTGCTGCTGGCAGCGCTGGTCTTCCGGACCTTTTCCAAAAACCTGCCCAAACGCAGGATGGAAAATCAGAAGTGGGTCAACTGGTGGTACGGCATGAAAAGCCGCAGCGCCGGCGCCAAAGCCCGCCACGCCGATAAGGAGCATAAATACTTCACCTGCAAAAACTGCAGAACGATCTGCCGCGTACCGGTGGGTAAGGGAAAAATTGTCATTACCTGTCCCAAATGCGGCGCAAAAATCGAAGCCAAAACCTGAACCTTCCCTATAACAGAAGGAGCCTTTGGTTTGGGTTCATACCAATAAACTGTGCACAAGAACCAGCCGGTACGGAAAGAGGCGTTCCTCTTCCTAGCAGCTGGTTTTTGTTTACGCCGTTTTGCCGGTCTAAAGGCAGGATTCCAAATTCTCTATCTATTCAGGCATGGTTGCTTTTCGCACCTTAGGATTCTGCGGAGACGCCAGTGTTTGAAGTGAATGTCTATCCATGACAAAGCATATCCGGCAGAAAATAAAAAGGTTAGGGACCGACTATGAATTATACAATGATAGATTTGAACAAATGGAGCAGAGGGGATCTGTTCCGGTTTTATATGGATAATATGCGGATCGTCATGAGTTTGACCGTCGATATTGATGTGACAAACCTGAAAGCATATTCAAAGGAGCACGCTGTCGGCTTTTACCCCTTGATGCTGTGGGTCATATCAAAAGTCATCAACGCTCACGATGAATTCAAGTACAGTTGGGACAAGGACGGCAATCTGATCAAGTGGGACTTTCTATCACCGTCCTATACTGACTTTCACAGTGACGATGAAAATTTTACCAAGATGGTCACAGAGTATTCGGACGATCTTTTTGAATTCTGTGATAGGATTGCATCCGACAGAGAACGGCACAAAAATGAACGTGCTGTTTTGAAGAATCAACCTCTGAATTTCTTTGATGTTTCCTGTCTGCCATGGGTAAGATACAAGCACTTTGACGTTCATGTTTTTGATGACGGTAAATTTCTTGCCCCTGTAGTTACTTGGGGAAAATATGAGCAGGAAAACGGTAAATGGATACTCCCACTTACCATGAACATTCATCATGCAGTCGCAGACGGATTCCACCTATCAAGATTTTTCAATGAAGTTCAAGAATTGATCCTTTCCTTAACGTGAGTCCATTTCCATATACCAGACCACCGTAAATTTCCATTATACCCCCCAACTCTGCCATAAAAAGTACCCGCCCTGTTGAAAATCAGGCGGGTACTTTTTCGCATTTGTATCATTCCTCAATGTCTGGCGGCGGTTTTTTCTATGGACCTGCCGCGCGGGCATCCTCAGCCCTGACAGACCGGGACGATCCATCCCTTGGTATCCGGCAGCTTGCCCCACTGCATGCCGGTCATGGTATCATACAGCTTCTGTGTAACAGGGCCGATCTTTCCCTCGCTGATAAAGACCTTGTCGCCCTTCCAGTCCAGTTCCTTGACAGGAGAGACCACCGCTGCGGTTCCGGTACCAAAGACCTCTTCCAGACGGCCCTCATGTCCGGCCTTCATGATATCTGTAATGGCAATCTTATCCTCAACCACCTCGTAGCCCCAGTCACGCAGCAGCTCGATGCAGCTGCGGCGGGTAACGCCGGGCAGCACGGTTCCGGTGCAGGGAGCGGTATAGATCTTACCGTCGATCTTGAACATGATGTTCATGGAACCGACTTCCTCCACATACTTTTTCTCCACGCCGTCCAGCCACAAAACCTGCGCAAAGCCCTGCTCCTCTGCCAATTCGCCGGCCTTGATGGAAGCGGCGTAGTTGCCGCCGCACTTGGTAAAGCCGGTCAAACCGGGGGCGGCGCGAATATATTCGTCCTCCACATAGATACGGACGGGATCAATGCCCTCTGCGTAATAAGCACCGGAGGGAGAGCAGATGATGCAGAAGGTGTAGTGCTTGCTGGCATGGACACCCAAGCCCACATCCGAGGCAAACACAAAGGGCCGGATATACAAAGAAGCGCCGTCAATGCGGGGGACCCAATCCTTGTCAACCTCTACCAGCGCCTTTACAGCCTGAATAAAGTCCTCTGCCGGAATCTGAGGGATACACAGGCGGTCAGCGGAGTCCTGCATCCGCTGGGCGTTGCAGTCCGGACGGAACAGCTGAATCTTATTGTCCGCAGTGCGGTAGGCCTTCAGACACTCGAAGATCTCCTGCGCGTAGTGGAATACCACTGTGGCGGGGTCCATGGGGAAGGGGGCATAGGGAACGATGCGGGGATCGTGCCAGCCTTCTCCGGCGGTATAGTCCATCAAAAACATATGATCCGTAAAGATCTTGCCGAAGCCCAGCTTGTTTTCATCCGCAGGCTTTGCTTTGGGGGCAGTCGTTGCAGTCATCTTGATATCCAGCATTTCAAACTCTCTCCTCATCTCAAATATAAGAAAAAAAGACTTCCGCGCACTCCCGTACAGCGGGAGAGGCGAAAGTCAGGCTTCCGTGGCGTGTTCCGCGGCAGCACGGCAACAGGTTCGCCAATCTTATCTCCTTTTATACGCTGATACGTGTCCAAAGTCAAGCGGCAAAATGCACAGAATATCCCTGCAGCGGGCAAGTGTTTTTCAAACAAGGACAGATTTCCCGCCCTTTTCTCTGAAAAACACCCGCAGCGGACCGGAAAAGCCGGTCCGCTGCGGATGTTTTGGTAAGCTTATGAGAAGATGTCCCTTACCGGACGCAGGCCATGCCGCGCCGGAAGGCTTCAATGTTCAGCGGAATAAACTTGGCCTTGGGGCCGGCAAACATGGTTTCGATCATCTTTTCGATGGTCTCAGGCTTCAAAACCTTCGTGGCTGCCACATAGGCTCCCAGCATGACCATGTTGCTGACCTTGGGATTGCCTACCTCCTCTGCGATTTTGGAGCAGGGGACGTAGTACGCCGTCAAATCAGAGCGGGAAACCTTGTCCGTGACCACATCACTGTTGACAAACACGGTTCCGCCGGGGAGGACGCCAGCCTCAAACTTCTCCAACGAAGGTTCATTCAAGGCGATCAGTTCTGTGGAATGGGCAAATACCGGAGAACCTACCGGCTTGTCGGACAGGACCACCGAGCAGTTCGCGGTACCGCCCCGCATCTCAGGACCATAGGAGGGGGCCCATGTGACATTCAGTCCCTCGTCCATACCGGCTTCCGCCAGATTCTTGCCGATGGCCAGACCACCCTGACCACCGAAACCGGAAATGATGATTTCTTTTTTCATCTTATTTCACCTCCGCACCGGAATCCTTAATGACACCCAGAGGATAGTAGGCAGCCATATTGTCCTTGAGCCACTGGTTGGCCTTCAGCGGCGTCATACCCCAGTTGGTGGGGCAGGTGGACAGAACCTCAATGAAGGTGAAGCCTTCCCGGTTCATCTGCTTTTCAAACGCCTTCTTAATGGCCCGCTTGGCCTTGTTGATGTTGGCAATATCCGTGACGCAAACACGCTCCGCGTAGACACAGCCGTCCAGCGTAGAGAGCATTTCCGCCATGCGGATGGGCATACCGGCCTGCTCGGCGGTACGGCCGGACTGGCAGGTGGTGGCCTTTTGACCGATCAGCGTGGTGGGCGCCATCTGACCGCCGGTCATGCCGTAAATCGCGTTGTTGACAAAGATGGTGGTGAACTTCTCACCGCGCATGGCGGCATGAACGATCTCCGCCGCGCCGATGGAGGCCAGATCGCCGTCGCCCTGATAGGTAAACACGGCCTGATCGGGATGTGTGCGCTTAATGCCGGTGGCCACAGCGGGAGCACGGCCGTGCGCAGCCTCCTGCATATCGCAGGTAAAATAATTATACGCAAACACGGAGCAGCCAACCGGGCACACGCCGATGGCATCGTCCAGCAGACCCAGTTCCACCAGAGATTCCGCCACCAGCTTGTGGATGATGCCGTGGTGGCAGCCGGGACAATAGTGCAGTTCCGCGTCAGTCAGTCCAGCGGACTTTTGATATACGATCGCCATATCACTTGACCTCCTTCAAGGCCTTCTTGGCCGCTTCGATCATCTCTTCCACGGTGGGCATCACGCCGCCGGCGTGGCCCAGATAAGAGATGGGCTTCTGGCCCTCCACGGCCAGACGGACATCGTCGATCATCTGGCCGGAGGAGCTCATCTCCACATCCAAGAACGCCTTCACATGCTCCTTGGCAGCCAGTTCATGCAGTGCCTTCTCAGGGTAGGGCCACAGGGTGATGGGACGGAACAATCCCGCCTTGATCCCCTCAGCCCGCAGAGCGTCCAGCGCAGTCAGCGCGATCCGGGCGGGAGTGCCGTAAGCGGTGATGACAATTTCGGCATCCTCGCACTGCACCTCTTCCCAGCGGACTTCATTTTTGGCAATCTCCGCATACTTTTCATCCAGATGACGGTTATGTTCATCGCAGACTTCAGGGTCCATGTACAGAGAATTGATCACGTTGTGGTGATCCCGTCCCTTGCGGCCGCCGGCAGCCCAATCCTTGGGAGGCAGCTTCCGCTTGGGGATCTCTCTCCACTCGATCGGCTCCATCATCTGACCGATCAAGCCGTCGCAGACGATCATGACGGGGTTGCGGTACTGGTCGGCAATATCAAAGGCCTCCTGCACAAAGTCCACCGTCTCCTGCACATTGGACGGAGAGAGGACCAGCGTGCGGTAATCGCCGTTGCCGCCGCCGCGGGTGGCCTGAAAATAGTCGCCCTGACCCGGCTGGATGGTTCCAAGGCCGGGGCCGCCGCGCATGCAGTTGACGATGACGGCAGGCAGCTCGGCGCCTGCAATATAGGTGATGCCCTCCTGCTTCAAGCTGATGCCCGGAGAAGAAGAGGATGTCATAGCCCGCATACCGGCGCCGGCAGCGCCGTAAACCATATTGATGGCGGCCACCTCAGACTCCGCCTGCACAAACACGCCGCCGTGCTCCGGCAGGTGGACGGACATATACTCAGGGACCTCGCTCTGCGGAGTAATGGGATAACCGAAGAAGCAGTCGCAGCCGGCGCGGATCGCAGCCTCGGCGATGGCTTCATTGCCTTTCCAAAGTTCTTTTGCCACGATAAACGACCTCCTTCTCAGAATTTTTCAACAGTAATGATGGAATCCGGGCAGATCTTGGCGCAGCTGGCGCAGCCAATGCACGCTTCCATGTCCGACACGGTGGCAGGATGATATCCCTTCCGGTTGATCGTCTCATGGTCGATGATGACGATGTGCTTGGGACACACGGTGGTGCACAGCTCGCACCCTTTGCAGCGGTCGGAATTGAATGTGACTTTCGCAGACATAATGGTGTAGTCCTCCTTCCCCTTGTGCCGCGGTCATTCCCACGGCTTTTTCATTTTAATGGTAATCGGAAACACGGTTTCCGGCAGGTCGGACAATGCTGAAACGAAGCGCTCCTCGGCAACATGGCAGAGAACGGGAATTCCGGTTTCCTTGGATACCTGTTCTGCCAGAGCCGCGCCTTTGCGGATCTCCTCCTCAGTGGTCTCACCGCACAAATGGGTGTTATTGACGATTCCGGTACAGGTAAGGCCCGTGGTGGCTTCGATCCCCCGAAGATACGTGATGGCGGTCTCTGCCGAACGCACCTCCGGACGGTTGGCGTTGAGTACATAAATGAGCTGATAGTCTTCCTGAACGATTTTCGGCTGGAACCGGGCCAGAACCCGTGCGCCCACAGGATCTCCGCCGATATCCAGCACGCCGCGGATCCCGCGGTTCTCCAGAATGGTCAGCAGCTCCGCCGGCAGCGCAGGTACATCGGCATCCGAGCAGGCCTGAGATGAGGAGATCAGCCGGACGCCGGCCTCCTCCAGCAGCGCCCTCCGCTCACGGGACCGGAAATAGGGGTTTACGATGTCCAGATCGGCAATCATGACCTGATCGCCTTCCTGTGCCATCGCCAGCGCCAGATTGACTGCAAACTCCGTTTTTCCGGTGCCATAGTGGCCGGTCACAATCGAAATACGGTGCGAACAAAAGGATGTGGCACGCAAGGGAAAACCCCCTTCGAAAAATATGTTGTATGATTTCACTTTATGTGGTATGATGTCATTGTATACCGAGAATGTCCTGCTGTCAAGAGTCGTTTCTGTGGAAAATAACGACGTTCTCTTGTCTCGCAGGTTCAATACTCCTGAGAGGAGGCGCCTGTATGGCGGAGAAAAAACGTCTGAAACTGTCAGAGCAGACTTCCGACCGGCTGTATGAAATGATTGTGGAGGAGCAGCGCTATCCGCCGGGCAGCAAGCTGCCCAATGAAAACGATCTCAGCGAAGAGCTTCAGGTGAGCCGCACCACCCTGCGGGAAGCCATTTCCTTTTTAGTGGCGCAGGGGATTCTGGAGATCCGGCGCGGAAAAGGAACGTTTGTGGCGGACGAGCTGCCGGCGGCAGGACTGGATCTGACCAGTCTGGCGGGGATGCGGTCCCGGGTCCGGGCAAAGGATCTGTTCGAGATGCGCCTGATTTTTGAGCCGGCTACCGCAGCTCTTGCCTGTCGGCGGGGAACGGATGAGGAGCTTCGTCAAATCCAGAAGAAAGCCCAGCGCATGGAACAGATCGCCGCGGCCGGCGGGGACTGGCCGCTGGCGGATCAGGAATTTCACTGGGCCATCATCAAGGCTTCTCACAACGAATATATGCGCCGTTTGTATCCCATCATCAACAGCGCCGTCAACGAGATTCTCCAGATCTCCCAAAACCGGCAGCATATGCAGGACGTAGCTCTGAGCGATAACCGGATGCTGCTGGAGTTTTTGATGAAGCGGGACGAGTCCGGCGCCCGCCACGCCATGAGCATCCATATCAAACATCTGATCAATACTTTGCAGGAGTGACCGGCGGAGTCGCCACCCTCTTACAGCATATTGCACAAATCCGTTTTAAAAAACATGGTTAATTAGGTGATATCTTTTGTCAAAACGAGTCAGTTCCTTTTCAGAATGACCAAGTTTTAACAGGTCATTCACAAATTGTACACAAATTTTCGTGAACCCTCTTAACAAAGGCCTAGGGAACGTGTATAATAATAAGTACAAAACAAGGTTTTTCATCGTTTGAATCAGGGAGGAGCAGCAAGCCTATGGAGATGACCCGGCAGGAGCGGCTGGAGAAGCTGTTGAACGCCTACTCACACCATTATGATATTTTCCGTGATGTGACGGTGGAGGGCGGCGCCTTTCCCGCAGCAGCCTTTTTCTTCCTGCGAGATGAAAATTACCTGATCAGCAAAAAGCATGTGCTCAGCGCGGTGGAAAATCATGAATACGTCTATTTTTATCTGACAGACCGCCTGACCGTTTCCGATCTCGAACAGCAGATCGCACTGTCCCGTCAGGCGGGAATGAGCCATATTCAGCCCAGCAAAGAGCATATGTCCTCCTTTGTAACGCTGGTGATTCTGGCAGATACCATCGATCCGGAGGCAAAGGTCCTGATCAAAAAGACCCGCTTCCAGAAATATTTTCGGCTGGCACTCCACGGCTGGATGGAGTATCACATAGCAGCAATGGAAATTTCGACAACCAGCTTCCTTTCCAATCCAGCCGGTAAGGAAGCGCGTAAGCTCTTGGAGGGAAATTTTTCCCCCTCTAAGAGAAAATAAGAAGGGAGAGAAAATCAATGAGTGGATTAGTACTTGTCATCATTGGCGCGATCTGCCTGCTCGCCGGCTACGTTTTCTACGGCCGCTGGCTGTGCAAGCAGTGGGGCGTTGGTGAAGGCGGCGAAACTCCCGCACACACCATGGAGGACGGCGTTGACTACGTTCCCGCAAAGGCCCCCGTTCTGATGGGCCACCACTTCTCCTCCATCGCCGGCGCCGGTCCCATCACCGGTCCCATCAGCGCTGCCGGTATGGGCTTTGGCTGGCTGGCCTGCACCCTGTGGATCGTCATCGGCGGTATCTTCTTCGGCGGTGTCCACGACTTCGGCGCACTGTTCGCTTCTGTGCGGCACGGCGGCAAGTCCATCGGCGAGATTATTTCCGCCAACATGTCCGTCCGGGCCAAGCGCCTGTTCATCATCTTCGCCTATCTGACCCTGATTCTGGTGGTTGCCGCATTCGCTTCCATCGTGGCAGGCACCTTTGGCGCTACGTATGTGGACGGCGTTCTGGATAAGGCCGCTTCCACCTCCAACGCGCAGGTCGCTATGGTGTCCCTGCTGTTCATCGTCATCGCCATTATCTTCGGCTTCTGCGTCTACCGCAAGAATGCCCCCGTGGCTGTGGCTTCCGTGGTGGGCGTGATCGCCATCGTGGTCATCATCGCCATCGGCCTGAACTTCCATCCCATCTATCTGTCCTACAAGGTCTGGATGTGGATCTGCGGCGCTTACATTCTGGTCGCTTCCGTCACCCCTGTGTGGATCCTGCTGCAGCCCCGTGACTACCTGAGCTCTTTCCTGCTGTATGCCATGCTGGCTCTGGCTGTGGTCGCCGTGTTCATGGGCAATCCTTCTCTGGATACGATGCCCCTGCTGCAGGGCGCTGATTCCACCGCTCCCGTATTCCCCGTTCTGTTCACCACCATCGCCTGCGGCGCCATTTCCGGCTTCCATTCTCTGGTTTCCTCCGGCACCACCTCCAAGCAGCTGGATAAGGAAACCGATGCCAAGCCCATCGCTTACGGCGGTATGCTGATCGAGTGCCTGCTGGCTCTGCTGACTCTGTGCGCTGTGGCCCACGCCTACTCTTTCAAGGGCACGGATCTGGCCTTCAACGGCGCCACCGCCATCTTCGGCGGCGGTATCGCCAGCATGATCGATCCCAGCCGCGGCACGGTGTACAGCGTGCTGTTCACCCTGCTGGTGCTGACCTATTCCACCTTCTGCCTGACCTCTCTGGACACCGCCACCCGTCTGGGCCGCTTCATGTTCCAGGAGTTCTGGATCGACTCCTCCAAGGGCGAGACTCCCGAGAACGTTACCGGCTACAAGAAGGTCCTCTCCAACCCCTATGTTGCCACTGTGATCACCGTGGTTCTGGGCGTTATGCTGGGCCTGAACGGTTATGAAAAGATCTGGGCACTGTTTGGCTCTGCCAACCAGCTGCTGGCTGCTCTGGGCCTGCTGGCTGTGGCTGCATGGCTGGGCAACGTGGGCAAGAAGAGCGCCATGTGCTGGATCCCCATGTTCTTCATGCTGGCCGTCACCATCGCCTCTCTGCTCATCAACACCAAGACGCAGATCGGCGCGATCACTGCCGGCGGCGCCGACTGGGGTCCCTATGTTCAGGCCGTCGTGGGTGTCCTGCTGGTGGTTCTGGCTTTGATTCTGGCCGTGGAAGGCGTCCAGACGATCTTCGGTAAAAAGAAGAAGGCCGCTGCCAACTGATTCCCTGCAAAACCAGCGGAGTTTTGCCAGTCTCCGTTGAAAAAAGGAACGCTGCGCTGTGCGCAGCGTTCCTTCTTTTTCGCCTTGCAGCATGGATCAAAGGCCGCAGAGGGAGGATGTGCGTCTGCCGCAGCCGCCCCCTGCGCTGCTCCCCATGAATCGGGCCAGACTGCTGACAGGCTCCCTTCCGTTCGGAAGGGAGCCTGTTTGTTTGGAGGGAAGCGGTCACTGGAAAATGGCCTGCGAAATATCCAGCTCCTGACCGCATCGGTTGTCAATGTCCGTGCCGTTCCCCGTAAATACGCTGTGGTGAAATTTTAATGAAATGTCGGTGGGGACGCTCTCCAGCAGCATCCCTGTTCCGTTGTTTGTAAATTTGTTGTTGGAATAGGTGCTGTGCGTCGGGGTGCTGTCGGCGGCATTGAAATGAAATCCCACCTGATTATCCTTGAAGCAGCAGTCCATGGCGTTGACCCATGTGCGGCCATAGGCCAGCACACCGGTCTTCCAGCCGGAGATCGTACAATTGGTCAGATGGACCCGGGCGGAGGCCGACAGGCCGATGCCGATGCCGTCCCCAAGGAAATCCAGATTGTCAAAGTAAGAGATAAACCCGCCGTCGATGACGATCTGGGTGTTGCCGGTAAAGACGGTCCGCCCCTCCTCACTGCCCAGCAGGTTGACCGGACGGTTGTTGATGGACAAGCCTCCATCATAGGTCACTGCCGGCAGGTGGATATAGACGATGGTATCTTTGGGAACCGTGGCGCTGATGCGGTCGATCAGCTCCTGCAGCTCCTCAATGGTATGCATGGGTGTGGTATCCGGATGATAGTGGACGGTGGGGATCTCTTCGATGAACAGCTGTGTGTGCATCCGGAGCGTGTCGCCGTTTTTCATATGCAGCGTCCATGTCAGGCGGGCATCGCCGCTTTCCAGCCAGAAGTTGAGAAAGGTGGTCAGCGCGCACATCGGGCGGGCATTGTTATATGCAGGCTCTGTATTCTGCCAGGGCCGGTCGGTCTGCTCCAGCGGCTCGATGGCAACCGTGGCATATTCGATCTTGCTGCGCATGGCGTGGCTCACGTTTTCTCCGGTCGCGCTGTCATAGAAGGTAATACACAGGGGAGTCCGATACTCCTGCCCCTGCTCGGCCGATTGATGAAACTCCTTCTGCGGTTCATAGGTGCCGTCCGACCGGGCCATGATTACCTGATAGCTGCCATCCTGATCGGTGTAGTCCACGCCGCCCTCTCCCTCCACCGTCTGAGGCCGGACATAAAGCCAGATGGCCCCTGCCACCGCGGCCGCGGCAGTCAACAACGCCGTCAGCTGCAAAACTTTTTTCCGCAGGGGTCTGAGCGCCTTCTGCCGTTCCCGGGGCCGGATACTGCGGGCACAGCGGGGACAGAAGGCGGCGCCGTCCGGAAGGGAGGAACCGCAAAAGGGACAGGGATTTTGTTTTTCCGGAGCTGCTTTTGCATCTTTCATATCAGAATGCCTCCATCAACCGAAGAACATTTTTATACCGTTTGGCCGGATTCACCCGGGTGCACCGCTCCACAATGCGGCCCATCCGACCGGAGGCCAGACAGCGGGACGGATGCTCGCCGGTGAGCATCACGTTAATGAGGACGCCCAGAGAGTAAATATCCGCCCGGGGATCGGACTGGGAGATGCCGTACTGCTCCGGCGCGGCAAAGCCGACCGTCCCCAGAATCCGGGTATCCGTCTCCAGAGTCGGCTTATGGATGCGGGCGGCGTCAAAATCAATCAAAACCGCATCCCGCCCCCGCAGGATGATATTTTCAGGCTTGATGTCCCGGTGAACAGCCTCCATGGAATGGAGGACCCACAGCGCCTGACAGACCTGCGTGACGATATCACGGGTCTCCCACGTGGAAAACAGCGCGCCTTGCAGCAGGTGCCCAAGGGTGTCACCTTCGATGTACTCCTCCAGCACCAGCGTCTCGCTGCCCTTAGTGGATACTTCGTAGATGTCCGGCAGATTGGCGCAGGAGATCAGGAGCAGCTTCCGGTAAACCTCCGGGCTTCCGCAAAACTGCCGGAGAATGAACTTTTTTCCGGTCTTTCGGTGTCGAAGCAGGCGGATGCTGCCGCGGGCGCTCTCTTTGATGACGCGCATCAGCTCATAGTCCTGCCGGAGAGCATCCAGAAACCAATCATAAAACATGACAAAAACCCTCGATACTATGCTGTCAGCATATTGTTTCGCACACAAAAGTGTTATATGTTAAGTATATACCGGCGGCGCGCAGAGGGCAACCCGGATCTTGCCGGTTTCGCCCTGCCGCGCCGGCGCAGCATCAGGGAAACGGAGGCGGAAACGTGAACCGGAAATCAACGGATGATCTGATCCATGAGCTGATGAGCAAACCCAGCTTTGATGCCTATCTCCATGCCAACGAGCCCTTCTTTTCCGAGAAAGGCGTAACGGAGCTGTTGGCACAGCTTTACGCGAAGAAGGATCTGACCAAGGCAGAGCTGGCTCGCCGTGCCGGCATCAGTGAGGTTTATCTGCATCAGGTGTTCGCAGGGCGGCGGAATCCCTCGCGGGACCGGCTGCTGTGCATCTGCATCGGGCTTGGCGCCACGCTGGAGGAGACGCAGCGCATTTTGACACAGGGGTCGTATGCGCAGCTGTACCCCCGCACCAGACGGGATGCCATTATCAGCTACGGCCTTGTCCATCAGCTGCCGCTGGAGGAAATCAATGACAAGCTTTTCGCTGAACAGGAGCAGACCTTGCTTTAATTACACTCCGTAACCGGATTTGTCGGCGTGGCTGGCCGCGCTGCAAATAAAAAATATGTGTATTGACAGGAGGAAGACGAGATGAAACAGTTGTTGTCGCTGACGCTTGTATGGGTGATGATTCTGTCCCTGTCCGCCTGCGGCAAAAGCGAGGCTGCCCAGAGCGTAGACGATCAGATCACCGCCATCGGGGAGGTAACGCTGGACAGTGAGAGCCGGATTGCCGAGGCCGAGGACGCGCTGGCCGGTCTGACCGAGGAAGATCGCAAGCAGGTGGAAGGCGCTGGTGAGCTGACCTATGCCCGCACCGCCTATGAGGCTCTGGTTGTGGAGGATGCGATCAACGCCATCGGCACCGTCACGCTGGACAGCGGTGATGTCATTGCCGCCGCCCGTACCGCCTATGACGGCGCTTCTGCCGAGGTGCAGGCCGCTGTGACCAATGCAGACCGGCTGACTGCCGCCGAGACGGCCATCCGTGATCTGCGGATCCAGAAAGCCACCGAGCTGATCGACGCCATCGGCGAGGTGACGCTGGAGGACGGCGAAGCCATTCAAGCCGCGCAGAACATGCTGAAAACGCTCCCCTCTGAAGATGCCGCCAAGGTATCGAATGCCGCAGCGCTGGAGACCGCGGCGCAGACTCTGGAGACGCTGAAGCAGCAGCAGGCAGAGAATCTGCTGAGCAAGATGCGCAAGAACGAGGACAAGGTGCGGGGCATGAGCTTCTACTATCCCTCCGCATGGAAGTTCTATTCCAACGGCAGCTGGGCTGCGGATCAGCGCTGCTTCCTCCTGCCCTACATCGGTCGGGATGCCAACCGGGTCTGGCTGCGGATGGTCTATAACTACACCGGCGATGACTGGGTGTTTTTCGATCATGTCACCGTTGCCGCTGACGAGGAACGCTTCAACAAGAGTTTCAACTATTTCGATATGGTTCATGACAACGGCGGCGGCGATGTCTGGGAGTACATTGATGTGGATGTATATGATGCCGACATCAAGATGCTGCGGGCAATTGCAAACTCGAAGGAAACCATCATCCGCTTTGAGGGGGATGACTACTGGCATGACCTCACCGTGAAGGACAGCGACAAGGCAGCGATCCGTGAGGCATTGACTGCCTATGAGGCCCTGAAGTAAGAGACGGTCTCTCCCCAAAAACGATCCGCAGACGGCAGAATGCGGAAGCATGGTCATGAGTTCTCAGCAAGATCCATCCGTATAAATGAAAACAACCGCAGGCCATAGCCTGCGGTTGTTTTCATTTTCCAGTCCGGTGCAGGGGCCTGCGGCCTGTTCAGCGCCGCTCCGGATAAGGGCGGTCCCTGCGGCAGTCTCCCTCCGCAAAGACAACCGGAGATGCCTTTCCAAAAAACGGCAGCAGCTCCGAAATGGCAAACGGCTCAACCGGAGCTTTTTTCCGCCAGCAGCCGCAGCGCCTCCAGATATCCCTCCAGACCATGCCCCCGGATGGTGGCGGTGCAGGCGGCGCGGATATAGGACACGTGTCGGAACTCCTCCCGCTGGTCCGGATCGGAGATGTGGACCTCTACCGTGGGGATGCCCACGGACTTCACGGCGTCCAGCAGCGCCACGCTGGTGTGGGTGTAGGCGGCGGGATTGAAGACGATGCCGTCCACCCCGTCAAAATACGCCTGATGAATGGCATCCACCAGCGCCCCTTCATGGTTGGATTGAAAAAAGGACACCTGTATTCCAAGCCGCTCCGCTTCCGCGCGGATCATGCCGCACAGGTCTTCATACGTCGTCCTGCCGTAAATCTCCGGCTGGCGGATGCCCAGCAGGTTCATGTTCGGGCCGTTGAGCACCAGTATCTTCACAAAAATCCCTCCAAATGGCGGCAGCGGTATCCTCCACCGCGCCGGAATTGTCGATCACAGCATCCCGGAACCCCGCATACAGCGGTGACCGCTCTGCCCACATCGCCGCAAGGTCCGCGTTTTGCGACAGCGGTCTCCCCTCTGTGGGCAGCAGCGCCAGATCCCGCACCAGATGATAGATCCGCCCGTTTTGATGGAGCGGCGCATAGTTGCGCGCATCCTTCACCACACCACCGCCGGTCAGCAAAATTTTTCCGGAGAGCTTTCCGGTCTCAGTCACAGCCTCCCGCTCCAAGGCGCGGAATTCCGCCTCGCCGCCTGACGCAAAAATCTCCGGAATCGTCCGTCCGGCCTTTTCCACGATCCATTCATCCAGATCGATGGCCTCCCGCCCTGTCAGGGCTGACAGGGCCTTTCCCACGGTGCTCTTGCCGCAGCCGGGCATTCCGATTAAAATGATGTTTCCGGTCTCCCGCCGCAGCTGTGCCAGAATACGCTCGTTTTCGCTGTCCGGAATCGTCCGTTCAAAAAAATGCTCCTCTGCGGCTTTGGCCTGTGCCACCAGCATGGGAAGACCGTCCGAGCAGGGAATTCCCAGCTTCTCTGCCTGTAGCAGCAGCGCGGTGCGGCGGGGATTGTAGATCACATCCAGCACACCGGCACACTTGGGAAACACCGTCAGGTCCACCGGAGAAGCTCCGGTGTCGGGGAACATCCCCACCGGAGTGGTGTTGACCACGATCTCTGCGTCAGCATGGCGGCTCAGATTTCCATAGTGATCCGGTCCGGAGCGGGAGATGACCGCCACCGCTCCGGCTCCCATGCTCCGCGCCACCGCCTGCGCCGTCAGCGAGGCGCCTCCGGTGCCCAGAATGACCGCCTTTTTCCCCGCAAAGGAAATGCCGGCCCGCTCTGCCATATAGCGAAAGCCTGCGGCATCGGTGTTGAAGGCATACAGCTTTCCGTCCGGCCGGCGGGTCAGGGTATTGACGCTGCCGATGGCCTGCGCCACGGGATCGATCACGTCGCAGCAGGGCATCACCGCCCGCTTATAGGGAATGGTAACATTCAGTCCGCCAATGTCAGCGTTCCGGAGAAACGCCTCCAGCTCCTCCGGCTCCCGCTCATAAAGGCGGTAGTCTCCGCAGCCCAGCGCCGTATGGATCGGCACGGACCAGCTGTGACCCAGTTTGCGGCCCAGCAGTCCATAGATCTTTTCAGGCATGGCTCACACTTCCGCATAGCTGCCCAGAAGATGGAAGCTGGCGCAGCTGCGCTCCATTTCCTGCAGCATGGAAAGCACACCCGGCTCCTGCACGGAAGCCTCCAGCTCCAAGAAGAACATGAATTCAAAATTCCGTCCGCTGACCGGACAGGATTCCAGCTTGGTCATGTTGATATTCAGCGCCGCCAGCTTGGACAGGATCTCATACAGCGCGCCCGGCTTGTTGTCGCAGCCCAGAATCAGGCTGATCCGGTTGGCGCCGGCATAAATGACCGGATCCTTCGTTACGCAGAAAAAGCGGGTATAGTTGTTATCGCTGTCCTGAATCCCCTCATGAATGCACTCCAGTCCGTACAGCGCCGCGCAGGGATGGGAGGAAATGGCAGCTGCGTGGCGATTCCCGCTTTCCGCAACCATGCTGGCTGCCGCCGCAGTGTTGTCGCAGGGGATCACCCGCACGCCGTTGAGCCCGTTCAAAAACTTTCCGCACTGGCCGATGGCCTGCTCATGGGAATAGATTTCCGTAATTTCCTCCATCCTGACGCCCGGCAGCGCCAGCAATTCATGGCGGATGCACAGACGGGTGGAACGCACCACAGAGAGCCGGTGATCCCGCAGCAGCTCATAGACTGCCCGGACGGAGCCGTTGGAGCTGTTTTCGATGGGCAGCACGCCGAATTTGCAAAGTCCGGACTCCACGGCGGCAACCACCGCGTCAAAGGTCTTCACATACACCAGATTGCCGCGGGGCAGCAGCCGGTCACAGGCCACCTGACTGTTGGCGCCCTCCACGCCCTGACAGGCCACCAGACCTGTCTGCGGAAAAACCGGATCACCGGCAGCCAGCGAGGCCTCCACCTGCGCGGCCACACGGGTCGGCGCGGAAATCAGCTCCGCCTGTCTGGAACGCGCCAGCTCAAACAGGGTGGAAAAGAGGTGATAGGCATAGCGTTCCTTGTCTCCTGCCTGTTCCGTTACCTTTGCCAGCACAGCCCGCTCCCGCTCCTTATTGAGAATGGGCAGATGATGCTCGTTTTTATAAGCGGCAACCTCCTCCGCCAGACACATCCGCTCCAGAAACAGCTTCAGCAGCTGCTCATCCACAGCATCAATCTTGGTTCGAATCTCAGAAAGTTCCATGATGTCCCTCCAACAACAAATCCAGTACTACTGCCGCAGCGACGGCTTCCACCACCGGAACGGCCCGGTGGGCGATACAGGGGTCATGCCGGCCGCGAATGGTCAGCTCCGCCGGTTCCATGGCGGAAAGCCGGACCGTCTGCTGCGGTCGGGAAATGGACGGCGTGGGCTTTACCGCCACCCGCATGGTCACGGGCATCCCTGTGGTGATGCCTCCCAGAATTCCGCCTGACCGGTTGCTCTCCGTGACGATCTGTCCGTGTTCCACCGCAAAGAGGTCGTTGTTTTCCGATCCACGGAGACGGGCAGACGCGAAGCCCGCGCCGAACTCCACGCCTTTGACAGCCGGAATCCCGAACAGTGCCGCCGCCAGACGGTTTTCCATGCCGTCAAACATGGGATCGCCCAGGCCGGCAGGCAGCCCCACAACGGCGCATTCAACAATGCCGCCCACGGAATCGCCGGCCTGACGGGCTTCCAGAATCAGAGCCTGCATCCGCTCTCCCGCCGCATCATCCAGCACCGGAAAGGGTTTTGCGGCGATCTCGTCAAACAAAGCGGCCGTGGGATGCAGCGGAAAGCGCCGGTCTTCCTCCGTGCCCACAGCGCTCAGGTGCGCTCCTAGAAAAATCCCCCGTCGGGCCAGAATCTGTCTGGCAATGCCTCCGGCAATACAAAGCGGCGCCGTAAGGCGGCCGGAAAAGTGTCCGCCGCCCCGCATATCCGCCTGACCGCCCCACTTGACCCAAGCCGTATAATCCGCATGGGCGGGGCGGGGCAGGTCAAAGAGCTCCTGATAATCTGCGGAGTGCTGGTCGCTGTTTTCTATGATGGCGCACAGCGGCGCGCCGCAGGTCCTGCCATTTTCCAATCCGGACAGGAACACGGGCCGGTCCGCCTCCTTTCTGGCGGTGGACAGCGGACTCCCGCCGGGCTTCCGGCGATTCAGAAACGCCTGCAGCATCTCTTCATCCACAGGCTCTCCGGCAGGCAGGCCGTCGATGTTCACGCCGATGGCCCGTCCATGGGACTGGCCGAACACGGATACCCGCAAAACACGGCCGAACTCAGAGGACATGGATGACACCTCCCAAACGCTGATATTCCTCCCAGAAGGAGGGATAGGATTTGTTGACGGCCTCCGCTCCCGAAATGGTAACGGGACGGGACGCGCGGGTGGCGGCGATGGCAGCCGCCATGACGATCCGGTGGTCATTGGCGCCGTCCACGGTGCAGCCGGAAAAACGGGTGCCTCCCTGCACATCCAGACCGTCGGGGCGTTCCACCACCCGTCCTCCCAACGCCTTCAGCAGCGCGGCGGTGGTGGCGAGACGGTCGCTCTCCTTCATCCGCAGGCGGGCGGCATTCACGAAGCGGGTGGTTCCGGACCGTACCGCCGCCATGACCGCCAGCGGCGGCAGAAGATCCGGACAACCGGAGAGGTCGATCTCCGTATCGCCGGGACGCGCCAGCTTCCAGTAAAGTTCACTGATGACCTGATCGCCCTGTGAAGAAGCGGGGTTCAGTCCGGACAGCGTCACGGAATGATCCAAAAATGCAGCGGCGTACCAGAATGCCGCCTGAGACCAGTCCGCCTCCGTCTCCGCTTCAAAGGGCTGGTAGCGCTGGTTTCCGGGGATCAGGAGCGTGTCCCCCTGCCAATCGCTGACCACCCCTGCCCGCTGCTGGGCCTCCCGTGTCATGTTGAGATAGCCGATGCTCTCCAGCGGTGTGGTGGGAATCAGCATGGAGTCCCCGTCCAAAAGGGGCAGGACAAAGAGCAGCCCCGTGAAGAATTGACTGGATACGTTCCCCGGCAGGCGGTACGCTCCGGCGGAAAGGGCGTAATCGTCATACCCCTTCCCGCCGTCCAGATCCAGAACGCCGTTTTCCAGCTTCCAGACGATGCCCTTCTCCCGAAACAGAGTCTCATAGGGCTTCAATGGCCGCTCCATGAGCCGGCCGTGGCCGACAAATTCTGCCTGACCGTTCACCAGCAGCGCCACGGGAATCAAAAAGCGGAGTGTCGAGCCGGACTCCCCGCAGTCCAGAATCGGGGCGGGACCGGCCTCCACGATGGCGCTGCCCAAACCCCGTACCTCCACCGTGCCCGGAGCTACATCGTCGATCCGGGCGCCCAGCGCGGTGAGACAGCGGCGGGTGGCAAGAATGTCCTGAGAGTCTGCCAAGCCCGAAATCACGCTGCGGCCGCCGCTCAGGGCAGCCGTGATCAGCAGCCGGTGGGCCATGGATTTGCTGGGCGGCGGCGTCACCGTTCCGGTCAGGGCTGCCGGCGTAATGCGAATGTCCATGTTCACTCCTCCAGTCCTGCCCGAATGACAGGAAGCAGCTCCGTCACCGGAATTTTTTTCAGCTCACACCGGCCGATCCGTTTGGGAACCACCAGCGTGATGGTGTCCCCCATCCGCTTTTTATCCGCAAGGGCGGCATCCGCGAGGGCTTCGGCAGAATACGCCGTTCCAGTGGGCAGGCCGTTTTCTGCAAGACAGGCGGCAATACGGGCCGCCACCGGCTCCTCCGTCCATCCCAATGCTTCCGCGCTTCGCGCAAGAACCGCCAGCCCCGTCGCCACGGCGTGACCGTGGGGGATGGCATAGCCGCTGCACCGCTCAATAGCGTGGCCCACGGTGTGCCCCAGATTCAGAAGTTTCCGTTCGCCCTGCTCGGTTTCATCCCGCTCTACCACACCGGCTTTATACCGGACACACCGGGCGATGACCGCTTCCGGCGCTTTGGTCAGCGCGCCGTCCTCCAAGTCGGAAAAGAACTGCGCATCCGACAAGACTCCGGTCTTGACGGCCTCCGCCGCGCCATCTGCAAACATCGCTGCCGGAAGGGAGCGGAGGCAGTCCGTATCACAGATCACGGCGGCAGGCTGCAAAAAGGCCCCCGCCAGATTTTTTCCCGCCGATAGATCGATGGCCGTTTTCCCCCCCACGGAGGAATCCACGGCGGAGAGCAGCGTGGTGGGCAGCTGGACATACCGGATCCCCCGCAGATAGCAGGCAGCGGCAAACCCCGCCATATCTCCGGTCACGCCGCCCCCCAGCGCCGCCACACAGTCTGAGCGGGTCAGGTGCTGCTGCGCCAGAAATTCCAGAATGGCGGCAAACGTGGTCATGTTCTTGTGGCGCTCTCCGGCGGGAAAACAGTAGCTGCAAACGGAAAATCCGGCCGCCTGCAGACTGCTGCAAACCTGCTCCAAATATAAAGGAGCCACCGTGCTGTCCGCAATCACTGCCACACGGCAGAGGGGCAGCACCCGCCGCAGCCGCTGACCGCAATCCGCCAGCAGACCGCTTCCGATGGTCACCTCGTAGGATGGCAGGGTATGAACTTGGATCGTTTGTATGGAGGACATCATGCCTCTCCTTCCTGTGAAAAACTATCGAACGGCGCACAGCCGGCAGGCGGCTGCCGTCCCGCAGAGGGGCTTGCCGGAAAGCGGTCAATTTCCGCCTGCGGTGGCTTTCATTTCCCGTCCCTCTTTCAAAAGCGCCTGAAGGGTATCGCCGTCCCGATTCCGCAGAGCCTCCGCATATTGATTCAGGTGCCCGATCAGCACGTCCAGCTCTTTGGTAAGATAGTCGGCATCATCCAGAAACAGTTCCGTCCACATGGCCTCGTCCAGCCGGGCCACCCGGGTCATGTCCTGAAAGCTGCCGGCTGAAAATCCCCTGCGGCGCTGCGCCTCGGGAGACTTGACATAAGCGCTGGAAACGATATGCGCCAGCTGGGAGGTAAAGGCGATGATCCGGTCATGCTCCTCCGGATCCGAGAAGGTCAGATTTGCAAAGCCGATGTCAAGGAAAAAGGCCTTGAGCGTTTCCAGCAGCTGCATATCTGTCCGCTTGTCCGGCGTCAGGATCATGGACGCTCCCGCATACAGGCTGTCGCTGGCGGCGGTAAACCCGCTTCGTTCGCTGCCTGCCATGGGATGTCCGCCGATATACGAAAATCCAAACTGCCGGGCAATGGGGGTGATTTCATTCACCACCGTCCGCTTCACACCGCAAAGGTCCACAACAATGGCAGATTTGCCGATGCTGCCGGCATGGGTGCGGATCCACTCCACTGCTGCTGCGGGACGAATGGCGACCAGCAGCAGCTGGCATTGCGGCAGGGCCTCCTCTGTCAGCGGCCCGTCGATGGCCCCGCACATTCTGGCCAGCATCATGGTCTCGTGATCCAGATCCGCACCGTAGACCGTGTGGGCTGTGCGGGCTTTGATGCTCTTTGCCATGGACCCGCCGATCAGTCCCAGACCGACAATTCCGATTTTCATGCTCATTCCTCCAATGTTTTCATCGTCTGGTGGAGCTTCAGCAGCTTGGCGGTCAGAGCGTCAAACTGCTCCGGCTTCAAAGACTGCGGCCCGTCGCACAGGGCGTGGGCAGGGTCGTTGTGGACTTCGATCTGCAATCCGTCGCAGCCCGTTGCCACCGCGCCCAGCGCCAGAGGCTCCACCAGCCAGCTCTTGCCGGTGGCATGACTGGGATCGATGATGACCGGCAGGTGGGTCAGCCTGCGCAGCACAGGGATGGCAGCCAGATCCAACGTATTGCGGGTGTAGCTTTCAAAGGTCCGGATGCCCCGCTCACAGAGGATCACGTTCTCGTTGCCGCCCGCCATGACATATTCCGCACTCATGAGCCACTCTTCATAGGTGGCGGACATGCCCCGTTTGATCATCACAGGCTTGTCCTGATGCCCCACCGCTTTGAGAAGGTCAAAGTTCTGCATATTGCGGGCGCCGATCTGAATGACGTCTACATCCTTGAAAAGCGGCAGCTGGCTCAGATCCATCAGCTCGGTGACAATGGGCAGTCCGGTCTCCTGACGGGCAACCTTCAAATATTCCAGTCCCGTGGCCCCCAGCCCCTGAAAGGAGTAGGGAGAGGTCCGGGGCTTGAAGGCCCCGCCCCGCAGCATGGTGGCGCCGCTGGCCTTGACGGCCTTGGCGATCGCCACCACCTGCTCTTCCGATTCCACGGAGCAGGGGCCTGCCATGATGGTCAGGGTGCCGCCGCCGATCCGGGTATTGCCCACCGGAATGACCGTGTCTTCCGGATGGAACTTGCGGTTGGCGTTTTTGTAAGGTTCCTGAACCCGCTTCACGTCCTCCACGATATCCAGAGCGGCGATCAAATCCATATCCAGCTTGGAGGTATCTCCCACCAGTCCCAGAATGGTGTGGGCCTCACCGATGCTGGTATGAATGATAATGCCTTTTTCCTGCAGCCAGTTGATCAGGCTCTCCAGCTGGTCACGGTTGGGGTTATGCTTCAAAATGACGATCATACGTAACGTCCTCCTTAAAATTTTCATGCAAAAAGGCCCGCAGCCGATTTGGCTGCGGGCCTTGGTATACCGGTAGTCTCTGACAAGACCAACACTTACACCCGGGTGCTTTCAGCCAAACCGAAATAAGCCTTACCATAAAAATAGGTAAAGCCGAAATAACGGTATGCAAAAGTACGGGTGGAACGGATCATGGAGATACTTCCTTTTTCTTTGATTGTTTAAAGCATAGCACCTTACGGTGCAAATGAAAACTGTGAGTTCTTACAAAATATCCCGTATAGAAGGACACTTTCCCGGCAAAATGCCAACTCAGGCAGCGTTGGGCAGGCAGCCGGCCATCAAAAGCCCTGTGGCCTCCAAAATATAGCGGATATCCTGCTCCAGATTCGAGCGGGAGTTCATATACTGCAAATGCAGCTGATCTATGGCTTCCACCAGATCCTGACTGCGCTGACGGCGGCGCAGAGCCTGCCGGTCCAGATGATCCGCCAGAGACCGGCGCAGATCCGTTTCATACCGGTGATGGTCCATCATGGTATCCGGCCAGTTTTCATTATGCGGATACGTAAAGGCGTCCGCCAGATAATGGGTCAGTTTCCCCAGTGTATAATACTGCCACATGCTCCACCGGCTGCGCTGGTTGAGACGGCGGATCCGTTCGTTAATATAAGGCTGGGAATTGGAAAAATTGTGCCCGCCAAGCCGCTTTGCCCGCCGGGAGCCCTTCAGATATGTAAAGGGATTGCAGTCCGGCTGAAAGGATCCAAATAGAAAGGCCCACTCATACCGTCTGGAACAAAAACCCTGATGACTGCGCAGCAGGGCGGATGCCAAAAGTTTGTGGCTGCGTTTTTGCAAGGGGCGGCACCTCCGTCAATTTTTTCAAGCACGAACAGTGTTAGTATAGCACGGTGTTTTTGTGAAAAGCAAGAGGAAAAAGGCGGTTTTTCTAAAAAACATAACTTTTTTTAGAAAAATCCCCCACCCAAAGCCCCCTTCTCTTTCCTGCCGGTCCCTCGCATGGCTTCTATTGCGGCAGCGCCGCTGCAGCCGCACAACAAAAAGCGGGCTCCGTGAAAGCCGGAGCCCGCTTTTTCTCACATCAGGTTATACAGAATTTTTGCCATCTGTCCGCGGGTAATGGGACTGTTCGGCTTGAAGCTGCCATCGGAATAGCCGCCGATCACCCCCTGCGCAGCCATGGTGCGGATATAAAACGCAGCATAGGCGGGGATCTTTCCGGCATCCGTGAAATTCAGCTCTGCCAGCGCGTATCCCTTGGTCTGTGTGCGGCCGATCATCGTCGCCGCCTGCGCCCGTGTCAGGGAATCATTGGGATTGAAATACAGCTGTCCGTCCCTGCCGGCAGTGCCGTTGATGATCCCTTCTGTATACAGGGCCTTCACCGCAGGTACTGCGTAATCGGCGATTTTGCTGTTATCTGCAAAGGGCAGCTCCACATCCTCATACCGGGAAGCGTCCAGCCCCAGATAGCGGTAGAGCATCACGGAAAACTGGGCGCGGGTGATATTCTGTCCCGGACGGAAGCTGCCGTCGCTGTAACCGGTCGTGATTCCGGAGGTATACAGGAACTCCACGTAATTGGCGCCCCAATACCCCTTGGTGTCGGTAAAGGAAAGCTGATAATCTCCTGCCACAGGAACATCATAAGAGGCTCTGCCGATGTTTCCGGACGCATCCCGCGCCGTCACAGTGATCCGGTGCGGACGGCCGTCGGAGACCAGAGACGTTGAAAGCGCACCGGAAGCAGCGTTATAAGAGAAGTCCTGCTCCGCACCGTCCCAAGTCACGGAAACGGCAGATTCCGGCAGCGTTCCATCCATTTGGTCGGTGATTACTGCCGTCAGCTTCGTGTCCTGAACGGACAGCTTCACCACAGGGGGCGTCTGGTCCACAGCCCCGCCGAAGGAGGCCACCATCTGATCCAGATAGATGGTTCCGTTCAGAACGCTGTCAGGATACTCCTCGATCATGTTCCCCATGCCGTCATCATACACCAGCGGCTCCGGTCCGCTGACCTGCAGTCCGCTGACCGCAAAGCCCGTGCCCAGTTCCACGGAGACCTGTTTCCAACCCGTGAAGTCCAGCAGTGCAGCAGGCACGATCCGCTCCCCGCTCTCTGCGTCACTGCACACGAGAGACAGCGTATTGCCGGATTGATCGCCATAGACCCACAAGGTCAGACTGCTGTATACGTTGGGGCTGACTGTAATGGGCTGATCCAGATTCCATCTGGCGGTTCTGTCATCTGTTCCTTCCAGCGTATACGCAACGCGGGCAGCGCCATGTCCCATACGGACCAGATCCGCAGCACGCTCACGCTGGATGCTCAGGCCGCTGCCGCTGCCGCCGCTGAACACCGTCTCCTTCTGCTCAAAGTCCTCCACGGTCTTGAGCGCCAGCTGGGACACCGTAACAGAAACAGACGCGCTTTTTCCTCCGGCAGAGACGGTAATGGTACCTTGGCCCGGTGTTCCCGCAGTAAAGATTCCCTGCTCATCCACCGTTCCGATCTCTCCGCTGACTGTCCAAGTAAAGCACTCCGGATCCGCCTTCAAGGGCAGGTGGCGATATGCGGCTGTGGCCGTCAGCGTTGTGGTGGAACCGGGGGCCACCGACAATTCCGTAAGAATGGTGCCGCTGCCGTTGCGGATCGCCACATCATCCGGCGTTTCGATGGCATGTACCACCGCAGAGCCTTTTTTCCCGTCTTGTCTGGCAGTCACGGTGATCTCTCCGCCGCCGGAGGGCGTTGTCAGCACGTGCCCGTCCAGTTCACCGTCCGAGGCAGAAAGCTCACACTCCTCCTCCATGGGAATGTAATTGGTATCGACTGCGGCAGCGGAGATGTTGACCTTGCTGCCCGCCAGCACATAGGTATTGTCCGGATTTACATAGAAATGAGACAGCCGTCCGGTGGGTTCCCCGTCCGCAACCAGAAACACCTGATTGGTCACAGCCCGTTCACTGCCGCCGGAGGGGGTGTTGACAGCCTTTGCCTCCAGCTCATCCGGCTCCGTAACGGACAAGGTGGTCGAGCCGCCGCCGTCCAGACAAAGTGCGGTCTCGCAGCCCAATTCGATCAGCCGCTTTGCCACCTGCTCCATGGACGCGCCGATGGAATGGCCGGAGCGGCGGCCGTCAATGGTGTAGAAAATCAGCGTTCCATCCGCTTTCTGTCCCACAGCCGTGCGGGGATTCGCTCCCGCCTGCAGTCCGGAAACCACCTGTCCGTTTTCCACCAAAGCATACAGGGCGCCTACGGCATACTCTACATCTGCCCACGCTTTGTCGGCAGGAGTGAATTGCAGCGTGATCTCCCCGCCTTCAGAAAGCCCCCGAAGGGCATCTACATGATAGGCATCAGACTTCAGATTGACCGACAGCACAACTTCGTCGGGCCGGATATCCGTAGCTTTGGCAGCCTCCAGCACCCGTTCCACCCGCAAGGTGACCGTCCCGCCAATGGCAACCTCTCCATCTTCAATGGAGCAGACCACGTCGATCCCCGGCTCTGTATTGCCGGTGGTATGGCGGTCATTGAAGTCATAGGTATACAGATAAATCCCGCCGGTGGAAACTCTGGCTTTATTGACTCCGGCAACGGTACGCACATACCGGGTCTGATTTCCAAAGCCGTCATCCACGCCGTAGCCCAGATCCGCCGTTGCCTTGACAGCGGGCTTTCCCAGAATGGCGCTGCCGTCTTTCCGGAAACCGATCGCATAATATCCGGCATCGCTGCTGCGAAGCTGTCCCTCTGTCACCACGATGCCGATGGGCAGTCCGGTCCCCACATTATAAAAATCACCGTTGATGCCGGCTACCACCCGATAGCCCTGCTTCTCCAGCTCCCGGGCCGCGGCTGTAACGGTAGACCGCTGTGTCAACGCACCGCCGAAGGTGACGATGGGCGTCACATCCTTGTTGGGGGTGTAGGTGATCAAATTCTCCCTGCGCAGATCAGAGTACGCCGTACTCCAAAACACGTTGGTGGAGAGCTGGGTCTCCTCATTCAAAAGGATCTCCCGTCCGGCCAGATCTTCTCCCAATGCCTCCGAAGCGGCAGCAGGCAGTGTCAGGGCGCACACCAGCGTCAATGCCAGCAGCAGGGACAATGCTTTTTGGAAACAATTTTTCATAGGCAGCCTCCATCGGTTCAAATCGGTCAGTATACATAACGCCTATCAGCATAGCACAGACGCGTCTCAAAGTAAACGTCATTTTGGAAACAATTTTCCCCAGTCCGTCCTGATTTTAGACGAAAAAAAGCCACAAAAGGTTTCCGCACCTCTTGGACTTCTTCGGAAAATATAGTATGATGGAGAAAAAACAGAGGAGGAGCCCCATGACCATTACTGTTGATACCAGCCGCTGCATCGGCTGCGGCATGTGCGCTTACGCCGCTCCCCACGCATTTCGGGTGGAAGGCGCACATTCCGTTGTGATCTGCCAGCCGGCAGGCAGCCGGGACCCCAAGGTCTCCAATGCCGCCAACGGCTGCCCTGTCAATGCCATCTCAATCAAACGCTGAAAAGAGCGGACCGCATACGCGGTCCGCTCTTTTTTACTGACAGGAAGTATTACACTTCCTGCAATATTCAGCTATTCAGCACTTCTCCACCACGACAGCGGTACCCATGCCGCCGCCGATGCACAGGGTCGCCAGACCCTTCTTGGCCTCAGGACGCTTGAGCATCTCGTGGATCAGGGTCACGATGATACGGGCGCCGGAAGCGCCGACAGGGTGGCCCAGAGAGATGGCGCCGCCGTTGACGTTTACCTTGCTCATGTCGAAGCCCAGCTCACGTGCCACAGCGATGGACTGAGCGGCGAAGGCCTCGTTGGCTTCCACCAGATCGATATCGTCGATGGTCACGCCGGCCTTCTTCATGGCAGCGCGGGAAGCGGGAACGGGACCGACGCCCATGATCTTGGGATCGACGCCGCCCTGACCCCAGCCGATCAGCTTGGCCATGGGCTTCAGACCGTACTTCTCCACAGCCTCGCCGGAAGCCAGAATGATGGCAGCCGCGCCGTCATTGATGCCGGAGGCGTTGGCGGCGGTCACGCGCTGCGTGCCCTTATCGGGAGCATCCTGCGCGCCGGTGACCTCGAAGGTGTGGACAACCTCTGGATTGGGAGACTCAGGGCCAACGGGGAAAGCGCCGCGCAGCTTGGCAATGCCCTCGGCGGTCACGCCGGCCTTGGGGAACTCGTCGCGCTTGAACTCCACGATTTCCTTCTTCACCTTGACGGGAACGGGAACGATCTCGTCTTCAAACTTGCCGGCAGCCTGTGCGGCCTCGGTCTTCTGCTGGGAAGCAGCGGCAAAGGCGTCCTGCTCAGCGCGGGTGATGCCCCAGATGTCGTTGATGTTCTCAGCGGTGGTGCCCATGTGATAGTTGTTGTAAGCGTCCCACAGGCCGTCCTTGATCATGGTGTCCACCAGCTTCTTGTCGCCCATGCGGGCGCCCCAGCGGGCATCCATGGAGGCGAAGGGAGCAGCGCTCATGTTCTCCGTGCCGCCGCAGACGATCACGTCCGCATCGCCGGCAAGGATGGAACGGGCGCCTTCGATCACGGACTTCATGCCGGAGCCGCAGACCATGCCCACCGTGTATGCGGGAACGGAATAGGGGATACCGGCCTTGATGGAGACCTGACGGGCAACGTTCTGACCCTGTGCAGCGGTCAGGATGCAGCCAAACATGACCTCATCCACCTGCTCGGGCTTCACGCCGGCGCGGTTCAGGGCTTCTTTTACAACAATGGCACCCAGATCGGCAGCGGGGGTGTTCTTCAGGGATCCGCCGAAGGAGCCGATAGCGGTTCTGCAGCAATTGACGATGTACAGGTCTTTCATGGTGGTCCTCCAATTTTTTGTTTTTTGACGCGGCGGCAGTTCCGCCGCTTTGGCAAACAGTGTTCAGCGGGAAAGAAGCCTCTGAATAAATTGCCAATTTTTTGACAATCTGCTTGACCTCATTCCTCACGATTTTGATTATAGATGGTTTTCTGGCCTGCGTCAATGAAATTCTGCCCGCTTTTATTTTTTTGTTAAATCTTTGACAAAACATTCCCGGTTTTCGTCAGATTGACGAAAACTTAACAATTTCAGAGACCGACCGGATCACGGGCTGCTCTGTTCCTGCGTCCAGGCCCGATAGAAGGCAGCCGGATCCAAGGTCTCGTAAGCCGGGGCTGCCGTAATTTCCGCCGTCTCCGCCAAGGACAGCAGGGAATCGTCAAAATAGGATTCCCGCAGCGCATCCGGTTTTGTTTCCATCCGCCGCAGGATGGAAAATCCCTCCTGCGTTTCCAGAATTCCGGAACACTGGCCCGGCTGCAAGTCCCAGACGGCCGCCAGCAGCTCCGATGGCAGTTCCCCGGCGTCCCGCCGCAGCGTGCGGGGCCCCTGCCGGTCCCCGCCCTCCGCCGCCAGCGCGGAAAAGACCGCCGCCTGATCGTCAGCGCTGTTGAGCCGCGAAAAACACTCCGCCGCCCGCTGCCGCGCCGCTTCCCGATCCTCTCCGGCGGGAATCAGGATCCGGTCCAGCGTCACAAAGGCGCCGGCCGCTTCATAATCCCGCAGTTCCTCCTCCGTGGGAACCAGCGGGCCTTTTCCTTCACAGTATTGTTCATAGAGCCAGCCGTACATCCGCCCCACCGCTTCCAGCTCTTCCAACTGCTCCGGCGAAAAGCCCAGCTCCGGAAGCGCCGCATCCGCCCCCTGCTCCCGCGCCGGCACATATCCCGTCTCCTGCGCCAGATTTTCCACAACGGCGTAAAGCGCCGTGTCTGCCAGAGCCTGTTCTCTTGCATACTGTGCCAGAGTCCCTCCGGAAACCGGTGCGTCCCAATCCAATGCCGTTCCGCTCTCTGCATGACGCTGCTGCAGCTGATCGCAGGTCCAGACCAGCCAATAGAGGTATCGCCACGCCGGCACGTCCCGTCCATCCACCGTCATCAGCACCGCGGTTTCCTCCAGACCGGAGGCTTTTTCCAGAGCGGATTCCGCTTCCCTCTGATTCGGCATGTTCCGGCTGCAGCCTGTCAGCAGCAGACACAGCAGCAGGATCAAACAGCGTTTCCATCGTTTCATGGCTCCATGCTCCTCCCCCAAGGTTGTCCTTCATCTATATGCAGAAGGAAGGGGAGATATGCCATCAGAAAAGCGGCGCCGGAGATCTCCGGCGCCGCCAAACACAGATTTGATTCAAGATTCTCCCGCCAGCTTCAGGTCCTCCACCAGCGTCAGCGCCGTTTCCAGCACGTCCGCTCCGGGCTTGAGCTTCAGCGTCAGAGCCGGCGTCTCTCCCGCTGCCAGCGTAAGCCGGTATTTATACTTCGCCAGACCGCAGACCCGCACCAATGCCTCCGGACGGAACACCGCCAGCGTAAACTTCAAAACATCCTTCTTCTGGGAGATATCAGAGACGCCCGCCTTGGCAGCAGCCGCCCGCAGCAGCGCCACATCCAGCAGCGCCAGCACGGATGCGGGCGCTTCGCCATAGCGATCCATCATCTCGTCCAGCAGGTCGGAGGCGTCCTCGTCGGTGCGGATGGCGGCAATGCGCCGGTACAGGTCCATCCGCTGCTGCGCAGAGGGCACATACCGCTCCGGAATGTTGGCATTGACCGTCAGGTCTGCCGCGCACTCCGTTTCGATCTGCCGCTCTTCGCCCTTTTCCTCCAGCACGGCCTCTTCCAGCAGCTTGAGGTACAGATCATATCCCACCGTCATGAGATATCCGGATTGCTCCGGTCCAAGGAGATTCCCCGCGCCGCGGATCTCCAGATCCCGCATGGCAATGCGGAAGCCGGAGCCGAATTCCACGTATTCCCGGATCGCAGCCAGCCGCTTCGCTGCCGTCTCCTGCAGGACCTTGCCCTTGCGGAACGTCAGATAGGCGTATGCCCGCCGGGTGCTGCGGCCAATGCGCCCCCGGATCTGATGCAGCTGGGCAAGCCCCATCTTATCGGCGTCTTCAATAATCAGCGTGTTGACATTGGGAATGTCGATGCCGGTTTCAATGATGGTGGTGCAGACCAGAATATCCGCCTCACCGTCTACCATGGCCTGCATCACGGCAGACAGCTCCCGCTCGCTCATTTTGCCGTGGCCTGTGACGATCCGGACTTCCGGTCCCAGAAGCTTTTGAATGCGGGAGGCGGTCAGGTCGATGCTCTCCACCCGGTTGTGCAGATAGTACACCTGTCCGCCGCGGCTCAGCTCCTTGCGCATGGCGTCCTCCAGAATGCCCCAGTCCTGTTCCAGCACATAGGTCTGGACCGGCTGCCGGTCCGCGGGCGGTTCTTCAATGGTGGACATATCCCGCAGGCCGGAAAGCGCCATGTTCAGCGTTCGGGGAATGGGGGTCGCGGAAAGGGTCAGCACATCCACCTGACGGCTCATCTCCTTCAGCCGCTCCTTATGGGTCACGCCGAAGCGCTGTTCCTCGTCGATCACCAGTAGTCCCAGATCCTTGAATTCCATATTTTTTTGCAGCAGCCTGTGGGTTCCCACCAGCACATCCACAGTGCCCCGTCTGGCAGCGTCTAAAATGCGCTTGGATTCCGCCGGACTGGTAAAGCGGGAGAGCACCTCGATCTTCACCGGAAAATCCCGGAAACGGCTGCACGCCGTGGCATAGTGCTGCTGGGCCAGCACGGTGGTCGGCACCAGAATGGCAGCCTGCTTGCCGTCCAGCACACATTTCATCACGGCCCGAAGCGCCACCTCCGTCTTACCGTATCCCACATCGCCGCACAGCAGGCGGTCCATCGGACGCGGCCGCTCCATATCCTTCTTGATCTCTGCAATGGCCCGCAGCTGGTCGTCGGTCTCAGCATAGGGGAAGGCCTCCTCGAATTCCACCTGCCATGGAGAGTCCGGCGAAAACGCAAATCCCGGCTGCCGCTGGCGCTGCGCATACAGCGCGATCAAGCCCTTTGCCAGATCCTTCGCGGCCTTTTTCGCCCGCGTCTTCTGCTTTGCCCATTCGGTGCCGCCCAGCTTATTGAGGCGGGTCCGCTCCTGATCCTCTCCGCCGCCAATATATTTGCTGACCTGATCCAGCTGGGTCGCGGGGACATACAGGCAGTCTCCCCCCGCATAATCAATTTTGATATAGTCCTTTTCCACTCCGTCCACCGGCATCCGCCGGATCCCCGCAAAACGGCCGATGCCGTGATGGGTATGGACCACCAGATCGCCGGGAGAGAGATCCGTATAGGACTGGATCTTCTGGCGGTTGGACTCTTTTTTCAGCTTGGCCCGCTTTCTGACCGCCGGCGCCGTCAGCTGGCCTTCCGTCATCACTGCCAGATGCAGCTGCGGCCATTCGCATCCCGCCGACAGCGCCCCCAGCGCGATCCGGATCTCTCCGTCCTTCGGAACGGCGGTATTGCGCAGATCCAGCACTGCAGGAATCCCCCGATCCTCCAGAAGCCGGTATAGATTGTTTGCCCGGCTCTCACCGGCGCACAGCATCAAAACCCCGCTGCCGCCGGCACGATACTGCTCCACATCCGCCACGGCTGTTTCCAGACTGCCGCCATAGGAGCTCAGCTGCCGCGCCGTAATGCCCAACAGCCCCTTCGGCTTCATGGGGTACCGGGAGGTGGGCAGCGAGGTCGCCATGATGACGGGAAACTCCTCCAATGCGGCGTACAGCTCCTCCGCCGTCAGCAGCAGCTTGGCATAGTCTCCCGCCATCAGTCCCGCTTCCAGCAGGCTTTCCAGATCCTGTCTGGCAGTCAGCAGGGAACTGCGCACCCGCTCATCCACACGGCCGCTCTCACACAAAAATACAACCGCCGCGGGAGGCAGATAGTGCACACCTGCGGTCCCCTCCGGATAAACTGCCGCCAGATAGCGGTCCATGCCTCCGGGCTCCACACCGTTTTTCAGCTGCTCGCCGTCTTCCCGCAGCCGCGCCGCGGCGCTCCCCGCACCGGATTTCCGGGACAGCCGGTCCGCCTGCTTCAAAAGGGTGCTTCCCAGTCCTTCCATGCCGCCCTCCGCAGCGCGGGGCAGCACTTCCGCCGCAGGCAGCAGCAGCGCCGTATCCACGTTGGCTGTCCGGCGCTGCGTACCGGGATCAAAGGTCCCCATGGAGTCGATTTCATCGTCAAAAAACTCACAGCGGACCGGCTGGTCCATCAACGGGGAAAACACGTCCAGAATCCCGCCCCGCAGGGCAAACTGTCCCACGCCCTCCACCTGATCGCAGCGGGTATATCCCGCCTCCAGCAGCCGCTGCGCCAACAGCTTCAGATCCGTGCGCCCGCCCGCCTCCAGCCGGATGGTCAATGTCCGCAGCAGTTCCGGCGGCAGGGTTCTGGCCATCAGGGCATCCGCGGTGGCAATGACCACCTCGGCCTGTTCCTGTGCCATGGCATACAGCGCCGCCAGCCGGCTCCGTTCCCAGTCCCGGGAGGACACGGCGCCGGGGCGCAGCTGCCATTCCCGACTCAACAGCAGCACCGGACGTTTCCCCAGCAATGTCTCCAGATCCCCCGCCAGCTGTCTGGCTTCCCGTTCATCTCCGCAGACAAACACCGCCGGACGGTCTGTTCCCTGTGCCACGGCAGCACCGACACAGGCCTGCTGCACCGGCTGGAGACCGGTCACAGCCGCCGGACAGGCGCCGTCTTCCACCCGCCGGACCAGCTCCGCCACCTCTGAGATCGTATTCAGTTGTCTTAAAAATGCTTCCATTGTCCGTTCCTTGTCAAAATATGGAAATTCACAGTGTCCGCTTCCTGCTCCCCCGCTCAGACCGGGGTCTCCATCTACTCTATTCGCCGCGCGGGTATGAAATGCCCGCCCTTAATTAAACCGGTTCATGGCCTGCTGACAGCCCTGCCTGAGAATGCACTCTGCCACCTCCACCGCCTTTTCAAAGCTCTCCGCCAGCACCTTCCGCTCCGCCTGAGAGGGGACCCCGATCACCCAGTCCACCATCTCCGCTCCGCCGCCGGCAGGGGCGCCGGTGCCGATCTTGATGCGGGGAAAGTCCTGCGTGCCCAGATGGGCAATGATATTTTTGATTCCGTTGTGGCCTCCCGCAGAGCCGGTGGGCCGCACCCGCAGTTTGCCCACGGGCAGAGAAATATCATCATAGATCACCAGCACGTGATCCGCCGGAATTTTGTAAAACCGGACGGCCTCCTGCACCGCTTCACCGGAAAGATTCATATAGGTCTGTGGTTTCATCACCAGACACCTGACTCCGGCAAAGGTCAGCAGATTATAGGCAGACTTGAACTTGACCTTGTTCAGCGGAACGCCGGCCTTTTCCGCCAGCAGGTCCACCGTCAAAAATCCCATATTGTGCCGGGTATGTTCATATTTCTGTCCGGGATTTCCCAGACCCACGATCAGCCAGTCCACGGCTGAGGTTCGATTGCCGAACAGCATAAATCGCTCCTTCCAACAACCCGCAAAGGCTGGAAAGAATCCTTTCCAGCCTTTGCGGGTCATTGATAATCAAAAATCGAATGTCCCGGATCAGCGGAACAGCTTGGAGATGGAAACCTCCTGATAGATGCGCTCAATGGCCTCAGCAAACATGGGCGCCACCGTCAGATAGGTGATCTTATCGCTGAGGTTCGGGTCCACTGCGGGGATGGTATCCAGAAATGCCACCTCGGTGATCACGCTGTTGTTGATGCGCTCAATGGCGGGGCCGGACAGGACGCCGTGGGACGCGCAGGCGTACACATGGTTGGCGCCGCCCACTTCCACAATGGCCTTGGCTGCGTTGCACAGGCTGCCGGCGGTATCCACCATGTCGTCAAACAGGATGCAGTCTCTGCCCTTCACGTCGCCGATCACGTTCATGACCTCGCACTGGTTGGCCTTCTGGCGGCGCTTGTCCACGATGGCAAGGTTCATGTGCAGCTTCTGCGCAAAGGCACGGGCGCGGGCCACAGAGCCCACATCGGGAGAGACCACCACCATGTCCTCGCATTTTTCGCCGAACTTCTTGGCATAGTAATCCACAAACACAGGGTTGCCCAGCAGATTATCCACGGGGATGTCGAAGAATCCCTGAATCTGCGCGGCATGGAGATCCATGGTCAGCACGCGGTCCGCACCGGCGGCGGTGATCATATTCGCCACCAGCTTGGCGGAGATGGGATCGCGGGCCTTGGCCTTCCGGTCCTGACGGGCATAACCGAAATAAGGAATGACCGCGGTAATGCGGCCGGCAGAGGCGCGCTTGAGCGCATCGATCATAATGAGCAACTCCATCAGGTTGTCATTGACCGGCTTGCAGGTGGACTGCACGACAAACACATCGCTTCCGCGAACGGTCTCGTACAAAGATACCGACACCTCTCCGTCAGCGAAGGACTTCACCTCCGACTCGCCCAGCTTGGTCCCCATCAGCTTGCAGATCTGATCCGCCAGCTTTGGATTCGAATTACCGCAAAAAACCTTAACGTCCTTACCATGAGAAATCATTCCAAACGCCCTCTTTCTGTATTCTATATAAATTGTATTGTTTCTCTATTGAAAAACCTCCGCCGGACTCCGGCCGGTTATGTGCGCTCCCGCAGCACCGGTTCCAGCTCTGCAATGGTCGCCGGTCCGAAAACCGGAAGCCAGCCGGGCACCAGCTCCGCCGCCTGCACCGCATTGGTCATGCGCACCTTCCACGCCTCCTGCAATTCATAGCCGGGTGCGGCATAGGCAAATCCCGGCCCTGCCTCCGGCATGGGAACGGCAGAGCGATTGAGCACCAGCACCTGATCCGGTGTGTTGAGAAATGCCGTCAGATCGCTTTGCAGCTCGGAAACGGTCACATCCGCCTCCGCCGGAAAGCAGGCTCTGGCTTCTGCTGCAAATTCCGGCCCGCAAACGACAAAAAACCGCTTCACACCATCAGCCAGCAACTGATTGCTCATCCGTGTCAAGATCGGGCAAGAGAGAATGGCTTCCAGCATCAGCGGTTTTTCACTCTTCGGAGAAATGGTCTCCTCCATAAAAATGACGGCGCGTTCCACGCTTATCACAGGTTCTCCCCTCCTTTTCCATAAAACATATTGCAGGATTATTATATCAAATATTTCTTGGAAATCCAGTATTTCCGGCGAATTTATCAAAGAAATTTCCTCCAAATCTCCGTGATTTTCTGTTATTTTTTTGTCAGAGCCAACAGGGAGTTCCAGAAAAATACAGAAAACAAGGCATTTTCCTCTCGTCTCCATGGAAACATCCGTTTTTTTCTCATCATTTTATATAAAAAAGGCGTCTTTTCCACATAATATGGTTGAATTTGCGCAGGTAAAGGATTACAATAGGGACTATTCATGCAAAAGGAGGACGGATCCATGCTCAATATCGTACTGGTGGAGCCGGAGATCCCCCAAAACTGCGGCAACATTGCCCGCACCTGTGCCGCCACCGGCAGCCGTCTGCATCTGGTCCGGCCTCTGGGCTTCGACATCTCTGAAAAGGCGGTCCGCCGGGCCGGTCTGGATTACTGGCATCTGGTCGAGGTCTTTGACTACGAAAGTCTGGCGGACCTGTTCGCCCGCCATCCGGAAGCCGCAGCGCAGGCTTGGCTCACCACCACCAAAGCCCCCCGTTCCTATCAGGAGGCTGCATTCACCCCTGACAGCTGGCTCTTTTTCGGAAAAGAGACGGCGGGCCTTCCTCTCTCATTCCGGGAGGCCTTCCGGGACCGCTGTATCCGCCTGCCCATGGTTGCGGAAGCCCGCAGCCTGAACCTCAGCAACACGGTGGCGGTCTGCGTCTATGAAGCCCTGCGGCAGACCGGCTTTCCCGGCCTGCTGGATACCGGCGAAATGGCGCAGGCGTGAAGCATTCCAGTCTGACCCGAGCCAGCATCCTTGCCCCGCAAACATCTGATGACCGGCAGGCTTTGCCTCCGGAATCGCCGCAAAATGCCTGCATTTCGCGGCAGGCACCTTTGACCAGCGTTTCCCGCTCAGATCTTCGAACACGAACTACAATGGAGGATGTTCTATGAACTACAACAAGAAAACCGTCCGCGATGTGGATGCAGCCGGCAAGAAAGTCCTGCTGCGCTGTGACTTCAATGTTCCCATGGCCAAAGACGGCAGCGGCGTCATCACGGATGACAAGCGGATCCGCGCAGCCCTGCCCACCATTCAGTATCTGCTGGATCAGGGCGCGGCTGTCATCGCCTGCTCCCACATGGGCAAGCCCGCCGCCACCTTTGAAACCTATGTGAAAAAGCAGACCGAAAAGGGGAAGGATCCCGCCTCCCTTACGGAAGAGGCGTGGAAGCAGTCTCTGGCCGCGCTGAGTCTGAAGCCTGTGGCTGCCCGGCTCAGCGAGCTGCTGGGACGCGAGGTCCTGATGGCAGACGACGTGGTCGGCCCCGACGCGCAGGCCAAGGCCGCCGCCCTGCAGCCCGGTCAGGTCCTGCTTCTGGAAAACACCCGCTTTGAAAAGGGAGAGACCAAAAACGACCCCGCTCTGGCAGAAAAGCTGGCCGGCATGGCAGAGCTTTATGTATCCGACGCCTTCGGCGCCGTCCACCGCGCCCACGCCTCCACTGCCGGCGTGGCACAGTATCTGCCTGCGGTCAGCGGTTTCCTGATCCAGAGAGAGCTGGAGGTCATCGGCGGCGCACTGGCAAATCCCAAGCGTCCGCTGGTTGCGATTCTGGGCGGCAGCAAGGTCTCCTCCAAAATCGGCGTCATCAACAATCTGCTGGAAATCGCCGATACCATCATCATCGGCGGCGGCATGGCCTACACCTTCTCCGCGGCACAGGGCGGACAGGTGGGCGACAGCCTGCTGGAAGCCGACTGGATGGAATACGCGCTGGAAATGCTTCAGAAGGCCGCCGACAAGGGCGTGAAGCTCCTGCTTCCGGTGGACACTGTCTGCGCCGACAAATTCGCTCCTGATGCCGCCAGTCAGGTCGTCAAGGCCGGTCAGATCCCGGACGGCTGGCAGGGTCTGGATATCGGCCCCGAAACGGTCAGCCTGTACTGCGATGCCGTGAAGGACGCCGGCACCGTCATCTGGAACGGTCCCATGGGCGTTTTCGAATTCCCCGCCTTTGCCAAGGGCACCGAGGCCGTGGCGGAGGCCCTCAGCAAAACCGACGCCATCACCATCATCGGCGGCGGTGATTCCGCCGCTGCCGTGCAGCAGCTGGGCTATGCCGACAAGATGACCCACATCTCCACCGGCGGCGGCGCCAGTCTGGAGTTTATGGAGGGCAAGGAGCTTCCCGGCGTGGCCTGCCTGCTGGACAAATAATCTCCCTTGCCGCCGCATCCGCGCGGCGGCGGCACAGCTGCCCCGTCAGAATTTTTGGCGCAAAAACCAAAGATTTCAGCACGGAAATATGCCAAAACCCTTGACAGATACGCATATTTCCGCTATAAATGAATAGGTTTTTATACAGATCAGAAGAGCCGGTGGATCTCCGCCGGTCCTCTCCTCTTCATATGCACGAACTGCTTGTACCATTTGACAGAACATAAAGGAGACAGAAGAACATGAACCGCAGATATCGCAAGACCGTCATCGCCGGTAACTGGAAAATGAACATGACCGCTACCGAAACCAAAAAGTTTGCCGAGGAGCTGAAAAAGATCATGCCCCGCGCCAAGTGGTGCGAGACTCTGATCTGCGTCCCCGCCTGCAATATCTCCACCGCTTTGAAGGCGTTCAAGGACCTGCGCATTTCCGTGGGCGCTGAAAATGTCTATTTTGAGGAAAAAGGCGCCTATACCGGCGAGGTTTCCGCTGATATGCTCAAGGATCTGGGCGTCAAGTACGTCATTGTGGGCCACAGCGAGCGCCGCCAGTACTTCTGCGAGACCGACACCACCGTCAACAAGAAGGTCCACGCTGTGCTGAATGCCGGCATGAACCCCATTATCTGCGTGGGCGAAAGTCTGGAGCAGCGGGAGACCGGCATCACCAACGAGTGGATCGCCCTGCAGGTCAAGAGCGCCCTGTTCGATGTTCCCGCTGACAAGCTGCGCCGCTGCATCATCGCCTATGAACCCATCTGGGCCATCGGCACCGGCAAAACCGCCACTGCCGAGCAGGCCGGCGAGGTCTGCTCCAACATCCGCGCCACCATCCGCAGCCTGTACGGCGCCCGGGTCGCCCGCAGCGTGACCATTCAGTACGGCGGCTCCATGAATCCCAAGAACGCCGCCGAGCTGCTCTCCCAGCCCGATATCGACGGCGGTCTGATTGGCGGCGCCGCCCTGAAGCCCGAGCAGTTCGTGGATATCATCAACGCTGCCAATCAGGAGTAACACCGCATGGGGAGCCGTCTTCCATTTTAAACATTCTGCCTGCGGGCGGAAAAATGGGGCGGGTTTGTGCGAAACGAGGTTTTTATGAACAAAACACCCACTACCTTAATTATTATGGACGGCTTCGGCATCGCCCGCGGCGGCAGTACCGCCGGGAACGCTGTTCTGGCCGCCAATACCCCCCGTCTGGATCAATTTTTTCAGGAATTCGCCCACACGGAGCTGTCCGCTTCCGGACTGGACGTAGGTCTGCCTGCGGGGCAAATGGGCAACAGCGAAGTGGGCCATACCAACATCGGCGGCGGGCGCGTGGTGTTTCAGGACCTGCCCCGCATCTCCAAGTCCATTGCTGACGGCGACTTTTTCTCCAACCCCGCCTACAACCATGCCATGGATGCCTGCAAAGAGCGGGGCACCGCTCTGCATCTGATGGGCCTGCTCAGCGACGGCGGCGTCCACTCTCATCTGGAGCACCTGTTCGCCCTGCTGAAGCTTGCCAAAAGCAAGGGGCTGGAAAAGGTCTATATCCACGCCTTTTTGGACGGACGGGACGTGTCTCCCACCTCCGGCGCCGGATTTGTGGCGCAAACCGTGGAGACCTGCCGCGCGCTGGGCGTCGGAAAAATCGCCACCGTCATGGGCCGCTACTATGCCATGGACCGCGACAAGCGCTGGGATCGGGTGGAGCAGGCCTATGATGCCATGGTCTACGGCGAAAGTGCTCACAGCAATCCTCTGCCTATTGAGGCTGTCAAGGATTCCTACGCTGCCGGCATCACCGATGAATTTGTGGAGCCGGTCGTCTGCGACAGCGAGGGGACCATCTCCGACAACGACAGCGTGATCTTCTTCAATTTCCGCCCCGACCGGGCCAGAGAGATCACCCGGACGCTGGTGGACCCCGCTTTTGACGGGTTCACCCGCCAGTTTTTCCCCGTGACCTTTGTGTGCAACACGGAATATGATGCCACCATGCCCAATGTCGAGGTCGCATTCCCCCGCATCAGCGTGCACAACGGTCTGGGTGAGTACCTGAGCCAAATGGGCCTGACCCAGCTGCGGATCGCCGAAACGGAGAAATATGCTCATGTGACCTTCTTCTTCAACGGCGGCAGCGAGACCCAGTTCCCCGGAGAGGACCGGGTGCTGGTGGCATCTCCCAAGGTCGCCACCTATGACCTCCAGCCGGAAATGAGCGCCTATGAGGTCTGCGACAAGTGCGTGGAGCGCATTGAATCCGGCGCCTATGACGTCATCATTCTCAACTTCGCCAACTGCGATATGGTGGGCCATACCGGCGTGTATGACGCTGCCGTAAAGGCAGTGGAGACCGTGGACGAGTGTGTCGGCCGTGTGGTAGACGCCACACTGAAAATGGGCGGCATCGCCATGGTCACCGCCGACCACGGCAACGCCGAGCAGATGACGGAGCCTGACGGCAGCCCCATGACCGCCCACACCACCAATCTGGTGCCCTTTATCCTCTGCGGCGCCGGAACGGAGCTGCGCAGCGGCGGACGGCTGGCGGATATCGCCCCCACCATTCTGGATGTGATGGGGCTGGCCTGTCCTCCGGAAATGGACGGCAAGACCCTGATCGTCAAATAAGCATGCATCCCCGATTGTCCCGCGGCGCAAATGCCGCGGGACAATCGGGGATCTTTTTGACAAAGCGTCTCTTTTTTGTATAAGGAAGGAAAAAGCTGTCCATACTTTCCATGACCCAAAACGTAAGGGAGGAAGGTACCATGGACAATCGCAAATGGGATGCTGTCCGGGGCAGCATCGGATTCTATGCAACGCTGGCTGTGTGTCTTCTGGCCGCAGGCATCAGCGGCTATTTTCTGCTGACGGAGCGGAATGCAAACGCACCTGAACAGGCAGAGGCGCCGGCAGATACCGCTGTATCGGCTCCCGTGCCGGTGATTCGGGAGGAGCCTTCTCCGGAGCCGGCAGCCGTCATCACACCGGAGCCGCCGGCGGAGGAAACCGCTTCCATGCCGGAACTGCCGGTTCCGGATGACACCCCCGTAGCGGCGGAAGCCCCCCGCATCATCGTATCTCCTTTGCAGGGGGAGATTCTGGCCGCTTTTTCCGTCGATCAGCTGACGTATAACCCCACGCTGGAGGACTGGCGGGTCCACACCGGAATGGACATCTCCGCGGAGGAGGGGACCTCCGTGCTGGCTGCCAGCGCCGGAACCGTGCTTTCCGTGGGCTCCGATCCCCTCATGGGCACCACCGTGGTGCTTCGCCATAACGGCGGCTATCAGACCACCTACGCAAGTCTTCAAGACAGCCCTGCCGTGGAGGTGGGCGACAGCGTATCCGCCGGCCAGATCATCGGCACCGTGGGTACGGCTCCCGCCGAAGCCGCACAGGGCCCGCACCTGCATTTTTCCGTAGAGCATGACGGGGACGCCATCGATCCGGAAGACTATCTGAACCAGTGAAAGCAAAACCGCTCCGGAATGGTCCGGAGCGGTCGTTTTTTATATTGTTACAGTTCCTCCCGTGCCTTCTTCATGCGGGCATTGGCGCTGTGAACCGTGCGGCGCAGGAAAATGGCGCTGAGCGTCAGGGAAGCCACCTCCGCGATGGGGAACGCCCACCACACCAGCTCCAGCCGCCCCGTCCGGGACAGCAGCCACGCCACCGGCAGCAGCACTACCAGCTGACGGCACACGGAGACGATCATACTGTAAATTGGATTTCCGATCGCCTGACACACCGATCCGGCAATGATGCAAAAGCCTGCCAGCAGGAAGGAGATGCTGATGATCCGCAGCGCCGGAACGCCAATGGCTGTCATTTCCTCCGAGGCTTCGAACAGGGACAGCAGCGTGGCAGGCGCTGTCTGGAACGCGAGAAAGCCCACAAACATAATGGCAACCGCGGTAAAAATCGTCAGCCGCACCGTTTTCCACACCCGCTGCGGACGGGCGGCGCCGTAGTTATAGGAAATGATGGGCACCATGCCGTTGTTGAGTCCGAAGATGGGCATGAAAATGAAGCTCTGGATCTTGAAGTAGGCTCCAAAGACCGCGGTGGCCGTCGGGGTGAACACAAACAGGATCTTGTTCATGCCAAAGGTCATCACAGAGCCGATGGACTGCATCACGATGGAGGGGATCCCCACCCGATAGATCTCCCTGACCGCACATTTGTCCGGACGGATCAGCCGGAAGCTGAGGTGAATATCCGCGTTATATCTCAGGTTCAGGAAAATGGCCAGTGCGGCGCCCACAAACTGCCCCAGCACGGTGGCAACGGCAGCGCCCGCAACGCCCATGGCGGGCATCCCCAGCAGTCCGAAAATAAAGATGGGGTCCAGCACGATGTTGGTCACGGCGCCGGCCAGCTGGGTCAGCATGGACAGTGTGGTGCGACCGGTGGACTGCAGCAGCCGCTCAAAGCAAAACTGCCCGAACAGCCCCACAGAGAGCCCCAGACAGATGCTGGTATATGCCGTTCCCATTTCCACGATCTCCGGCACACTCTTGGCCTGCGCCAGAAAGAACGGGCGGGAGAGAAACACCCCGATCAGGGCAAACGCCACGGCGCTGCACAAGGAGAGAAAAATTCCCGTTCCGGCCGCCCGATCCGCCATCTCCTGTTTTTTCTCTCCCAGAGAGCGGGACAGCAGGGCATTGATGCCCACAGCCGTTCCGGCGCCCACGGCGATCATCAGGCTCTGGAGGGGAAAGGCCAGCCCCACGGCATTGAAGGCATTCTCACTGATGCGGGAAACAAACACACTGTCCACCACATTATACAGCGCCTGAACCAGCATGGAGATCATCATGGGGACCGCCATGCCCGCCAGCAAACGCCCCACGGGCATCACGCCCATTTTATTTTCCTGCGGTGCCGCACCCGCGGCGGAGATTTGTTCGCTCATTCTTTTGTTCCTTTCTCTGTTCATCTTTTGCGCAAAAAGGACGCGGTGCTCCGGAAACCCGCTCCCTTCAGACACCATGGAGCCGCCCTACAGCCTGCTCCGGCACGCTCCGCGCCCATGTGTCCTGACGGGAACGGCCCGTTTCAGCCGCGCCTTTTTTCAGGTGCATTTACTTTTTCAGTTCTCCGGTGGCAAGCTGCGTCAGGTAGGCGTTCAGGAACCCGTCCAGATCGCCGTCCATCACGTTGTCGATATTGCCGGTCTCATAGCCGGTGCGGGTATCCTTCACCATCTGGTATGGCATGAAGACATAGGAGCGGATCTGGCTGCCCCATTCGATCTTCAGCTGAACGCCCTTGATGTCGGAAATCTTCTCCGCGTGCTGCTGGGCCTTCAGCTCCAGCAGCTTTGCCCGCAGCATTTTCATACAGTTGTCCTTGTTCTGGAACTGGCTGCGCTCCTGCTGGGAAGCCACCACAATGCCGGTGGGCTTATGGGTCAGCCGAACCGCGGAGGACGTCTTGTTGACGTGCTGGCCGCCGGCACCGGAAGCGCGATAGACCTGCATTTCGATGTCCTCGTCCCGAATCTCGATGGAATCGTCATTCTCCAGCTCCGGCATGACCTCAATGGCGGCAAAGGAGGTCTGGCGGCGGGCATTGGCGTCAAAGGGGGAGACGCGAACCAGCCGGTGGACGCCGTTTTCACTTTTCAAAAGGCCGTAGGCATTCTCGCCCTCAATGGAGATGGCGGCAGACTTGATGCCGGCCTCGTCGCCGTCTTCGTAGTCCAGAATTTTGTAAACAAAGCCGTGGCGCTCCGCCCAGCGGGTATACATCCGGTAAAGCATCTGCGCCCAGTCCTGCGCCTCGGTTCCGCCGGCGCCGGCATGGAACTGCAAAATGGCGTTGGAGTTGTCATATTCTCCGGAGAGCAGGGTGGTCATCCGGGTTTCCTCCACCTTTTCCTCCAGCTTGGCGTATTCCGTTTTCAGTTCCTCCAGCAGTTCGGGGTCATCTTCCTCCTGCCCCATTTCGCAAAGAGCGGTCAGATCCTCCCACGCACCAACCAGCTTTTCCTGCCGGGCCACCTTGTTTTGCAGCTGCTTGAGCCGCATCTGCACCTTCTGAGAACGCTCCAGATCGTTCCAGAAGCCGTCCTGCGCGGTCTCGTCCTCCAAACGGGCAGCCTCCTGCCGGGCGGATTCGATGTCCAGCGCCGCGGCGAGCTTTTCCAGCTCGGGTTCCAGATCCCGGAGCTTTTGCTTATAGGTATCATATTCGATCAAAGCCATGGCATATTCTCCATTTTCCGAATTTCATTAGCCATAGTATTATATAGGAACTGTTCCGCTTTGTAAAGAGAAACCTGTATTTCCCCGTCCTTTTTATGTCTTTTTCTTCCAACGAAACCAAAAGCCGCAGATGTTCATAAATTGTTCATGACTGTCGGGACGCTTTCCGCTATGTTATAGGCAGGAGTATTGTCCTTTTGGATGGGGACATGCCAACATCCCACTTTGAAGATTTGATGGAGGGTTGTCTATGAACCGATTATTGAAAGTGAAGCTGCCGGCCTTCCTGCTGGCCATGGTCATGGTCATCAGTATGGTTCCCGTGTCCTTTGCGGCCAGCGCAGACCTCGAAGAAACTGTCGAAGCTGGAGACGAGGTCAGCTTCAGCCGTTCCGAATTTAAGTCCATTTATGAAGATGCTTTTGACTATGACGATGATTACAGCGACTTTTATTATCTGGAATTTACCGACACGGATGATTTTGATGAATACGGCCATTTCGAAGCAACTGATTGCGACGAATATTGGAGCGATGATCTTGATGAATCAGATGTATATGACGCCGTATTTTACTATTACTCATCTGACGTAACAGAATATGATGAATACGAATTAGACGGACTGACCTTTGTTGCTGACGATAATGCCGATGACGGCACGCTGACTCTGGAATTCACGTTGTATGGTGAAGATGATGATGATGATTCTGTGGACGGCATCATGGAAATTGAGATTGATGGCGGTTCCAGCAGCGGCGATGTGGAGATCGAGTGGGAAGTCGAGGCCGGCGATGAACTGGAATTTGATGCGGATGAGCTTGCCGATCTCTATGACGAAGAAGAGGATTGGGAAGATGACGATCTCGAATACATCGAGTTTACCGATTCCACCGATCTGGACTATAACGGCACTCTGAGCGTGTATGATTATTATAATGAGAAATATGTGACTGTCGATGAGGATGATCTGACCGACGACAAGTACTATTACTCTTCCAATGACGATGACGATTATCTCATTGAAGATCTGACCTATGAGGCAGATGATGACTCCGACGATGAGGAAGTCGTATTGGAATTCACCATGTACGGCGATGAAGGCGGTGAAGTCGACGCCGTTTTGACCATCACCATCGGTGAGGGTAAAGGCTCCAAGAAGGGCGATATTTCCTACGAAGGCGATGCCGGAGACAAGGTCGTCTTTAACGAAGAGGATTTTGCAGACCTTTTCGAAGACTACTACGACAGTTCCTCCGATGATGATTTCTCCCATGTGGTCTTTGACGATTCCGAGAATCTGGATGACTGCGGCACGCTGTATGCCTATGATTACTCCGACGACCGTTACTCCATCAAAGAGCGTGATCTGGACGACTACACCTTCTATTATGACGAGGACGATATTGACGACGAGGATTATGACTATCTCTTAGAGGATATGTACTACCTCGTGGACGATGATGCCGATGATGAAACCGTCACACTGGACTTCACCCTGTACGGTGACAGCTCCCGGAACCCCGATACGCTGGAGGGCACCCTGACCATCACCATCGGCGACGGCAAGGGCAGCTCCGGCAAGGGGGACATCACCATTGACCTGAAGCCCGGCGCACAGGCGGAAATGGATCCCGAGGACTTCAACGATGTATTTCAGGAGGAATATCGGAACTACGACTTCGAATATCTGGTCTTCACCGATTCCAAAAACCTGAATTCCTATAACGGCACCCTCTATGTCAATTACGGCCGCTCCTCCTCCGAGTCCTTCACCGCCGGCTCTCTGGACGGCTGCAAGTTCTACTACGATGAAGACGATATCGGCAGCAAGGAAAAATACGCCTATGCGCTGGAAGATCTGAGCTTCGTCGCAGCCAGCACCTTCCTGACCTCTGTGACGCTGGAATTCCGCGCCTATTATTCCTCTTCGAAATATGTGGACGGCACTGTAGTCATCAACCCGAAAGACGGCGCTGTGGCTCCGCAGGTTTCCGGAACCACCAGCATCCTCTATCAGACCACCGGCGCCAACAAGGTGCAGATCAAGGCCAATGACTTTTCCAGCTTCCTGCAGTCCAAGTATCCCGGCAGTACGCTGCAGTATGTCAAGCTCATTGGCGTGCCTGTGACCGGCGGCCTGTATTACAACTACTATGGCGCCAGCAAATACGGCTCTGCCACCCGCAAGCAGCTGACGGCCTCCACCTGCGGGCAGTACAGCTTCTACCTCAGCCCCAGCGCCCTGACCCAGTACGCGCTCTCCGAGCTGACCTATGTGCCTTCCGGCTCTAACTATGCCGTCTCCATTCCCTTTACGGCCTATGGTACCGGCAGCGCCGTGGTATCCGGAACGGTAACCATCAGCGTCACATCCAAAGCCGTACCCGAAGTTTACGGTGTGATCACCAAGGGTTCCTCCACCACATTCCCCGCCCCCCAGATCCTGCAGGCTGTATCCAGCAGCATCGGCAGCAGCAGATTTTACGGCATCCGCCTGCTGAGCCTGCCTTCCTCCGCACAGGGCGCCGTGTATGTGGGCACCGGCACCAGCCGCAAGGCGGACACCTCTACGGTTTACAGCTATGCCGGCAGCGGCTGGACCATCAGCCAGCTGCGCTTTGTCCCCACCGCCAGCTTCACCGGCAATGTGGAGATCCCCTATGCGGTCTGCGACAGCAGCGGAAATTCTCTGGGCGTGGGCAAATTCTCTCTGGGCGTGGTCAGCAGCCAGAAGAAGTTCAAGGACGTGAGCGCCTCTACGTGGTGCTATAAGTACGTGTCCGAGCTGTCCTCCGCCGGTGTGATCGACGGTTACAGCAACGGCAGCTTCAAGCCCGACAGCAAGATCTCCTACGGCGCAGCTTTGAAGCTCATCATGCTGGCGGCCGGTTATCCCGAGCAGGCTCCCACCGTGAAGAACAGCCCCTTCAGCGGGTATCTGGCGAAAGCCCGGGCGGACGGCATCATCACCAGCAGCAACGTCAATCTGGGCAAGCCCATCACCCGTCTGCAGGTTTCCCAGCTGGCGGCAGGCGCCTTGAAGCTGAATACCTCCAAGGTTTCCAGCCTGAAGCCCTTCACCGACACTTCCGACCGCAGCGTGCAGGCCCTGTACGAAGCCGGGATCGTGGAAGGCTACTTCAACAACGGCACCAGCACCTTCAAGCCCAACAATACGCTGACCCGCGGTCAGGTCTCTGCCATTGTCTGGCGGATGGAGCAGTACCGCAAGTAATTCCCGAAAGCAGATTTCTGAAAAGCGCGTCTCCGGATAAAATCCGGAGACGCGCTTTTTCGTTTCCCGTCCTCCCGTCTCTTCACACTTTGTTCATAAAAAATTCATTTGACATTTGCGTACTGCCTGCATATAATTTCATTAAAATAATTTAGTTAAATAATTTTAATTAAAATATTTTAATAAAACTAGAAAGGATCAGACAACTATGAATTTTGAACAGGTACGCGGTGTCATCGCAGAAACTCTGGGCTGCGATGTGGAAGAGGTGACTCTGGAGGCCCGGCTGGCGGAGGATCTGGGCGCAGATTCTCTGGCTTCCGTGGAGCTGGTCATGGCGCTGGAGGAGTCCGTCGGCGTCTCCATCGACGACGAAGCGCTCCCCGGCATGAAAACCGTGGGCGATATCATGGCCTATCTGGAATCTCACAAAAACTGACAAATACCGCCGGCGGCAGCCGTGCCGCCGGCGGATATTGTTTGGAAAGGCAGAAAACATGACAAATCAGGAACTTTATGAATTGATGGCCCGCTTTGAGCGCAGCTCGCTTTCCGGCATGAAGCTCTCGCAAGGGGATTTTTCTCTGGAGCTGCGTCGGGATGCTCCGGCCGCTGTCCCCGCTGTCCCCACCGCTCCCGCAGCTGCTCCTGTACCGCCGGAAGCGGAGTCTCCCGTGATCCAAGCGCCTCTGGTGGGCACTTATTACTCCGCCCCCTCTCCGGAGGCCGCGCCCTTCGTGGCTGTGGGTGACAAGGTCAAAAAGGGCCAGACGGTCTGCCTGATCGAAGCCATGAAGCTGATGAGCGAGGTCCCCGCTCCCTGCGACTGCATCATCGAAGCGGTTCTGAAGGAAAGCGGCTCTCTGGCAGCCTTCGGGGAACCGCTCTTCCGGTACCGGCCATGCTGAAGCGGGTCTTGATCGCCAACCGGGGCGAAATTGCGCTGCGGGTCCTGCGGGCCTGCCGGGAAGCCGGGATCGAAACCGTAGCTGTCTACTCTCAGGCCGACAGCGAAGCCCTGCACGTCCAGCTGGCTACGGAAGCGGTGTGCATCGGCGCCGCTCCGGCGGCGGACAGCTATCTCAATCAAAACGCCCTGCTGGAAGTGGCCAGAGCCACAGGCTGTGACGGCGTACATCCCGGATATGGCTTTTTGTCGGAAAATCCGGATTTCGCCGATGCCTGCGCGGCGGAGGGACTGGTCTTCATCGGCCCTTCCGGCGCCGCGATCCGCAAGGCCGGCTCAAAATCCGCCGCCCGGGATCTGATGCGTCAGGCCGGTATTCCCGTCACACCCGGCTCGGAGGGGCCGCTTTCCTCCGCGGAGGAGGCGCTGACCATCGCCGAGCAGGTGGGCTATCCCGTTTTGCTGAAAGCCTCTTCCGGCGGCGGCGGACGGGGCATCCGGCGCTGCGACCGTCCGGACCAGATCCTCTCCGCTTATCAGCAGGCGCAGGCAGAAGCTCTCGCCTGCTTCGGCTGCGGACAGCTGTATCTGGAAAAGCTGGTGCTTCAGCCGCGGCACATCGAATTTCAGGTGTTGGCGGACCGCCACGGCAATGTGATCCATCTGGGAGATCGGGACTGCTCCGTTCAACGCCGCAACCAAAAGCTGATCGAAGAGGCGCCCGCCCGGTGCCTGACGCCCCTGCTGCGTGAGGAAATGGGCCGTGCAGCCGTTAAGGCGGCGCAGGCGGTGGGATACGAAAGCGCCGGCACGGTGGAATTTCTGCTGGACAGCGATGGCGTGCATTTTTATTTCATGGAAATGAATACCCGCATTCAGGTAGAGCACGGCGTCACCGAACTGATTACCGGTGTGGATCTGGTGCGGGAGCAGCTGCGGATCGCATCCGGTCTGCCCTTGTCCATCCGTCAGGAGGATGTGACCTTCACCGGTCATGCCATCGAATGCCGCGTCAACGCGGAAGATCCGCTTCATGATTTTCGCCCCGCCCCCGGCACGGTGGACTTTCTCCATTTCCCCGGCGGCAGCGGCGTCCGTGTGGACTCCGCCCTGTATAACGGGTGCGTGTTGTCCCCCTATTATGATTCTCTGGCGGCAAAGCTGCTGGTCCACGCCCCCACCCGTCTGGAGGCCATCCGCAGGATGCGGCGCTGTCTGGAGGAATTCACTCTGGAGGGATTCCCCACAAACGCGGAGCTTTCCTACCAGATCCTGTATCACCCCATCTTCATCCGCGGCAGCTGCACCACCGGATTTCTGGACGAACATCTGCCTCAGCTGCTGGATTTTAACCGCAGGCTGGAACAGAAGGAGGAGCTTTCTTGAACAACATTTTTCAAAAACGCCGCGCCCGCCTGCTGGCGATGAAGGCGCTGCGGGGCACCTATCTGCCGCCGGAACAGATCATCACCTGTCCCGGCTGCGGTCAGGAAAGCCCCCGCAGGGAGGTCGCGGACAATCTCTCCGTCTGCCCGAAATGCGGATATCACTGGCCTGTGGGCGCTTACTACCGCCTCGGTTTTCTGCTGGACGCCGGTTCCTTTCGGGAACTGGATCCCAAGCTTCCCGCTGAGAATCCGCTGTCCTTCCCCGGATATCCCGAAAAGCTGCAAACCGCCCGCCGCCGCACCGGACTTTCCGAGGCGGTGGTCACCGCTGTCGGAGCCATTCAGGGGCAGCGGTGCGTGACAGCCGTGCTGGACAGCCGGTTTCTCATGGGCAGCATGAGCGCCGCAGTGGGAGAAAAGCTGACGCTTGCCGTGGAATACGCCGGCCGGAACCGGCTGCCTCTCATCATTTTCTCCGCCAGCGGCGGGGCACGGATGCAGGAAGGGATCCTCTCCCTGATGCAGATGGCAAAAACCAGCGCGGCTCTGGCCCGTTTCAGTGAAAAGGGACTCTTGTATCTTTCCGTCCTGACCGATCCCACCACCGGCGGCGTAACCGCCAGCTTCGCCTCTCTAGGCGATATCATTCTGGCAGAACCCGGCGCGCTCATCGGCTTTGCCGGCCCGCGGGTCATTGAGCAAACCATCGGGCAGCAGCTGCCGGAGGGCTTTCAGCGCGCGGAATTCATGATGGAGCACGGCTTTGTGGACGCCATCGTCCCCCGCGCCAGACTCCGCGAGGTTTTGGGGCAGCTGCTGATGCTCCACGGAAAAGGAGGACGTCATGGCTGAACCTTTGACCGCCGCCCGGCGGGTATCCATTGCCCGCCATCCGCAGCGGCCCAACATGGAAGATTATCTGCAGGCGTTGTTCCCCGACTTTTTTGCGCTGCGGGGCGACCGCGTCTGCGGGGAGGATCCTGCCATTCTGGGCGGGATCGCCCGATTTCACGGGCAAAGCGTCACGGTCATCGGCACCCGCAAGGGAAAAACGCTGGAGGAAAACCTGAAGGTCAACTTCGGAATGCCCAATCCGGAAGGCTACCGCAAGGCTTTGCGGCTGATGCAGCAGGCGGAAAAGTTCCGCCGCCCCATCATTACCTTGATCGACACCTCCGGCGCGTATCCCGGTATGCAGGCGGAAGAGCACGGTCAGGGGGAGGCCATTGCCAGAAACCTCTATGAAATGAGCCGGCTGACCGTTCCTGTGATCGCCGTGATCACCGGCGAAGGAAACAGCGGCGGCGCGTTGGCGCTGGCCGTGGCCAACCGGGTGCTGATGCTGGAAAACGCAGTCTACGCCATTCTCTCGCCGGAAGGCTTCTCCAGTATTTTGTGGAAAGATGCCTCCCGGCACGAGGAGGCCTGCGGATTGATGAAGATGACGGCACCGGAACTGAAGGCCATGGGCGTCATTGACGATGTGATCCCCGAGCCGGCGGGCGGCGCCCATCTGGCTCCGGAGATTGCCTTTCGGGAGGTGGAGCGGAGCCTTCTCCTCCACCTGTCCCAGCTGAACCGCCAGAAGGGAAGCGCCCTAGCCGCCGATCGGTATGAAAAATTCAGAAGCATGGGCCAGCTGTCCAGAAGGGAAGACGTATGAACGGAATCAAACTCCGGGGCACCGGATCCTGTGTCCCCCGGCACGTTGTCACCAACGAGGATCTCTCCCGGCGGATGGAGACCTCCGACGCATGGATCACCAGCCGCACCGGCATCCGCCGCCGGCATCACTGCGGAGACGAATCCGCGGCGGAGCTTTGCGTTCAGGCAGCCCGCGCCGCACTTTCCCGCGCGGGTGTCGCTCCGGAGGAAATCGGTGTCTGCATTGTCGCCACCGTAACTCCGGAAGATCTGGTCCCTTCCGCCGCCTGCACGCTTCAGCAGGCCCTCGGTCTTCCGGAGGACACCCTCTGTTTTGACCTGAACGCCGCCTGCACCGGCTTTCTCTTTGCCCTGCACACCATGGAGTGCCTGCTGAACGCCTCCCCTCGGAAATTCGGTCTGGTGCTGGGCGCGGAAGCCCTCAGCCGCATCATCAACTGGGAAGACCGCAGCACCGCCATTCTCTTCGGAGACGGCGCCGCCGCAGCGGTGGTGGAGTGTCGGGAGGGCTGGCCCTCCATCGGCGCCGTATACGGCTGTCGGGGGGACCGGACACTTCTGCACGTTGCCGGACCCGGCTCCGGAAAGCGGAGTCTTATTTCCATGGAGGGAACTCAGGTATTCAAATTCGCCGTGGAAACCATCCCCAGATGCATGGACGCCGTGCTGACCCGCCACGGGCTTGGGGCAGACGATGTGGATTTTTTTGTTTTCCATCAGGCCAACGCCCGCATCATTGATCTGGTGGTGCGGAAATATGCCATTCCGCCGGAAAAATACGCCAAAAATCTGGAGGAATTCGGGAACACCTCTGCCGCCAGCATTCCTTTGCTGCTGGCGCAATTGGAGGCAGAGGGGACCATCGGCCCCGGCAGCCGCGTGCTGCTGGTGGGCTTTGGCGGCGGGCTCACATGGGGCGCCGCCATCGTGGAATTCACACAGGGAGGACGCAATGATTAAGCTCAACGAATTTTTAGGAACGGAATTTCCGATCATCCAAGGCGGCATGGCAAACATTGCCACCGGAGTCTTTGCCGCCGATTGTTCCAACGCAGGCGCGCTGGGCGTCATCGGCACCGGCGGCATGCGCTCCGGCGAGCAGCTTCGCCAAGAGATCCGTGACTGCAAGGCACGGACGGAAAAGCCGTTCGGCGTCAATGTCATGCTGATGAATCCCAATGCCGACGCATTTGCCCGGATCATTGTAGAGGAGCAGGTTCCGGTGGTGACCACCGGCGCCGGAAATCCCGGAAAATATATGAAGCTTTGGAAAGACGCCGGCATCAAGGTCATCCCTGTGGTGGCAGCCACGGTTCTGGCCCGCCGTCTGGTGCAGGCCGGAGCGGATGCCGTCATCGCCGAAGGCACCGAATCCGGCGGCCATGTGGGCGAGATGACCACAATGGCTCTGGTCCCTCAGGTGGCAGACGCGGTGGATGTTCCGGTCATTGCTGCCGGCGGCATTGCCGACGGACGGCAGTTTGCCGCCGCGCTGGCGCTGGGCGCCTGCGGCGTACAGGTGGGCACCTGCCTGCTGACAAGCCGGGAATGTCCCATTCACGACAACTACAAGCAGGCGCTGCTGAAGGCCAAGGACAGCGACACCACCGTCACCGGCCGCAGCGTGGGCGGCCCCGTCCGGGTTCTGAAAAACAAAATGGCGCGCCGCTACCTTTTGATGGAAAAACAGGGCGCCTCTCTGGAAGAGCTGGAAACCGTCACGCTGGGCGGCCTGCGGCGGGCGGTCTTTGAGGGAGACATGGAGACAGGCAGCGTCATGTCCGGTCAGGTGGCAGGGATGCTGCATGAGATCCGCCCCCTGCGGGAAATTTTCTCCTCTCTGACGAAGGGCGGCCGGGAGATTCTGAAGGAGACGCAGACGGCATGGCTGTAACCATTCACGGAAAGCGTCTGCCCCTTCCGGTTTTACAGGGTGGCATGGGCATCGGCATCAGTCTGGACCGTCTGGCAGGCGCAGTGGCCGCCTGCGGCGGCATGGGGACGATTTCCTCCGCACTGGGCGGCTTCCGGGAACCGGATTTCCAGCAGGACCCGCAGGGCGCCAATCTGCGCGCCTTGGACCGTCAGGTCCGCCGTGCCAAGAACGCCGCCCGCGGGGCAGGTCTGGTGGCCGTCAATGTGATGGTAGCCACCACGCAGTATGCCGACAGCGTCCGCACCGCCCTCAAGGCGGGGGCAGACGCCATCATCTGCGGAGCGGGACTGCCCAAGGACCTGCCTGCCATTGCCGCGCAGGTTCCGGAATGCGACGCCGCGCTGGCGCCCATCGTCAGCAGCGGACGGGCAGCCGCCCTGCTGTGCAGGCTGTGGGAGCGGCACGGAAGGCTTCCTGATTTCATGGTTCTGGAGGGGCCGCTGGCCGGCGGACATCTGGGCTTTTCACCGGAGGAGGCCAAGGCCGCTTCCTCTGGCCGCCCCAATCCGCTTCACCGGCTGCTCCAAGAGGTGCTGACGGCTCTGGAGCCGTTTCGCCAGAAATGTGGACGGGACATTCCCGTTTTTGTGGCCGGCGGCGTTCAAAACGGGGCCGATATGGCGCAGTACATGAAAGAGGGCGCCGCGGGGGCGCAGTTTGCCACCCGCTTCATTACCACGGAAGAATGTGACGCCAGCGACGCCTATAAGCAGATCCTGCTGCGGGCAGCCGCCCGCAATCTCACCATCACCGCCAGCCCTGTGGGCATGCCCGGCCGCGCCCTGCGCAGCCCGCTGCTGCAGCGTCTGGCAGAGGGGCACCGCGCAGGCCCTGAGCAGTGTCTCCGGTGCCTGACCCCATGCCATCCGGCCCAAACGCCCTACTGCATCTCCCGCGCCCTCATGGCTGCCGAAGCCGGAGATTGGGAAAACGGGCTGTTTTTCTGCGGCGGGAGCGTCTGCGCAAAGCCCGCCCTCACCACCGTGCAAACGGAACTGGAACAACTGATGAACGAATGGAGGGCCGCGCAATGAAGCTTGGCTTTTTATATGCCGGACAAGGCAGCCAGCATCCCGGTATGGGGGCTGATCTTTACGAGGAATACCCCGCCTTCCGGCAGGTCTACCACGAGTCCGAGGTGGCCTTTGACCTGTGTCATGTCTCCTTTCAGGATCCGGAGGGGCTCCTGAACCAGACCCGATACACCCAGCCCTGCATGGTAGCGTTCGCTGCCGGACTGACGGCTGTTTTGCGGGAGCTGGGGATCGTCCCGGCGGCTGCCGCCGGACTCTCGCTGGGAGAATACTCCGCGCTCCACGCCGCCGGTGTGTTCGACGCCAAAACCGCCGTGGAGCTGGCAGCCTTTCGCGGCAGCGCCATGGAGCGTGCCGCCGCCGGCGTGGAAAGCGCCATGATGGCGGTACTGGGGCTGGATCGGGACGCGCTTTCGGCGGCCTGCCGGCAGGCTTCTGAAGTCGGCACGGTGGTCATCGCCAACTACAATTGTCCCGGCCAGCTGGTCATCGGAGGGGAAAAAGCCGCCGTAGAACTGGCGGCAGATCTGGCCAAGCGCGCCGGAGCGCGCCGCTGCCTTCCTCTGAAGGTCAGCGGACCGTTCCACACCCCCCTCATGGCGCCTGCCGGAGCGGAGCTGGCGGACCGCTTTGCCGCGATGACGTTCCACGAACCCCGGATCCCCGTGGTTTTCAACTGTCTGGGCGATGTAAACGCCGCGCAGGAACCCATTCCGGAGCTTCTGGTGCGGCAGGTGCAAAGCAGCGTTTACATGGAGGATTCCCTCCGGTCTCTGGCCCGTCTGGGGCTGGATGCGCTGGTGGAGATCGGCCCCGGCAAAGTCCTCAGCGGCTTTGCCCGCAAAACCGTACCGGAACTGCCGGTTCTGACCGTGGAAACGGCCGAAGAAGTCAAAAAACTGCCGGAGCTGCTCCGGCAGCTGGAAAAGGAGCTGCATCTATGAATCTCACGGGAAAAACCGCCGTTGTCACCGGCGGCAGCCGCGGCATTGGCCGCAGCATCTGTCTGGAGCTGGCCCGCAGCGGGGCAAACCTTGTCTTCTGCTATGCCGGCAACAGCGCCGGCGCGGAAGAGACCGCCGCAGAATGCAGCCGTCTGGGCGTTCAGGCCCTGCCGGTGCAGTGCAACGTGGCAGATCCGGAGGACGTCAAGGCTCTGATGGAAACCGCTCTGAACGCCTTCGGCCGCATCGACATTCTGGTCAACAATGCCGGCATCACCCGGGACGGCCTGCTGCTGACCATGAAAGAATCGGATTTTACCGCCGTGCTGGACACCAACCTGAAAGGCGCGTTCCTCTGTCTGAAAGCCGCGGCCCGCACCATGATGAAGCAGCGCTGCGGCCGTGTCATCAACATCAGCAGCGTGGTAGGCCTGCGGGGCAACGCCGGACAGGTCAACTACGCCGCCAGCAAAGCCGGCGTGATCGGCCTGACCAAATCCGCCGCCAAGGAGCTGGCCACCCGGGGCATCACCGTCAATGCGGTGGCGCCCGGCTTCATCGATACCGACATGACCGCCGTCCTGCCGGAAAGCGCCCGCACCGCTCTGCTTGGCTCGATTCCGGCAGGCCGGTTGGGTCAGCCGGAGGAAATTGCCCATGCGGTGGCCTTTTTCGCCGGCGACCACGCCGCCTATATCACCGGTCAGGTTCTGGCGGTGGATGGCGGCATGTCCATGTAAAGGAGGATTTTCCATGAATCATCGTCGCGTTGTAATCACCGGTCTGGGTGCAGTCACGCCGCTGGGCCTCACCGCTCCGGACAGCTGGCAGGCCGTAAAGGCAGGCGTCTGCGGCATCGGCCCCATTACGCAATATGACGCCTCTGCGCAAAAAGTGCAGCTGGCGGCAGAGGTCAAACAGTTTGACCCCGCCTGTTGTATGACCCGTCAGGAGTCCAAGCGGATGGCCCGCTTCACCCAGTTTGCCGTGGCCTGCGCGCAGGAGGCCCTGACGGCGGCAGACTTCCATCCGGAGGATACCGATCCGGATCGCTGCGGCGTCATCATTTCCAGCGGCATCGGCGGTCAGGCGGTCACGGAGGCCGAGCATTTCCGCGGAGCGGAGCGGGGCTGGGACAAAGTCTCCCCCTTCTATATCCCCACCGCCATCTGTAACATGGCGGCGGGGCAGGTCGCCATCCGCGCAGGCTTCCGCGGAATGTGCTCCTGTCCGGTGACAGCCTGCGCCGGCGGCAGCAACGCCGTGGGCGACGCCTTCCACTACATTCGGGACGGCTACGCCGATGTGATGCTCTGCGGCGGCACGGAAGCCAGCATCACGCCGCTGTCCATCGGCGGCTTCACCTCCATGAAGGCCCTCACCACCGAGACGGACCCGTCCCGCGCCTCCATCCCCTTCGACGCACGGCGCAGCGGCTTTGTAATGGGCGAGGGCGCGGCGGTTCTGCTGCTGGAGGAGCTGGACCATGCCCGCCGCCGGGGCGCGCCCATTCTGGCGGAGATTGCAGGCTACGGCGCCACCTGTGACGCCTACCACATGAC
>JAPFEH010000012.1 GCA_026169195.1 Dysosmobacter sp. | reverse complement strand
TTGGAGGAGGACAACCATGACAGACAAGCAGAAAACCGCCTATGAATGGGCGAAGAGCCACCCAGACTACCGCTCCATCGCTGCGGGACATGCCCGGGAGCTGGCAGGGCTGGTGGATGAGTTGACAGCGGAGCTGAATGAGGAATCCGAGAGAGTCAGCTTTTATGAGCGGGTTACAGAGATGGCGGAAAAGGAGTCAGAGAAATGAAGTGCAAATTTGAACATGACGGGGACTGCTGCAACTGCGGCTCCCCGCAGTACATGTGCAAGTGCAAGCCGGAAACCTGCGGCAGTGCTGCCCCGATGACCAACGCCGACCGCATCCGGACCATGAACGATGAGGAACTGGCTCGATTTCTCGCAGAAGTTGAAAACGGGAAAAGCATTGCTGGTGGCGGCGCAATTTGGAAAGGAATGACCCACGCTTTAGAATGGCTCCAACAACCAAAAAAGGACGGTGACTGATATGCGGTCGATTGATGCAGATGTACTATTGGATAAGTTTTTGAGGGCGTATACAGCGCAAGAGAAGAAAGGGAACTTTCAGTTTGTTGCTGCCGAAGTTAAACAACACTTTGTGGATATGATCTGTAACACCCCTTCTATTGATGCTGTTCCGGTGGTCCGATGCCGGGAGTGCAAGCATGGTTCGTCAGGTGTACTTGATGTGAACTGCTATCACCCGGAATATGATTTGTGCGAAGGCGTTACTCCTCACGAGCCGGAGTTCTTTTGTGCATATGGAGAGCGGAAGGACGGTGACGGCAATGGATGAACTGAAACCGTGCCCGTTTTGCGGCAACGCAGAAATCAGGCTGACGAACTGGGGACTTTATCGCTGTTGGTGCCCTGTTTGTCTGTCAAAAACAGCGGATTGTATTCGGGTAAAGGACGCAGTTGAGGCATGGAACCGCCGTGCCGGAGAGGAGGAGCAGGATGGCTGAGTATATCAAACGGGAATCAGTTCTAAACGAAGCACAGGAAATAAATCACTGGTGTGG
>JAPFEH010000042.1 GCA_026169195.1 Dysosmobacter sp. | reverse complement strand
GTGCAAGAGTAAGTGCAAGAGTAAGTGCAAGAGTAAGTGCAAGAGTAAGTGCTACTGTAAGAGCAAGAGTAAGAGCAGGAGCGGCCCGTACGGCGGACCTTTTTTGAACAAAAGAAAAGTTTTGTTCTATTTACGGAGAAAAGACGGGGGAACGGTCTGCACCGTTCCCCGTTCAAACGCAGCCGGACAGCCGCGCTCAGTCCATATTCTCCCAGTTGTGCCAGACGTTCTGCACGTCGTCGGAATCCTCCAGCATGTCGATGAGCTTCTGCATGTTCTTCACGTCGCCCTCGCCGCTGAGAGTGATGTAGTTCTGGGGGACCATCTCCACCTGCGCGCTGACAAAGGCATAGCCCTTCCCCTCCAGAGCCTTCACCACGTCGTTGAAGGCGTCGGGATCGGTGGTGATCTCCATGGCAGGGCCGTCAGATTCGAAATCCTCTGCGCCGGCGTCCAGCGCGTCCATCATCACGACCTCGTCATCCAGCTCGCCCTCTTCGTTGTCGATCACAATGACGCCCTTCTTGTCGAAGGACCAGCTGACGCAGCCGGGAGCGCCCATGGAGCCGTTGCACTTGGAGAAGGCATGGCGGACCTCGGGAGCGGTGCGCTGGCGGTTGTCGGTCAGGGCTTCCACGATCACAGCCACACCGCCGGGACCGTAGCCCTCATAGGTAACGGCCTCGTAGTTCTCGGTGCTGCCGGCGCCCAGCGCCTTGTCGATGGTACGTCTGATGTTGTCGTTGGGCATGTTGACAGCCTTGGCTTTGGCGATGACGGTGGCAAGGCGGGAGTTGTTGTTGGGGTCGCCGGAGCCGCCGCCCTCCTTGACAGCCACGATGATCTCCTTGGCGATCTTGGTGAATGCCGCAGAGCGCTTGGCGTCCTGTGCGCCCTTGGTCTTTTGGATATTATGCCATTTGGAATGTCCGGACATGATAAACAATCTCCTTTGTTCGTTTTAATCGTTGATGATATATTGGATCACTTCCCGGTGGGAAGCGGATTTCCTGACGGAGAGATCCGGGAACCGCTCCGTTAAATATGAGACCAGCGTTTCGCACACAGGGTCTTCCGTGGGGAAGTGCCCCGCGTCGATGAGGTTGATGCCCTTCCCTGCCGCGTCCAGAAAGGTGTGATAGGTCAGATCCGCAGTAACAAACGTGTCGCAGCCGGCGGCGATGGCAAACTCCTGATATTCCCCGCAGGCGCCGCCGCCCACGGCGACCCGTTCAACCATCTTTCCGGCGCCGGCATAGCGGACGCCGTTTGCCCCCAGCGCCTTGCAGACAAAGCGGGCAAACGCCTCCAGCGTCATGGGGCGCGTCAGCTTTCCCATGCGGCAAAGCCCCTCCGGATCGCCCAGAGGCCCGGGGTCTGCCAGCTCCAGCACCTGTGCCAGCCGGTCGTTGACCCCTCCCTCCGTAACATCCAGATTGGTATGCATACAGATGGCGGACACACCGCTCCGCAGCAGCTTCAAAAGCAGGTGCCCCTGCGGCGTATCGCTGCGGACGGTCTGCACCGGCAGCCACTTGCAGTTCATGACCGGATGATGGGCCACGATCAGACCGCATCCGGCAGCCAGCGCCTCGTCCGCCACAGCCTCGGTGATATCCAGCGCCACCAGCACCCGTTTCACAGTCTGGTCCGGATCCCCCAGCAGGTGACCTACATTATCCCAGCCGGCGGCCAGCTCCTTGGGCGCAAGGGCAAACAGGGCCTGTTCGATCTCACGGACAGTTGGCATGGCGCCACTCCTCTCGCATTTCCAGCAGAGCGGTCACAATCTCCCGCAGTGCATCGGCTTTTTCCTGATCCTCCCGGCGGTCTGAACGGCTTTTTCCCACGATGGCGCTCATGAGCCGGATGATTTTTTCGATGATGTAACGGTCTCCCAGCGGGTCGTGCAGCAGCCGCGCGCCGCCCCAAAGCTGCCCCGCCGTCAGGGTCATCTCCCCTGCTGCCGCCTCCATGACGGGATACAGGGTGCCGCGGTCGGATACCAGCGCCTCCCGACGGATCTCATAACCGTGCTCCGCCAGAAACTGCCGCAGCACCTCCGCCTTGGTGTGGGGCGCCAGCAGCAGCGTGTGGCAGCCGTCTGCCGTCCATGGCGCGTCCGCCAGAATAGAGGCAATGGTCTCTCCGCCCATGCCGGCAATGACGATGGTATCGGCCTCCTCCGGCCCGACGGGCGCAAGACCGCTGCCCAGACGATATTCAATGCCTTCGGCGCCGCAGTCCCTGCCTGTGGCTCTGGCGTGCGCCAGAGGGCCTTCGCGCAGGTCGCTGGCAATGGCGGCGTCCACGCGGCCGTGCAGCATGAGCCATGCGGGCAGATATCCGTGGTCCGTACCGATGTCAGCCAGCCGCGCGCCCAGAGGCACCCAGTCTGCCAGCAGCCGAAGTCTGGGAGAAAGTTCCAGTTGTTTTGCCATGGGTCCTCCCTTGGCAGGCCGTGCCGCGCCGGAGCGGACGGCAGGGCTTGCTTTTCAGCGGATTTTTTCGACAGTCTTGGGACGCATACGGAAATCCCGTATGCGTCCCAAGATGCGTTTATTGGTCACTGGGCCTTGTTGGCTTCCTCGTTCACCAGAGCCAGCAGCTTGTCCACGTCGATGCCGTGAACCATGCAGGCCTCCTCCACGGTCTCGCCGCGGGAAGAGGGGCAGCCCAGACAGTGCATTCCGATGGACAGGAAAATGGGCGCGGTGTGAGGCGCGATATCAAGAATATCACCGATGATGGTATCTTTGGTAATGGTAATCATAGTGGTTTTCCTCCAATGATAAATTCAACGGAGGTATTATACCCTATTTCCTCCACGAATTCAATAGAAAATATCGGTTTTCTGCAATGGAGAGGAAATCGCAGCCTTTCGCGCGGCAAAAAGGGACGTCCGCACGGCGGACGCCCCTTTTTGCTGCAAGAAACAAAACAGGATCTGTTTGTTATCTGCCCTCGCGCATCTTGGCGAAGCACTCACTGCAGTAGACAGGACGGTCGGACTTGGGCTCAAAGGGAACCTTGGCCTCGCCGCCGCAGGCAGCGCAAACAGCGGTGAAGTACTCGCGGGGGCCGCGGGCGGCGTTCTTGCGAGCATCACGGCAGGCCTTGCAGCGCTGGGGCTCGTTCTGGAAGCCGCGCTCTGCGTAGAACTCCTGCTCACCGGCGGTGAACACGAACTCCTGGCCGCACTCTTTGCACACTAAAGTCTTGTCTTCGTACATGATTTTACCCTCTCTTTGAAAAGAAAAATATATATTGCGCTCAGCGTTTGCTGAATTCGCCGGAAAGAAGTTGCTGTGCTACCTTGCGACGGATCCGCTGCACAGCGTTGTCCACGGATTTTGGGGGCTTGCCTACCGTTTCGGCAATTTCCCTGCATGATAGACCGTCTAAATAGTACCCCAAAATCTTCGCTTCAAATTCGGACAACTGTTTCCGGACACCGGTCAAGAGGGCCGCTGTGTGCTCCCGGTCGATCAGGTGATCCTCGGGATTTCGCTGGGCCAGACAGGAGGTGCCAGAGGTGTATGAATGACTGTCAAATTCAGGAGTATCCAATGAAACCGACTGGTTCAGGGCCTGATGCTTTTCCCGCGCCGCCGAGCGCAGCACGGAATACAGCCGGTTGCGAATGCAGACTTCGGCAAAGGTCCGGAAGGTGGTCTCTTTTGCGCCGTCATATTCCCGGACTGCCTTGATGAGCCCCACCATCCCCTCCTGCGTCAGATCCTCACTGTCGCCGCCGGCCAGAAAAAACGGCCGTGCGCAGGTGCGGACCAGACGGTTGTACCGCGTGACCAGCGTTTCTTCCGCTTCGCGGCTGCCGGAAGCCGCCAGAGAACAGAGTTCTTCATCTGTCAGGCGCTCCAGAGGTATTGAGGTGTTCTCATGCCATTTGCACATATTGTATTATACCCATCCATCTATGAGAATGTCAAGCAAATTATCAAATTTTCATGGAAGAACCTTCGATAATTTTAGTGATTTTAGAAAATTGCACTGGAATTATATGGTCAATTGCTCCAAAACGCCCTCCGGAGCGGCGCCGCCGGGGATCGCCCGATGCAGATGCTGATAGGCTTTCTGGGTCACACAGCGTCCCCGGGGCGTTCTGGTAAGGAATCCCAGCTGCATCAGATACGGCTCGTAAACGTCCTCCAGCGTGACGGATTCTTCGCCGATGGTGGCTGCCAGCGTCTCCAGCCCCACCGGACCGCCGTTGTAGTTGTCCATAATGGCGCCCAGCATCCGCCGGTCCACAGGGTCCAGACCCAGATGATCGATCTCCAGCGCGCACAGCGCCTGATCCGCCACCTCCTTGGTGATGACGCCGTCGGCCTTCACCTGCGCGAAATCCCGCACCCGCCGCAGCATCCGGTTGGCGATGCGGGGGGTGCCCCGGCTGCGGCGGGCGATCTCATACGCCCCCTCCGGAACGATGTCCACATACAGAATCCCGGCGCTTCTTGTCACGATCCGTGCCAGCTCCTCCGGTGTATACAGCTCCAGCCGCAGCGTCACGCCGAAGCGGTCCCGCAGGGGCGCGGACAGCTGTCCGGCGCGGGTGGTGGCGCCGATGAGGGTGAACTTGGGCAGATCCAGCCGGATGGAGTTGGCGGAAGGGCCTTTTCCCACGATGATGTCCAGAACGTAGTCCTCCATGGCCGGATACAGGATCTCCTCCACGGAGCGGTTGAGCCGGTGGATCTCGTCCACAAAGAGGATGTCCCCCTCGTTGAGATTGGTCAGCAGCGCCGCCAGATCCCCCGGCTTTTCAATGGCGGGGCCGGAGGTGATGCGGATGCCCGCCCCCATCTCCTGTGCGATGATGCCCGCCAGCGTTGTCTTGCCGAGCCCCGGAGGCCCGTGCAGCAGCACGTGGTCCAGCGCCTCCTCCCGCCTGCGGGCGGCTTCAATGAAAACGGCCAGATTTTCCTTGGCCTTCTCCTGACCGATATATTCCTTTAAGGTCTTGGGCCGCAGGGAACCTTCCTGCGCATCCTCCTGCAAGAAGGTCTTGGTTACAATGGGCTCTTCATAAATGTCGTTTCCAAAGTCGATGCTCAAACTGTCACTTCCTCAATACCGCAAAACGAAATAGAGTACATAGGCCCAGCTCAAAAGGCCGTGAAAAATCGCCCAGCCAACAGACTGCCATGTGATGTAGGAAATGACCATGGCAAGGCAGGAGCCGAAGGTGATGCCGGTTCTGGCGGCTCTTTTCGTTTGTTCGTTCATACTCATTTCACCATCTTTTTCAGGCTCTGGCGGATGATCTCCTCCAGCGGCAGTGTCTCCGCGTCCACGCCCTTGAGGGCCTGCTGGATCTCCTGACTGGAATAGCCCAGTACTGCCAGCGCCTGCGCCGCCTCCGTGGCCTTGCTGGCAAACACCGGCGCTGCCGGAACGCCCTTGCCGCCGGTGAAGTCCAGCCCGCCGCCGGTCTCCCGCGCCATCTTGTCTTTCAGCTCCAGAATGATCCGCTGGGCGATCTTCTTGCCGATGCCCGGCGCGGCTGTCAGGGCTTTGGTATCCTCCGTGACGATGGCCATGGCCAGAGCCTCCGGCGTGGCGGCAGACAAAATGGCAAGCGCCGCCTTGGGCCCCACGCCGCTGACGCCGATAAGCAGCTTGAAGCTGCTCAGCTCGTTCTGCGCGGCAAAGCCGTACAGCTCAAAGATGCCCTCCCCCACATGGAGGTAGGTATACAGCCGTCCCCGCTGGCCCTTTTTCAGCGCCGCCAGCGTGTTGTTGGTGGTCTTGCAGCCATATCCCACGCCGCCGCAGTCGATGACCGCAAGCCCCGGCAGGATCTCGGCTACCGTGCCGTCCAGATAATAAAACATCCTCTGTCTCCTTATACGGTCTCTTTCACGTCTCCCATGCTTGGAAGCCGTGAAGTAAAACTCCTTGCATGGCACAGTGCCAGCGCCAGCGCGTCCGCCGCATCGTCGGGACGGGGGACGCTTTTCAGCTTCAAAAGCCGCTTCGTCATGTCCATCACCTGCCGCTTTTCCGCCTTGCCGTAGCCGGTGACCGCCAGCTTCACCTGAGAGGGGGTGTATTCATAGAGGGGCACGCCGCACTTTTCAGCGGCATACAGCAGCACCCCCCTGCCGTGGGCCACGGCGATGCCGGTGGTGATGTTGGTGTTGAAAAACAGCTCCTCAATGGAGATCACGTCTGGTTTCAGCTGCCCGATCAGCTCCTCCATATCGGAGCCGATCTGATAGAGCCGGCGGCTGAGGGGCAGCCCTGCTGGCGTGGTGATGGCTCCATAGGTTTTCATATGCACTTGTCCCCGTTCCGCATCCACCAGACCGAAGCCGATGGTGGCAAAACCGGGGTCGATCCCTAAAATCCGCATGGGGCGCTCCCTTTTTTGTGTAATCATCATCAGTATAGCAGATTCCCGCCCGCGGCGCAACCGGAAAAGCGGGGCCTTGATGATGCAGCGGACATCCCACGCCGGTTTCCGGCAGGGGATGTCCGTTTTTTCAAAGAAGCTGATAGCCCTGTCCGGTCAGGGCGGCGCGGATGGCGTCGATGTGCCGGTGATCCCGTGTCTCCAGCACCATGCTGACGAGGCAGGCGTTCACGTCGGAATTCTGGTCTTCCCGTGCGTGGTTGATGGTCATGACGTTGGCGCCGGAGGCGGAGAGAATGCTCAGCAGCTCGATGAGCTTTCCCGGCTGGTCCACCACCTTGGTGGTCAGCTCCATGATGCGGCCGGACTTGCTGAGTCCCTTGGTGATGACTCTGGACAGCGTAGTGACGTCCACATTGCCGCCGGAGACCAGACACACGGTCTTTTTACGGGACACATCCACCTTTCCGAACAGCACCGCGGCCACCGGCACGGCGCCCGCGCCCTCTGCCACGATCTTCTGGTCCTCCATCAGCGCCAGAATGCCGGTGGCGATCTCGTCGTCCCGAACCGTGACGATCTCATCCACATACTGCCGGCACAGGGCATAGGTCAGGTCCCCCGCCCGCTTGACGGCGATGCCGTCGGCGATGGTGGAGACGCCGGAAAGCGTCACCGGCTCTCCCGCCTCCCGTGCCGCCAGCATGGAAGCCGCTCCCTCCGCCTGCACGCCGATGATGCGGCAGCCGGGACGGATGCTCTTGATGGCGCAGGCAACGCCGGAGATGAGCCCTCCGCCGCCGATGGGCACCAGCACCTGCTCCACCTCCGGCAGCTGCTCCAGAATTTCCAGTCCAATGGTCCCCTGCCCCGCGATGACGGCGGGATCGTTGAAGGGATGGGCGAAGGTATAGCCCTGTTCCTCCGACAAACGGGCGGCTTCCGCGGCGGCGTCATCATAGACGCCGGGGACCAGCACCACCTCCGCGCCGTAATTACGGGTGGCTTCGATCTTGCTGATGGGCGCGCCGGCAGGCATACAGATGACGGATTTCATCCCCAGACGGGCAGCGGACAGGGCGATGCCCTGCGCGTGGTTTCCGGCGGAGCAGGCGATGACGCCCCGCTCCCGCTCCTGCGCCGTCAGGCTCCGCAGCTTGTTATAAGCGCCCCGCAGCTTAAAAGCGCCGGTGAGCTGCAGATTCTCGCATTTGATATAGACATTTTTCCCCAGCGCCTTGGCGGGGTTCAGCGGCGTGATGCGGGCAACGCCCCGCAGGGCGTTCTGGGCTTCCCAGATGGTTTCCAGCGTGACCATAGTCCCGTCCTCCTTGCAGACGAAAGATTCTACTCCTATCATAGAGAACCTTTCGGAAAATACAATCCGCAAAACGCACAATGTTTTTGCTGGAAAAACGATATTTCCAACAGATGTATTTATGTAGGAGACAATCACATTTTTACCGCGCAAAGAAGCCGCCCGCCGAAGGGCGGGCGGCTGTTTCACCGGATGGAAACGGCAACCGCGGGCGCAAAGTTGGAAATGCGGTCGAAGTCGGGCTCCAGATAGACCACCGTGCCCTCCAGATCCGGCAGCGGAAATTCCTCGGTGAAGAGGGTGTCCTCCTCTGTCCGCTCGCCGGTGGCGGGGTCCTCTACGCCGAAGGTGTGGCTGAATTGAGAGATGGAGCCGGTGGTTCCCGCCTCGTTCCGGAAGGTACTGCCGAACGGACTGTACATGGTATTGACGGGATCATAGGGGGCCGCAAAGGACACCACCCAACCCTCCGGATACCGCTCCGCGCCCAGAAAGCGGACGCCCTCCGGCAGATACTCCGCCGTGCCGGCAGCCAGATCCAGACGGGTCTCCGGCCCCTCCTTCTCCCGCCATTTGGCGCGGGTGATGTGGAGGGTCAGCTGCTGGCCCCGACTGAAAAAGGGACTGTCCAGCCAGAAGGTGCCAAGCCCCTCACCGTCCGGATCGCCGGTGGCGGAAATGCCGTTGAGGGACTTTTCAAACCGCTCTCCGTGTTCGTTCTCCAGATACAGATCCAGTCCCGCCAGCCATGCGGTATTGTCCGGATCGGCATGCAGGCTCAGCCGCAGATGGGTGGGATACAGCTCCGCTTCCGTCAGGGTGAAGGACTGGCCGTCCAGCGTGAACTCCGCATCTATGGGAAGGATCTGCCCCTGCGCGGTGAAACAGGGATCAAACTCCAACCGGAAGGACAATTCCGCCAGATAGTCCGGCGCCTCCCGTGCCGGCGCTTCAAAGAGGGCGTCCCCATCCCAGATCTCCTCCGCCGGCGCCGCTCCGTCATCGCCGCCGCGGGCATACACCCGAAGGGTCAGCTCCAGCGTGTCCGGCACGTCCTGCTCCACAAAGTCGATGCCCAGCTCGTTCAGCTCCCCGCTTTCCAGACGGGCGCTGCCGGCGTCTCCGGACCAGCCGTGGATCTCTCCGTAATCATAATCCGCATAGACATCCCCCAGTTCGTCGTCAAACTCCAGCGTGTAGAACACATGCAGGGACTTCCGGTCTACAATGACATATTCCACCGTAGCGGAGACGCCGTTTTCCGTCTGAGTCTGCCCGATGGGCTGGACATAGTCGTTCTCCACGGCGGCGGACAGGGACGGCGACCACGCCACCGCCTTTGCCAGCTCCCGCAGCACCGGAACGTTCCCGCAGGCACGGGCAAAGGGAACGGACAGGTTCACCAGCAGCACGAAGGCCGTGAAGCACGCCGCGATGGAGCCGCAGGAAGCCAGCCATGCCCGACGGGTCCTCCCCGCGGCTTTTTTCCGCTTCCACGCCCGTTCCACCGTGTGTTCCAGCTCCGCGGGTGTCTGCTGCAGCTCCAGCAGCAGCGCTTCATATTCTTCCTTGCGGTTCATGACAGTTCCTCCTCTCTCAGTTCCAAGCGCAGCAGCTCCAGCGCCCGCCGCTGGCGGGTGGCTGCGGTGCCCTGCGGGATGTCCAGCGCGGCGGCGGTCTCCGCCTGTGTCAGCCCGCTGAAAAACCGCAGGATGATGACGGCCTGCAGGTCTTCCGGAAGGCGTCCCACCGCTTCCTTCAAGGGCAGACCGTCATAGGCATCCGGTCCGGCGGTCTCCGGAATGGCATCTTCTCCGGCGGGAGAAAACCGCCTGCGCCGCCGCAGCTCCCGATGACACTCGTTCAGCAGGATGCGGGTGAGCCACGTGTCAAAATATTCCGGCTGGCGGAGACGCTTCAATGCCCGCAGCGCCTGATACACCGCCTCGTCCACGGCCTCCAGTGCGTCCGACTGACTGCCCAGATACAAACAGGCCGTGCGGTACAGCCGCCCCCGCAGGGCTTCCACCCGGACGGCGAAGGTCTCATAGTCCATGGACCTCCCTCCTTTCTCCTTTTGTCCATTAGAGTCTCGAACTGCGGATTTTGTTTTCGGAACCTGAGATTTTTTCTGAGGAAGATGAAAAAGCCCCGTTCCCGCGGCGGCTGCGCCGTGGAAACAGGGCCGGAGAACCGGACATCGGGGGATTACGCTCTGGGATGCGCCTTCTGGTACACGTCCTTCAGCTGCTGCTTGGCCACATGGGTGTAGATC
>JAPFEH010000029.1 GCA_026169195.1 Dysosmobacter sp. | reverse complement strand
TCATTCAGCTCCGCTGTCAACTCATCCACCAGCCCTGCCAGCTCCCGGGCATGTCCCGCAGCGATGGAGCGGTAGTCTGGGTGGCTCTTCGCCCATTCATAGGCGGTTTTCTGCTTGTCTGTCATGGTTGTCCTCCTCCAATCCTCGAACGGAATCACAATCCGATCCTGCAGAAGATCATATTGGGCATCTTCCAGCCGGAACATGGCGTCGATCTCGTTTATGGTAAAGTTCCGGTCAAAGTATTCCGTAATCTTGTCTGGAGCCTTTTGAAGTTCCAGCAGGCGCGTCCACAGATCCGGATGGTGGTCATACAAGTGCCGGCGCTCCTTCCACTTGGAGTTCGGGCAAAACCAGCACCCGTTACGGCTGGTGAATTGATAGCAGGGGGAAAGTAACCCAGCCATGCGGCACATCTGCCGGGCATCCTCCTGCGTCTTTCCGTACCTTTCCAGCAGAGATACGCCACCGTAGCCCAGCATGGTCAGGAGCCGAGCTTCTTCGTCTGCTGCAATGCCGGATAGCTTTACGATTTTCTGTCCCGCCCATTGGGTGCGCTCGAATCGTTTCATTGGACGCACTTTACAGTCCCGCTGTACGCAGCATCTGCCGCAGAGCGGCCATGCCCAAATCTTGCCTTGATTTTCCTTGGCGCCTCTTGGCCCAATTTTTTGAAAAAAACAATCAACAAATGTCTTCTTTCCTCTCACAACATGGACATTGATGCCGTGGCCTTCGAAAAACGGGATCGCCTTTTCATGTATGAAGTCGCGGTGTTCCGGGATCTCTCCGCTGATTTCCTTATCAAACATAACCTCGCAATAGACGATCTCATCCGGTGGCTCCATATGCTCCATGCCCAGCAGAACGTTAGCAGTGCTGTCTGCTCCAAAGGAACAGTAGGCAACACGTTTCACGCTGTCTGTCATGGTTTTTTCGCTTCCCGAATCTCTACCTCCACACGGGGAAGGCCGTTGGTGTAGATCTTATAGCAGCGCTCGATCTGGATGGCGCTATCGTCCGGGTAGGCGTAGCCGTTGAGTGCATCCAGAACAGCCTTTACCAAATTATCCGCATCCGGGCGGCTCAGGTGGAAGGTGCCTTCCATGGCCGCTGCCTTTTTCCGGCTTGTGCTCTTGGGGATGGGAAAATAGGCGATGATGGAGGCCAGCAGGGGGATGCCCCCTGCAAAGCCCTGCCCGCTCTGGGTTTTCCAGCACAGGCGGACGGTCTCCTCATAGGCTTTCGTTTTCTCCGGCGTGTAGGCGTGACCGCCCCGTGTAAAGCGGGGGCGGCCCTTCCCGACAGGAACGCCGGGGACGGTAAACTTGATGGTCATAGCACGGCTCCTCATGTAAATGGATTCTCGGCGTCTTTGCCGGTCAGTTCGGTGAAGGTTTGCTGAGGTGCGGCGGTGTCTTCCCACCCGCACTTCCAATTGACGTTCCCTTGATAGTAGCGCCGGGAGCGGGGGTCGAATTTCAGGTTGATGATGCCGGTGGCGCCGAAGGTGCGGTTTGCCAGCACCTCCAGCGCGGCATCAAAGGGGGAGTCCTCGTCCGTGATCCGGGAGACGGCAAAGGTGTTGTCCGCCCGGTTGGTGATGTCGGCGGAGCCGGATACATCGTCGCTGTCACCCCGCCTTTTGTCGGTTCCGCCCTTCCTCCGGTGGGCCACCAGATGCACCTGTCCGCCGGAGGCATGGGCAAAATCCACCAGCTGCCCCACAAACGCGGACTGGGCATTGTATTTGTCATCCCCCGGCAGGGAGACCGTCATCAGGTTATCCAGCAGGAACACGGAGCAGCCGAAGCGCTTTTTCGTGTACCGCATCAGGTCCAGCAGCGTTTCCGGACGGTGGATGTCCTCGGCGGTATTGTCGATCAGAAAAAGCCGGTCCTTCCACCAGAGGTCAATTTGCCGGGCGATCTCCGGACGCACGTCCCACACGGACTTTCCGGTATCCGTGACGCTTTCCAGCATATGCTCCGGCCCTGCGGCCATGGAGAGCAGCCACTGCTTATACCGCCAAGCGGGAAGCTCGCTGGAATACACGCAGACCTTTCGCCCTGCCCGGATGGCGGCGAGGATCACAAGCCCCACGATGGTGGATTTGCCCTCCTTCCGCTTTCCGGTCCAGACGGTGACCTCGCCGTCATAAAGCCCGCCGATCAGCTGATCCAGCGCGGGGATTCCGGAGCGGATATGGGGAATGGCGGCGGTGTCCACCTGCTCCACGCCGGAGATCTCCAAAAGCCCGTAGGGCGGCAGCTCGTCTGCATCCTGCCAGAGTGCTTCCAGCGCGGCAAGCCCATGCTTGTCCCGCAGCTCCTGAAGGGAGGTACACCCCCGGTAGACGCTGTTGGCGGTGATGCAGACCTCCACAGAGGGCACAAAGCGGCGCAAGGAGTCCGCCAGCGCTCTGCGCTTTGCTTCATCCGGACCGACCACCAGCACGAACCGGAACGCCTCCAGAAAGGTCCTCGCGCGGGCGAGGTTGTCTGCCGGCGCCCCCAGAGGCAGGGCTGCCGCATTGATCCGGACGGCGGCAGCGTCTTCCAGATCCGTACAGAGCCACAGGCCGTCCGGGGAATCCGTGCAGAGAAAACTGGGGTCATAGATCAGATATTGAGAGGCATCCGGCACACTGGTCGTTTGCACGGTTGACACCTCCTTTTCAGAACGGCAGTTCGCCGTCCTCCTCGCCGATCTCGGCAAAGCCGGATTGCTCCATGCGCGCCTCCAGTGCGGAACGGTTGGCGGCTGCTGCGGCGGGAGCCGGCGCCGCGTCGGAGGTCAGCAGAAAGTCCAGCAGCATATCGGTATATTGCTTTCCGCTATAGGTGCGGATCTCCACTGTGCCGCAGGCAAGGACCCGATCCCCCTTTCGGAGATTGGCCACCAGCCCGGTCAGATGCTCGGAGAAGGTTTTCAGGGTCATAAAGACGGCGGTGCCGTCCTTGCGGTTGAAGGCGCGGACAGAGGCACTTGCATAGGCTTTCCCGCTCTGGGTGGTGCGCAGCTCTCCGTCCTGAGCGATCAGACCGGCAAAAAGACCGGTCTCCCGGGGCTCTCCGTTCCGGTTGTAATCGGTGATTCCCTTGATGTACATGGGTCAGATTCCTTTCTTGGCAAGTGCCTCTTCGGCACTGGCAGACTTTGCGCAGAGCCAGCAATAGTCCTTCCCAAAGCGCATTTGGGAAAGGCGCGCAATTTGGACTGGTGTATATCCACGTTTCCCGTCGTTGAACGGACGGATCATCTTTCCGCAATTTTCGCACTTGATCTCTGCGGAAAGTTCGTCTAGCGATTCAGCAATGGAGGAATCGTCAGCATCAATGCCATCATCAATATCCAGCAAACCATTGAGGGCATATTTGCGGGCATAACTGGATGCGGTACCAGTGATTTGGCTTTCGTCCATACCCTTTTTATCTGCAGCTTCTCTGGCGTATCCGGCGCAGGAAATCGAGGCGGCTCCGGGTCCGTCGGAAGCCACATCGTAGACGGTTGCAGTGGCTTTGACATAGAAGCGCTGGGATTCCCCATCCCCATAGACTTGGATCTCATCTGCCAGAAACAGAGCAAGCCCGTGCTTTTTCAAAAGAGGCTTTGTGGCAGCCAGAATGTCATCGACATTCCGGTATTTATAGCCCCCGAATTTATTGGTGCGGTTTTTGGGTGCCTTCAGCTCGGTTTGTACCATTTGAACACGTTTCATAAAGGATTCCATATTATCTCCAACTCCTCCTGTTTGTGATGGTGTCTCCGTCCAGCCAGTCATCCAGCTGTGCCTCCTCCTCGGCGGTGAGGGTATCGGCAAAGTCCGTGAAACGGGCTTTCAGCAGGCGGCGGCAGGCGCGGCACAGGATCTCGTCCTCCGGCATGAACTCTCCGCACTTGGGACAGGGCTTTCCGGGGGAAAAGCTATCCCCGCAGCAGATGGGGCAGACCTCTTCCGTATATTCCCGGATGAACTCACCAAGAAGCTCCCGATGCCGGAGGGTGACCGGATGGTCAAAGCAGGTGCCGCAATGGTCACAGCGATATGCCAGCATATCAGTCCTCCTCCCGCTCAAACGCCTCTGCCGGCGCAAGCCCGATGACCTCGCAGATACGGGCCTGCCGGTCCTGCGGGACAAAGCACCTGCCGGACAGGGTGTAATACATGGCGTTATAGGAAATCCCGCAGGCCTCTGCAAAGGTCTTGATACAGCCGCCGTAGCGCTGCTCAATGACGGCCCGGATGGCCGGATATGCACAGGCGATCTGGCGGGGCTTGGACAGGACGCAGCCGATCAGGTCCTGCTTGACGGCGTTGCCGGAATACCCCAGCGCCCGCCCGATGGCACTCCAGCCCTTGCCCTCCAGCCGCATTTCAAAGGCCTGCATCCGTTCAGCTCTCTTCATGGTATGACCTCCTCCGGGACAATGTAATAAATCGTGGCGGTGCGGACGCCCAGTGTCAGGACCGCCTGATGGCTCTCTACGCAAAGGTCCAGATGAAGCCCCTTTACGCCGGAGCCGGTATCGTCCGCCCGATAATCGTGAAGCTCCCCGTCTCCATAATCCACCAGAACATCACTGCCCAGTGGGATCACATCCGGGTCTACCGCCACGCTGACGCCGGGGGCAGCCCGCCGCCCGCTGGCGGTGATGCCGTAGGCCGGATGGTCCGGGGACTTGCCGCAGCACTTCCGGCAGATGCAGTAGTGGGTGACGGTGACGTCCTCCAGCCGCACCGCCCGCTCCAGCAGCGCCGCTTTGATCCTCTTGTTTTCAAAGTCCTCCAGCGCTTCCATGGAGATCTCCGGCATCACGGCAGGGGTGTGCCGGACAGCCGGCGGCGCTTCCGGCGCCTGCGCCTTTGCCCAGACCAGACACACGGAGGCGGACAGCAGCAGAAGGATCACCAGCAGGAGGGCATTCAGCTTCCCATGGTGGGGCAGGTTCGGTCTCATTCTGATTTCCTCCAATCTGTGATCCGGAAGTTCTCCCGGTAGCCTCGATCAAAGCGCACGGTGTAATGACCGTGGGCGCGGTTGACAGCCACCACCGTTCCGGGCAGGAGGGTTGTGGGGTTGTCCAGCCCGAAAAAGGGCTTTTCCATCACTCGATCTCCCACCCGGGGAGCGGGGATGCGTTTTCCGGTGCAGTCTCTCATTTGGCACCTCCGCACATGCAGCGGGCCAGCGTGGCGGCACTGATATAGGACCCCACAAAGGGGAACAGCTTGTGGACGGTGGCATAGTGGCGGATGCCGGTGAAGGTCATGACCTCCCCGATGGTCAGCATCTGGCGACCGTGGGTGAAGGTCAGGATCTGCTCTAAATTGTCGCGGTAGGCGGGGTGTTCCATGGTCAAATCTCCTTTGCTTTTGTTCTTTGTCGTGGTTGCTGGGGAAAGCGGCGAAACGCCGCCTGCGGCGGATGAAGTGAGCCGCTTTCGAGGCAGCGGCGCAGTTGGCGGGCGCGAAGCGCACGGGAACTGCAAGGCCGCAACGGTGGGCAGAAGAGAGCCGGTTCCGAGGAAGTGCCTCGGTTGGAGGGTGCGAAGCACCCGAGAACCGTCAGGCACGACGGCGGTCAGAATCGGGAAACCACCGCAGATGCGGGCACGGTCTCCCCTGCCTGCGGAACAGGCATTTCTTCCGGCGAATGTACTTGTAATTCATGCCCCGGTCGTGAAAGTCGCACCAAGCCACTGCATTGGCCGGGTACCAGCCGGGGAGGTACTGACGCCTCTTTTTTGCCATATCAAGGCTCCACTGCGCTCAGGAACAGGTTGATGAAATACTGCTGTCCCTTTCCGGTCACTTTCACTGTTCTGGTAATGCGGACGGAGCCATCAGGATTGCCGATGGTGGTTTCCTTGATTTCAAACCATCCAGCGTTCATGCTGCGCTGTGTGGGGAGGTTGTACCGTTCGCCCTTGCCGCATAGATAACCACGCTCGCGGAGGTATCGGAACAGGCGGTTCTGCCCGATATCCACACCGTTCTGCCGGAGCAGCTTTGCCAGATCACCGACGAGAATGGAGGTGTGAGACGCTGCCACAGCATCGGCAAACAATACCTTGGGTTTGTCCTCTTCCACCTTGCTTTCCAGCGCAAGGCGGGCGGCCCGTTCTTCTTTCAGGGTGGTTGCGAGCTGGATGATGGTGTCAGGGTCCGTCAGGGCCTTTTCGATGGTCTCCGGTGTCATGTACGCGCCGTGGCGGCGGATGGTGGGCAGGACTTCGGAGGTGACCCAGTCCGTGAATTTCTCGGCGGTAGGCAGCTTGGAACTGAACACCAACCGATAGAGATCTGATTCGGGGATGAAGGACATCTCCTGTGTGCCGCTTTCGGTGGGGGTGTCGCGTTTCACGACGCCCCTACAATGGCGGGCCAGAGCATCGCGGGGATTGCTGTAACCAAGTGCAGCTGCTACATCCCGTCCGCAGAACAGTACTGCGCCGGCCTCGCTGATGGTTCGAACTTCCCCGAAGTCGGGGTTGTTGAAAATTTGAATTTCGTTGGTCATATGTACCTCCTTGGGTTACTGGGCTTGTACCACGCCCATGTAGGCCATGGCAAGCTGCTTCTTGTCGTCGGGGAGTGCGTCGAACTGCTTGGCATACTGCTGGGCTTCGGCTGACAAAACGTAGGGGCTTCTTCCGAGCAGGAAGTCAACAGATACACCGAAGTAATCTGCGACCTTTGTAAGATTTTCTGCAGTTGGAGATGCGGCTTCCCATTTACGGATACATCCATTCGCAATTCCTGTGGCTCGTTCCAAATTTGAAATCGTGGTTTTCCGCTCGGAACATAAGGACCGAATTTTTTCAAGGATCATGCGTTCACCTCATTTGATAGATTTTTTTCTTGACAAACACACGATTATAATCTATTATAAGGGCATAAAAGATAACAGATTAAAATCGTGTGTCCAGCAACCAGAAATTGCCGTTTCTGTAGCTGGAAGTGGATTACAAGATTTATTTCTCACTGTGACCACATATTACACGATTAAAATCTTGCTGTCAAGAGCTTTTACAAGATTTTTTTCTCAAAGGATGTGGTGTATTGTTATGACGTTGAGGGATAGGATTCGCATGCTTGCAAATGAAAGGGGGCTAAGTCTGCCTGCACTTGAAGCAAAACTCGGGTTCGGAAATGGGACCATTGTGAAGTGGGACAAGGCATCTCCCAACACGGATAAACTGACAAAGGTTGCAGACTTTTTCAATGTCTCTGTTGATTATTTGCTGGGCCGTGATACTTGCGAAGAAAAGGAAACTGCTGATGGGGACCCGGACGAGAACTTTACCATCTTGAGCCGCAATGCAAAAAAGCTGTCCCCGGAGAAGCGGAAACAGCTTTTAGATATTGCGAAAGTCATGTTTGAGGAGGAGTTTCGAGATTGAGCCATTACCCGGACTACAAAAAGGCCACCAATGCTGCGTACGAGCTTCTGGCGCTGAAAATGTCATTCTCTCTGGCAACGAATGTGTTTGCTATTGTGGAGGAGCTTTTGGAAAACTGCAAATTGCTTACATACAGTCAGGCATGCTTCCTGTACGGCTATACGCCGGAAATGCTTTTGGAGGTCAGTGAGTACGGGTTTTCCATTGTAAACGGGAACAGAAGGATTATTCTCTACAATGAGACTGTCCCGCTTGGATGTATTCGTTTTACGATCGCTCATGAGATCGGTCACTTTATTCTGAAACATCGAGACGAGCATGATCCAAGCGCGGAGAAAGAGGCAAACTGCTTTGCAAGGAATCTGCTTTGCCCCATCCCTGTTGTTTCTGGGATGAGCTTGGAAACGATTCAGGATTATGTCAGCCTATTTGATGTCACAACACAGATGGCTACTGTTTCTTTTGATAGGCAGAGTAGTGATAAATACTACATTAGCTCTGAAAACTGGAATTTGATTTCGGAAATGTTGGATGCGCATATGATGGGGTTCGCGGACATCAATGAATACCATCAGTTTCTTGCATCTTGATAGAAAATATACGGGGTGGGAAATGAGCTATCCAGAGAAGAGTTATTATGACACTCTTGGCGTTCCGCGGAATGCCACCAATGCGCAGATCAAAGCGGCTTATCGGGAGCAGATCAGGTTCTTTCATCCGGATGTGTTTCAGGGGAGCCCTGAGATTGCAAGACAGAAAAGTCAGGAACTGAACGCGGCTTACAGCGTCTTGATCGATCCTGCCAAGCGGGACGCTTATGACGCATGGCTGCGAATGAAGGACTACCAGAAAGCGCAAAAGCAGAAAAAGGCTGCGGAGGAAGCAAGACGCGCCGCAGCAGAAGAGGCAAGACGGGCTGAAGCGCGGAGAAAAGAGCAGGAAGAACGGGAACGGAAGGAGCGGGAGGCAGAGGCGCAGCAGGAAGAACCTGAGCCTGAACCGGAACAGCCCGCGGAAGACCCTCCACCAGCAGCGTCAACCCGATCCCGCGGGAGAGTTTCAGTTTTGAATGCGGTGCTGGCGGGCTGTCTCCTTTTGTCCATAGCCGCCGGCGTGATTATCAACAGCAGGACCCGGCAATTGCTTTCGGATACACAGGTGCAGCTGGAGGAAGCTGAAGCCACCTGCGTTCAGCTGGCAGATGATGCAATCCGTCTGCAGGAGTTGAGAGACTTCTACAAAAGAGCCGAAGAATGCTGCGAGTATGTTCTGGATACGTTCCGGGATATGTATTCCATTACAGCGATTTATACGACAGTAGGGGATGCGGAATCATTCAGAGAGAGCGTAAGAGAACGAATTGAAAGCGATTTGTCGCTTACCGAGGACTGTTTCGCGGAATGTGAACAGTTGGAAGTCTTAACAGACGAGGATGCAGCGTTGCTTTCTGACGTACAGCAGCTTTGCGGGAAAGCATTTGAATATCTGGATCGTTTAGAGAGCGGCCGACAAGCGGAAGCGGAGGTTGCCAGAGACGCTTCAAGCAATACATTTGAAGCGATTGCTGCTGTTTATACAGCAAGAGATTATTATTGGGAACTGACAAGACCGGAGTAAACAAAAAACCGTCAGGGGAGTGCAGCCCCTGACGGTAAGCGAATCCAACCCAGCAACCACGACGAAGCCAAGGAGGAATCATGCCTATTTTAGCACACTCCTCCTGTGCTTGCAATCAAAAAAGGAGGAATTTTTTATGGCAAAATCCAAGTACTACAAGCGTCCTGACGGGCTGTTCGAGGCGATCCGCACCGTGGACGGGAAGCGGGTGGCCTTCCGGGGCAAGACGTGCAGAGAGGTCGATCGGAAGATCTTGGAGTACAACCAGATCAGCCAGCAGGGGAGACTGTTCTCCGTGGTGGCCGACGAATGGGAACGGGAGCATGAGACGGAGGTCACAGAATCGACCCGCCGGGTCTATTCCTACGCCGTCAAGCGTCTCAAAGCGGAGTTCGGCAGGAAACACATGGGCGAGATCGAGCCGCTGGACATCAAAAATTATATCCGGAGGTTTGAGGCAAAGGGGATGTGCGCCGGAACGGTGCAGATCGAGCTGGCGGTTTGTAAAATGATCTGCGACCATGCCGTGATCCAGAAGGACCTGCGGGTCTCTCCGGCGGCAGAGATCAGAAAAAGCCGGGGACTTCCCACCAAGAAGCGGGAAGCGCTCACCGAGGAGCAGGAAGAGGCCGTAAAGGCCGCAGGCGCAGCGCAGGCGGCTCACTGGTGGCTGTTCGGGTATCTTTTGCTTTATACCGGAATGCGGCGCGGAGAGGCCCTCGCTCTGACCTATCAGGACATCGACCGAAAGCGCAGGGTCATCACCGTTAACAAGAAGGTTTCCTACGCAACCGGCAGGGCGGTCCTTGATGATTTCCTGAAAAGCGAAAACGGCCTGCGGGAGATCCCACTGCTGCCGCCGCTGGCGGACGCCCTGCCCCGAGACCGGCTCGGCCTGATCTTCACCGGAAAAGACGGCGGTTACATGAAGCCGTCGGAGATCCAGAGCAGCTGGCGGCGCTATTGCCGGGACATCGGCTTGAATGAGGTCGTTTACGATGACAACGGGAAAACCGTCGAGACCTTCCCCATCACGCCGCACTGCTTCCGCCATAGCTTTGCAACGATCTGTTATGAGGCGGGCCTTGATCCTCGGCAGGCCGCCAGTATCCTTGGCGATACCCCAGAGGTCATGGAGGGAGTCTATACCCATCTGAGAGCAGGGAAGAGACAGACCGCTGCCGAAAAACTGATTGCGCATTTTGAGAAGATGGAAGCGATGTAAAGGAGAAAACCTTTCGTGTGTAGGACTTTGGGAATAATTGGGAAATGCTGTGTATTTTCTGTGTCTGTAATTCGTGAAAAGGCGTGAAGAACGATGAAAATACGGGAGCGTGGGGGCCATTGGGGCGCAGGGAATAGAAGTGGATTTGTGGTAAATCTTGAAGAGCGGTGAAAAGGGTGTAGATTTAAGACTTTTGTAACAATTGACGCTGTATTGGTTAACAACTCTCTTGTATTGTAATACTTGCAAGAGACAAAACTTCTTTTCATCCAATCTTCCAAAAAAGTTCGAAGGGCAGGCTGTATAGCCTGCCCTTCGGGCGTTTATCAGGATGAAACTGCGGCGGAGGATGGGGGAGAAGATCCCACGCTCCGGCACGCCTGCCATCAAACGTGCTGTTTTTCTTGAAAAAGTGCCGCTGATTCCGCTTTATGATGCGTCAATGGGAGCGTTTGGAGCTGCGGACAGCCGCAGCAGCAGATAGCCCAGCATGGAAACGGCGCCGCCGGCATACAACAGCAGGGAAGAGAGCAGGGCGCTGTGGTCGGCCAGCGCGGCGGTGCACAGCGTCACGGCAGCGCTGGCGTACAGGGCGAAGCGGCTGGTTTTTCCGGACTGAAAGGCGAAAGAGGAGAGCCGGTAGAAGCCCAGCGTCAGACACACCAGCGCCAGCAGCTCGACATAATATGCCTCCAAAGCGGGATTGACAGAATCCAGACGGTAGATCAGGACCAGCCGGATCACCAGAGCTGCGGGCGGGATCAGCAGGTACGTCTCCCGGAAGGTACGGCTGCGGTTTGGATTCCGGCAGGCGGCTGCCGCGGAAAAGAGCGCCGCGGCAGACAGCAGGGACAGCAGGGCCAGCAGCAGCTGCGCGCGGCCGGCAAATACGGAGCCGGCGACTGCCGTGGTGCCGTAAGGATCGGCAGCGGCGCGGAACCACGAGAGGAGATTGGCACCGGTGACGGCTTCTGCCAGATCGGCGAGACCGGACAGTGCCATCAGCAGCGCGCCCGCAACGGGGAGAAACAGCTGTCCGGAGCTGCTGACCGTAAAATCCTGAGGAAATGCGGGACCGGGGGGATCCTCACGGGGCAGACGGCGGGCCAGCAGAACATAGACCGGCACAAGGACCGCCAGCAAAAGGATCAGCGCGAGGGCCGCCGCGTTGCCGGGGATGGGCAGTCCGGAATCGGCTTCAAAGCCGGTGCGGAATTGCAGCAGACGCAATACAAAAGCAAGGATGCCGCACGTCAGTGCCAGCATGGGAAGAAGGGTCGGTTTTTTCATGGAATTTGGATCCTTTCGGACTGAAATGACACCTTACTATATCACGTTTGCGACGGTTTGTCCATGGCGGACTGCTTGGGAGTGTCTGTGACATTATTGATGTAGGGAAGATCCGTGTCCACGCAAAAATCAACCATTGTCAACGGGCTGAAGCAGGAATGCGGTACAGCACACACGCCCTCAAAGTGCATTTCACAGCTGCAATTTGCGTTTGGCTCCACCGTGGATGTTCTGGTAACAGCACTGCATTCCACGCAGACAGAGGCAGAATGCTCCTCTGCTGCAACAGGAAATTGACTTGGAAATTCCCAGCCGCGATTCGACGGCATCCCAGCATACAGGGGGAACGCAGTATTGGGATCTGCTGTGACCATCAGCTTGGCATCTTTGATTTCTATTTCGCGCAGAGATACCTCTTTTCCCCCTCGCCACCGCATGGCGGCAACACCTGCTGTAAAGTTCCATGGAAAGCTTCCGGCTGTCCGGACAGATGTGATGTCACCGCATACATACGGGATCAGCACAAACACCTCATCCTTACCGAAGATGCGCGTTGTCCGGATGGTGTAAAGGGTATCAAAGGAGGCGCCGTCGATGCGTTCGACGGCTTGCTTCACCTGAGCCTCGTATTGCCCGAGAGACAGGGAATCGGCATCTGACACGGTGTACGTTACTTTGGGCTGGAGAACGCTGCAAAGGAACAGGGCCGCCAAACAGGATGCAAGGGCGGTCAAACAATACGAGATCTGCCTTTTCAAAAGTATCGCCTCCTATGGATCCGGATCGTTGGGAATAGATAAGGGTCGGGCTGTAGACTGATTTTATCATATTTTTCCGGACAGATCAATGCATCGTGGAATGGGCGGAAGCGGTGTCTGCCGGCTTTGGATGGAAAAAGGAAACTGCATGTTTGGCAGGCGGGGCGCATAGGATCAAGGGACAGGCTGCAAGAGGAAAGGGAGGGACCGTTATGAAACAGATGCATCCGGTGCGCCAGAGCCTGCTCCTTTCCGGATGTCTGCTGGCGGTGCTGTTTTTTCTGCCGCTGGCGGTGGTAGCTCCGTTTCAGGAGGAACCGTTTGAACAGCCGCAGCCGGTGGAACAACAGGAGGAAACGGCGGCGGTATCCGGCGCGGAGGACCGGGAGATCATACTGCGTGTGCTGGAGGGAGAACGGGTGGCGGAGATGGACCTGCACACCTATTTGAAGGGCGTTGTGCGGGCGGAGATGCCGGCATCCTTTCCTGCGGAGGCGCTGAAAGCGCAGGCGGTGGCAGCCAGAACCTATACCCTGCACAAACTGCTGAGCGGCGGAAAGCATGGAACGCAGGCGGATCTCTGCACGGACCCCGCCTGCTGTCAGGCGTATCTGGGGGAGGAACAGGCCAGAGCCAACTGGGGCGCGGAGGCGGATGCCTGTGAAGCGAACATTGAGGATGCCGTACAGGCAACGGATGGACAGGCTGTTTTGTACGGAGGCACGCCGATTCTGGCAGTCTTTCATTCTTCCTCGGCGGGGTTGACCCGGGCGGCAGGAGAGGTGTGGGTCAACGATCTTCCCTATTTGCAGGCAGTCCGTTCTCCGGAGGCGGGGGCAGAGATCCCCAATTATTTCAGCCGTGCGGAATTTTCCGAACCGGACTGCCGGAGCCGCCTGCTGGCGGCGTTTCCCGAGGCGGATCTTTCCGGCCCCGCGACCGGCTGGCTGAAAAACGCCGTCACCGACAGCGCGGGCAGCGTGGAAACCGTGGAGGTGGGAGGACTGCGCGTCAAGGGTACTCAGGTGCGGTCGGCGCTGGGGCTGCGGTCTGCCTGCTTTGACTGGGAGGCCAAGGATGGCCGGATGATTTTTTATGTTACCGGATACGGTCACGGGGTGGGGCTGAGCCAGTACGGGGCGCGTCAGATGGCTGCGGAGGGGGCGGATTATCGGGAGATCCTGACCCATTACTATACCGGCGTTACGGTGGAGAACTATAGCGCGGCCTTCCGGCAGAATGGCGGATAAGCAAAATGCGCAGGGGAACAGGGGGGAGCGCCGCAAAACAGGCGGCGCTTCCTTTTATTATAGAAAAAGTCCCTTCCGGAGCGGGTCATGGAAGTAATTTTTCGTTTTCCGCATTGCGGATTTTCAACGGAAATGATATACTGTTAAAATCTATTAGTATGCGGTGAAAGGAGCTTTCGCCATGAACCATAATAAACTCTCCCGGCTGCTGGAGCCGAATTTGAAGCTGTATTTTTTCTGTCTGGGGCTGTTTGCGGCGGCGGCGGTTCCGGTCAGCATACCGCTGGCGGCGATGGAGGGTATCGTCACGGTGGTGCTGTACCTGTATTTTTCCAAGGGGAATCAGAAGCGGCGTCAAAAGGTACTGCAATACATCGACAATGTCACCGGAAGCGTGGATACCGCCAGTAAGTCCACGCTGATCAATTCTCCGCTGCCCATCATGGTGTTCCGTCCGGATACCGGCGAGGTGATCTGGAGCAATGAGAATTTTCTCCAGCTGGCAGGCGTGCGGGAGCATCTTTTTGAGATGCGGGTGGAGGATGCCGTTCCGGAGTTTCCCGTCCAGTGGCTGCTGGAGGGTAAACAGGAATGTCCCAACCGGGTCTTTATGAACAACCGGCGCTTTCAGGTCTATGGAAGCCTTGTGCGGGCCAAGGGCAGGAACGGAGAGCAGAATCTGGTGGCGACCACCTATTGGGTGGATACCACGGATGCGGATGACCTGCAGGAGACCTATACCGCCACCCGGCCTGTGCTGGCTGTTTTGATGCTGGACAACTATGAAGATCTGATGAAGGCCTGTCCGGACACGCAGCGCAGCGCCGTGCTGGCACAGATCGACGAAAAGCTCAATGTGTGGGCCTCTGCGGGGGCGGGACTGCTGCTGAAAACGGAACGGGACCGGTACCTGTTTATTTTTGAAGAGCAGCATTACGAGCATTTTGTGGAGGAGAAATTCTCCGTGCTGGATACGATTCGGGAGATCCGGGTGGGCGAGGGGACCCATCCCACCTTGTCCATCGGCATTGGAAAGGATGTGGAGGGCCTGCCGGAGCTTTATAAAAACGCGTCGTTGTCGCTGGAAATGGCCCTCAGCCGCGGCGGCGATCAGGCGGTGGTCCGCAACAAGGTGGACTTTGAGTTTTATGGCGGACGCGCCAAGGCCACGGAAAAGCGCACCAAGGTAAAGTCACGGGTCATGGCCAACGCCCTCAGCGAGCTGATGGCAGACGCCAGCGAGATCTATGTGATGGGGCACAGCTATGCGGATATGGACGCGGTGGGCGCCGCTGCCGGTATTTGCTGCGCTGCCCGCAAGCGCGGGAAACGGGCGCAGATCGTCATTGATGCCGAGCACAATGCGGCGCAGGCCGTGCTGAATAAGCTGAGCGGACTTCCGGAGTACAGCGGCGTTTTGATTTCCGGCAATGACGCCTTTTTGAAAATGCGACCGGGCGCGCTGCTGGTGGTGGTGGACACCAACCGGCCGGATATGGTGGAGAGCCAGCAGGTTCTGGAGTCCTGCAACCGCGTGGCGGTCATCGACCACCACCGGCGGGCTGCCAGCTACATTGAAAATGCCGCGTTTAGCTTCCACGAGCCCTATGCCTCTTCTGCGTCGGAGCTGGTGACGGAGCTGCTGCAATATCTGGTGGAACCGGCGGACCTGCTGCGGGAGGAAGCGGAGGCGCTGCTGGCGGGCATTGTGCTGGACACCAAGCGCTTTACGCTCCGAACCGGCGGGCGCACCTTTGAAGCGGCGGCGTTTCTGCGGCGTGCCGGCGCGGATACGGCAGAGGTCCAGCGGCTGTTCCAGAACGATTTGAGCGACATGGTCTCCCGCTATGACATTATCCGCCGTGCGGAGATGTACCGAGAGGATATCGCGCTGGCGGTGATCCCTCAGGAAGAGGGGGTGGATCGGGTGGCTGCGGCGCAGGCAGCCGATGAGCTGCTGACGCTCAAGGGTGTGAAGGCATCCTTTGTGCTTTACCGGAACGGCAGCGACGTGCTGATGTCGGCCCGTTCGATGGGCGAGGTCAATGTTCAGGTGATTCTGGAGGCGCTGGGCGGCGGCGGAAATTCCTCGCAGGCAGGCGGTCGGGTGGAAAACGGAGATATTCTGGAGGTGCGCAGCCGGCTGACGGATGCCATTGACGCCTATTTTGAAAAATAAAATGAGGTGGCGGATATGAAGATGTTTCTCAAGACATACCTTGGCTGCCTGTTCGTCACAGGGGCGTTTCTCTTCTTTGGAGGGTGGCAGCTGTTTGATTTTAACCGTCACTTTTTTCTGGCGACCGCATCGGTAGCATTTGTACTGGCGGTGGTCCTCAGCGCTTGGCTCGATCAGGAAGACCGGATCGAAAAACTGACAAAACGAGTGGAAGAATTGGAAAATAAGGAGAAAGAGCAATGAAAGTGATTTTACAGCAGGACGTGAAGGGTCAGGGAAAGAAGGGGCAGCTGGTGGAGGTTTCCGAGGGCTATGCCCGCAACTTCCTCCTGCCCCGCAAGCTGGCGATTCCCGCTACCGCGGATGCGATCAATACCATGAATCTGAAGGAGAAGGCCCGTAAGGCCGAGGAGGCCCGCCTGAAGGCCGAGGCCGAGGCCACGGCTGAAAAGCTGAAGGAGTGTCAGGTGAAGCTGACCGCCAAGGCAGGCAACGGCGGCAAGCTGTTCGGCGCCGTGACCACCAAGGAAATTGCGGAAGGGCTGAAAAAGCAGTTCGAGATCGATATTCCCAAGCAGAAACTGGTGCTGGACGAGCCGATCAAGGCGTTCGGGACCTATCAGGTCAAGGCCAAGCTGGGCTTTGAGGTGACCGCCACGGTGTATGTGGCGGTTTACGAAGAGAAGTAAACCCCGCCCCTGAGAGGGGCAAAGGAGGATGACCATGGCAATGGAAGATCTTTTGATCCGGCAGATGCCCCACTCTCTGGAGGGGGAGCAGGCGGTTCTCGGGTCCATGCTCATTGATGAAAGCTGTGTCAAGGATGTTATGGATAAGCTCCGCCCGTCGGACTTCTACCTCCGGCAGAACCGTGAGATCTTTGAGACCATTTACTCCATGTTCACCTATGCCCGCCCCATCGACGGTATCACGGTCTGCGAGGAGATGCAGAAGGCGGGCACCTATGATGACCAGACCACCCGCTCTTATCTGGCGCAGCTGATGGAGATCACGCCCACCAGCGCCAATGTGATGGAATATGTAGCCATCGTTCGGGACAAGGCCCTGCTGCGGGGCGTGGCGCAGGCAGCGGCGGAGATCACCGCCTTGGTGCAGGAGGGGATCGGGGAGGCAGGGGACATTCTGGAAGCTGCCGAACAGAAGGTATACGCCGTCCGTCGGGGACAGAGTGCACAGGACATGGTGGCTTTGCGGCAGGTCCTGCCGGAAGTGCTGGACCGTCTGAGCGAGATGAGCGAGAGCGAAGATCATCTGCCGGGGCTTTCCACGGGGCTTTCCGCCGTGGACCAGAAAATCACGGGCCTGAATAAATCAGACCTCATTTTGCTGGCGGCCCGTCCCGGCATGGGTAAGACCTCCTTTGCCCTGAACATCGCGCTGAACGTGGCCAAATCGACCCGGCAGACCGTGGCGGTGTTCTCACTGGAAATGTCCCGTGAGCAGCTGGCAATGCGGCTGCTGTCCTCAGAGGCACTGGTGGAGAACAACCGGCTGAAAACCGGTTCCCTGCGGGAGACCGACTGGGAAAAGATCGCCGGCGCGGCCACGGTGCTCAATCGGGTGGACATCCGCATTGACGATAATCCCATGCTGTCGGTGGCGGACATGAATGCCAAGTGCCGCCGTTTGGACAATCTGGGGCTGGTGGTCATCGACTATTTGCAGCTGATGACTTCCGCGGGAGGAAAAAGCGGCGGTGAGAGCCGTCAGCAGGTCGTCAGCGATATGTCCCGGATGCTGAAGATCATGGCGAAGGAATTGAATGTGCCGGTGATCTGCCTGAGCCAGCTGAGCCGTGCCAATGAAAAGCGGGATGATAAGCGGCCGATGCTGTCGGATCTCCGTGAATCCGGTGCCATCGAGCAGGATGCGGATATCGTGCTGTTTTTGTACCGGGATGATTATTATAATGAGGATTCGGAGAAGCACAACATCGCCGAATGTATTGTGGCGAAGAACCGCCATGGCGAAACCGGCAAGGTGGAACTGAGATGGATGCCGGAATATACACAGTTTTCCACGCTGGATAACCGGTATGGGGAGGAGGAATGAGCCGGTGCGCCGCCTTGTCCGTCTGTGTGCCGGCGCACGGAGCTGCCGATATGGCTATGACGAATGAACTGAAGTCCGCCCGGGACTTTCTTTGCAGAAAGTTTCCCGACGGCGGGACTGTCCTGTGCGCCGTGTCCGGAGGACTGGATTCCATGTGTTTGCTGTGGTTTCTGTGTCAGCAGCCGGAATTTCAGGTCACGGCTGCCCATTTCAACCACCATCTCCGGGGAGCGGAGGCCGATCGGGATGAACAGTTTGTGCGGGAGTTTTGCAGGAGAGAGGGAATCCCCTTTCTCGCCGGTGAAGGCGATACCCGTGCCGCGGCACAGAAGGAGGGCCTTTCGCTGGAAGTCGCTGCCCGCAGACTGCGCTATGCCTTTTTGCAGGAAGCGGCGGAGACTGCCGGATGCGATGCCATCCTCACGGCGCACCATGCCGATGACAACGCGGAGACCATGCTGCTGAATCTGCTGCGGGGGACCGGCACTGCCGGACTTGCGGGGATTCCGCCGGTGCGCGGGAAGATCTGCCGTCCCTTTCTGGAGATCACACGGGAGGAACTGGCGGATTACGCGGCTGCCCACAGCATTCCCCATGTGGAGGATGCCACCAATGCCGATCCGGAGGCTGCTGCCCGGAATGCCCTGCGCAGTGCCGTGATGCCTGTGCTGCGGCAGATCAATCCCAGATTTGCCCGGCACATGACCCGAACGGCGGCCATTGTGCGGGAGGAAAGTGAAGCGCTGGAGGCCATGGCGCGGAGTCTGACCGATCAGGCCAAGGAACTGCCGGACGGGGTATCCATTCCTTGCCTGATGCTGACGGAAGTTCCTGACGCGGTGGCGCAGCGGGCGGTCCTGCGGCTGATGGCACAGGCTGGCGGTCACCGCCGGGACCTGACTGCGGCGCATGTGTATGAAGTGCTGGAACTGGCGCGGGACCGGAAAAAGGCGGAGGGAAGTCTGTCCCTGCCCCATGGACTGACCGCCCGGAAACGGCGGTATACACTGGAGCTGACAAGGCGTGCCCCCAGACCGGAAAGCCTGCCCGTCGCAGTAGGCGGGTCGGTGGTATTCGGCGGCGTGACAGTGGAGGTTTCCCCGACCCCTGCGGCGGGCGGACTGCCGATGGCGCTGCCCGCGGGAGCATCGATGACGGTGACCGCATGGCGGCCGGGAGATTGGGTGCGGCTGCCGGAGAGCCGGGGCGGCAGGAGCTTCAAGCGTCTGTGCGCTGAGCGGGGACTCTCGCCGCAGCAGCGGGACCAGCTGCCGGTGCTTCGGGTCGGAGCGATCCACGCGGCTGATCCGCTGCTGGGAGTCCACATGGATTTTATGCCTTGCGCCGGAGCGCAGACGGTGTTTGTAAGATTTCATAAAAAAACAGAGGAGAAGCATCATGAGAAGTGAGATGGAAAAGGATATCCTGAAGGTCCTTGTAACGGAAGAGCAGATCAAGGCTCGTCTGCAGGAACTGGGCGATGCGCTGTACGAAAAGTTTGAAGGGAAAAACCCGCTGTTTCTGGGGGTTTTGAAGGGATCTTTTGTGTTCATGGCAGATCTGGTGCGGGCCTGTCAGGTGAAAAGCGATGTGGAATTCATTGCGGTCAGCTCCTATGAAAACGCAACGGTGTCCTCCGGTCGGGTGCACATCGTCCATGATCTTCAGCAGGATATCACGGGCCGGCACTTGATTATTGTGGAGGATATTCTGGATTCCGGAAATACGCTGGCGTTCCTGAAGGAGTACTTTCTGGCAAAGGGCGCCGCGTCCATTACCATTGTAACGCTGCTGGATAAGCCCGCGCGGCGGGAAAAGGCCATTACTGCCGACCTTGCCGGATTTGTGGTTCCGGACGAATTTGTGGTGGGATATGGATTGGACTACTGCCAGCAGTACCGGAATGTACCCTATATCGGGGTGCTGAAGCCGGAGGTCTACGCAGGCTGAGAGCAGAGCGGGGCAGGACTTGCTCCAAAGGAGGGACTTTTTTGACAAAGCAACACCGTGCATCCAATTTCAGCGCCCTGTTTTTGATTCTGGTCATCGTTTTGTGCTTCAACTGGATCTGGCAGATGAACAACAGCGGGCCGCAGGTCAGCTATGCGCAGGTCCGCCAGCTGTTTCAGCAGGAAAAGGTGGAGGAGCTGAGCGTCAGCGAGCAGCAGGTCCTGACCCTGCGGGTGAAGGGCAGTGAGGAGAAGATCCGGTACCAGCTGTATAGCTTTGACCTGTTTTATGAGGATCTGGACCCTTTGATCCAAGAGCAGTATGCCAAGGGCATCATCAAAAATTATGAGTATCCCCCGCGTGAGAGCACCAACTGGCTGGAGATCCTCCTGCCCTGGATCCTGATGGGCGGCGTGATGTTCCTGCTGTGGTATTTGATGGCAGCCCGCGCGCAGGGCGGCATGGGGGCGGACCGGATGGCGAAATTCGGAGCAGCCCGTACCCGGAGCCTCAGCGAGAAAGACCGTCAGGTCACCTTTGACGATGTGGCCGGCGCTGATGAGGAAAAGGAAGAGCTCCGGGAGATCGTGGAGTTTTTGAAGGACCCCAAGCAGTTTATCTCGCTGGGCGCGCGCATCCCCAAGGGGGTGCTGCTGGTAGGCCCTCCGGGCACCGGCAAGACGCTGCTGGCGAAAGCGGTGGCAGGGGAGGCCGGCGTGGGCTTCCTGTCCATTTCCGGCTCTGACTTTGTGGAGCTGTATGTGGGCGTAGGCGCATCCCGCGTCCGGGATCTGTTCGATCAGGCCAAAAAGACGGCCCCCGCAATCGTGTTCATTGACGAGATCGATGCCGTGGGCCGCCAGCGCGGCACGGGGCTCGGCGGCGGTCATGACGAGCGGGAACAGACGCTCAACCAGCTGCTGGTGGAGATGGATGGATTTGCCGCCAATGAAGGCGTGGTGGTTCTGGCGGCCACCAACCGGGTTGATGTGCTGGATCCTGCCCTGCTGCGCCCGGGCCGGTTCGACCGGCAGATCTACGTGGGGCTTCCGGATATCAAGGGCAGGGAGGAGATCCTGAAGGTCCACGCCAAGGGAAAGCCCTTGGCGGAGGATGTGGATCTCAGGAAGCTGGCACAGGGCACCGCCGGCTTTACCGGCGCGGATCTGGAAAACCTGATCAACGAAGGTGCGCTGCTGGCAGGCCGGAGGCAGCAGAAGTTTATTACCATGAAGGATCTGAAGGATGCCGAGATCAAGGTCATTGCGGGGCCGGAAAAGCGCAGCCGTGTGATTCCGCGGCATGAGCGGGAATTGACGGCGTGGCATGAGGCCGGTCATGCGGTGGTGATGCATATACTGCCGGATCAGGATCCTGTCAGTCAGATTACCATTGTTCCGCGCGGCATGGCGGGCGGCATGACCATTTCGCTGCCGGAGGAGGACCGCTCCTATCTCTCCAAACGGTATATGGAAGATCAGATCGTGGCCCTGCTGGGAGGACGCGTGGCGGAGAAGCTGTGTCTGGGAGACATTTCCACAGGAGCCAGCAATGACATTCAGCGGGCGACCTCCATTGCCAGAAAAATGGTGGCTTCCTACGGTATGAGCGATAAGATGGGAACCGTGGCCTTCGATTCCGGTCACGACGAAGTCTTTATCGGCCGTACAATGGGACAGAGCCGGGGCTATTCCGAAGCAGTGGCAGCACAGATCGACGAAGAGGTCAAGGCTGTGGTGAATGAGGCATACCGCCGGTGTGAGGAGATTCTCCGCAGCCATAAGGGGCAGCTGGATGCTGTGGCAGCCTATCTGCTGGAGCATGAGACCATGGAGCGGGAGACCTTTTTGGAAGTCATGGAGCAGTCCTGCGAGGAGAAGGCCGGCCATGGTGCGCCGGAGGAGGCTCCGGAGCGCAACGGCTGACCGGATGAAAGCTGCGAAGCGGCGGTCAAACGGATCGGAAAACAACGCGGGAGACGCGGCGCTTCCAAGGAGCAGCTGCAGAATATGACAAACAGGCGGGCGGGATGTCCAGAAAGGATGTCCTGCCCGCCTGTTGTTTCTGTTCCCGACTTTGTGCGGGCGGCGATGAGAAACGTGAGGATGGAGCCGGTGCTCTGCACGGCTCGGGAGCCAAAAACGGGGTACGGCATAGAACGGCGGCGGAGGACTGCACTGTGTGCATAAAAACAATGGGGTATGGATTACTGCATACAAACCGGCGCGCAAGAACGGGGACTCCGTCGAAATATACGAAAAGAAACGGAGAAGTCCCCGAATTTTGCAAAGCATGATGCACAGAAATAAGGGGAGATAATTTGGCAAGTTACCGAAAAAAATTCATAATTTCAAAAAAACAGATATTGGCACATAAATTGCTATAATATCCGGGGCAGAAAACAATAAAGGAGCATCACCATGCGCGAGAATTTATTGAAGAAAAAAATCAAAAACGGAGAAAGCGCCATTGGCACCTTTGTCAAGCTGACGGATCCTGCCGTACCGGAACTTCTGGCTCTGGCCGGTTTTGATTTCTTCGTATTGGACACGGAGCATGTAGCTGTTGACAGAGAACAGCTGACCAACATTGTACGGGCTGCTGACGCAGCAGGGATCACGCCCATCGTTCGTGTTCGTGAAAACAATCAGGTGGAGATCCTCCAGAATCTGGACCTCGGGTATGCGGGCGTACAGGTCCCCAATGTAGACACCGCCGAGGCGACCGCAAATCTGGTTTCTTATGTGAAATATACCCCCATGGGGGTCCGGGGACTGTCCCCCAGTGTGCGAGCCTGCAATTACGGCACCTGCGGTGTGCAGGAATATATTGATGCCGCCAATGAAAATACGATGGTCATTTCCCACTGCGAAACGAAGACCTGCGTGGAGAACATTGACGAGGTTTTGAAGGTGGACGGTGTGGATGTGATCTTCATCGGCCCCATGGATTTGTCCCAGTCCTACGGCGTGCCCGGAAAGCCCGGCGAACCGGAGGTGCAGGCAGCCATCGAGATGGTGACCGCCAAAACGCTGGCAGCCGGAAAAGCGGTGGGCACCGTGGCGGGAACGCCGGAAGCGGCAAGGAAGCTGATTGAAAAAGGCGTCCAGTACATTCTGCTTGCCTCCGATCAGGGCATGATCGTCAAATGGGGCAAAAACGCCATCGGTCAGATCCGGGGCTGAGAAGGAGACCGACATGAAAAAGGTATTTCTGACAGAGCACATTCATGAAGATGCCGTTGCGTACCTGAAAGAGCGGTTTGAAGTGGTACAGGGCACCTCGGTGGAGCCTGAGGAGATCATTCGTCAGGCACAGGGCTGCAGCGCGATCCTGATCCGTTCGGCCAAGATTACGGCAGAGGTGATGGATGCCATCCCGACGCTGCAGGTCGTGGCGAAACACGGCATGGGTGTGGATAACATTGATGTGGAGCATGCGACAGAAAAGGGCATCTTGGTGGTAAATGCGCCGTTTTCCAATTTGAATGCGGTGGCCGAGCACATTGTGATGCTGCTGATCGCCCTCAGCAAACGGACGGTCCGCATGGATAAGCTGACACGCGCCGGCCGGTTCGCACAGCGCAACGCCTATAAGACCATTGAGCTGAAAGGCTCCACCGTCGGCATCATCGGCATGGGAAAGATCTCCCGTCTGGTGGTGAAGAAATTGAGCGGCTTTGAAATGAACATCATCGCCAGCGATCCCTTTGTCAAGCAGGAGGATGTGAAGGACCTGCCGGTTACCATGGTGACCGCGGAGGAGGTTTACAGCAAATCCGACTTTGTCATCGTGCACACCTCCCTCTTCCCCTCTACGTTCCATCTGGTGGGTGAGAAGGAATTCAAGATGATGAAGCCCACGGCCTTTATCATCAATGCGGCCAGAGGTCCGGTGATCGATGAGGCCGCCATGATCGAGGCGCTTCAAAGCGGTGAAATTGCCGGAGCCGGTCTGGATGTGTTTGAACAGGAACCGCCTGCTTCCGACAACCCACTGTTTGCCATGGAACAAACCATTGTTTCCCCGCATAACGCAGCTCTGAGTGACGGGGCGCTCCGGGCCATGGCCATGGACAGCGCGCAGGGCATCACCGAGTATCTTACTGGTAAACCAGTCACGTATCCCGTGAACGGGGACGTGCTGAAATAAAAAAAGGAGAGCGAAAAAATGTCTTTCACTACTGTTTATCGTTTTCAGGACTTGGAGGGCTACGAGAGCGTCATTTCCAAGGCCAATTCTGATATGAAGTTTATGGGCTTCGGCCGCATTCTGCTCAAGCCCGGCCAGACGCTGGAATATTGCGTCACCGGTCAGGAGCAGGCCATTGTACTGCAGCAGGGTGATATGACCTGCTGGGTGGAGTACGAGGGCGTGACAGTGGTCAATGGCGCAAAGGGAGTCCGCGGAAATGTCTATGATGACCTGCCCACCGCACTGTATGCGCCTCCCAAGGCCAAGGTCAAGCTGTACAGCGAAAAGGGCATGGAGGCCCGCGTTTTCACTGCGTACTGCGAAGAAGGCAACGCGCCCTACTTCTGCCCGCCGGAAAACATCGAAGAGGGAGAACCCGGTGAGTATATTTACAAGCGCAAATACCGCTTCATTTTCGGCCAGCCCGGCAAGCACAACGATCATATCACAAAGCTGCTGATTGTGGGCGAAACGGTCTCTGTACCCGGCGGCTGGATCGGCTTCCCCGCACATCGCCACGACTATGAAGTGGACGGCAAGGAGTGCGTGCTGGATGAGATCTTCTCCTTCCAGATGACGTCCACAGAGGATGGCCCCGGCAAGGGCGGCGTTATGCAGCATGGTTATGATCTGACCACAGACGGCCAGACCAAGCTCTGGGACGAGGTCAATGTCATTGAAGAGAACAATACGGCGGTGGCTCTGCCCTGCGGCTATCATACCACGGTGGCTCTGCCGGGTACCCGCGCATACCTCCTGTGGGGTCTGGCGGGTGAAACCAAAAAGTACAAGGTGCAGTTTGACGAGAGATATTCTTGGCTGAAGGGCTGCCTGTATTAAGAGATAGTAAGGAGCGGTGAGATGAATCTTGCTGAAGAGATTCGTTGCACGTGCGTGGCGCCGGGCGAACTGGCGATCTGTTGGCTTGGACAGGCGGGATTCCTGATGAAAGATCACAACGGGAATCAGGTGATTATTGATCCTTATTTGACGAACTGCGGCGAGCGGCTCAGAGGGTTCAAAAGACTTTCTCCCGTGCTGATACAGCCGGAGAAGCTGGATCCGGATTACTACATCGTCACACATTTGCACTTTGATCATTTTGACTATGACGCGATTCCCCAATTTTTGAAGCGAAGCGAAAAGCCCCTGTTTCTGGGGCCCTCCAGCTGTCGGAAAGAGCTGCTGGAGATCGGCGCGGAGCCGAAGGATTTCCACCTGCTGGACAGAGGCGATGTCTATGAAGATGACGCTGTGACGATCCGTGCAGTGCTGGCAGATCACGGGACCATGGCGCCTGATGCCATCGGCATCATTCTGGAAATGGGCGGACAATGTATCTATTTTTCCGGCGACACAGCATTTCATCCGGAGCTGTGCCAGCAGGTGGCGGAATACCATCCTGATATTGCTGTCTTGTCCATCAACGGCCGGTTCGGAAACCTGAACGCCGCGGAAGGCGCACGGGCCGCTGTCCTTACAGGCTCTAAATATGCGATCCCCTGTCATTTCTGGACGTTTGCGGAGCACGGAGGAGATCCCGGCGAGTTCTGTGAGCTGCTGCAAAAAAGCAGTTGTGCGCCTCTGTGTTTCTACCAAGGTGAGATTCGGATCGTAAACAGCAAACACATTTTAATTTGCAGAAAGGAAACTGCGTGATGAAAGCAATTCGCTTTATGCAGCCGGAGGTCATTGAATATTCCGAAATTCCGCAGCCGGAAGTTAAGGACAATGAGGTTTTGGCTGAGATCGCCTATGCCGGCTTTTGTGCAACAGATATTGAACTGCTGACCGGCGAGATGATCCATATTAAGACCGGCAACACAAAATATCCCATCATTCCCGGTCATGAATGGAGCGGCACCATCGTAGCTGTGGGCAAGGATGTTCGTGACTTCAAGGTCGGTGACCGCATCACCTCCGACGTGAGCCTTGGCTGCGGCGAGTGTGAAGAGTGCCGCAAGGGCCACTACAACCTGTGCCCCAACCGGGAGGTGGTCGGTTCCTATAAGAACCGTCAGGGCGTGTTTGCACAGTATGTGGCGGTTCCCCAGCGCCATGTCTATAAGATCCCTGAGGGGCTGAGCATGGAGGAGGCGGCTCTGGCGGAGCCGGCTGCCACTGCAATGTATGCAGTGTCCAAGGCCCGGATCCCCGCCGGCGCACAGGTCATGGTGATCGGAGACGGTCCTATCGGCCAGCTGGCGGCACAGCTTGCCAACATTGCCGGAGCCAGCAAGGTCATTCTGGCTGGCAGCTGGGATGAAAAGCTGGATATCGCCAAGGAATGCGGGATCGCGGAGACCATTAACTACCATCATGAGGACGTCGTCCAGCGCGCCGCGGAATTGACAGACGGCGGCCCGGAGATTATCATTGAAACCTCAGGGAGCAACAGCGCCATGGCTACTGCGGTCAAGGCTCTGAAGCCCACCGGCCGGATCGTGGCTGTCAGCTGGTACAACGGCGCTATGGTGGAGGTCCCCATGAACACCCTGATCGTGAAGGACGCCGAGCTGATCGGCTCTCTGGCAAGTCCGAACTCCTTTACCCCTGTCCTGCGCTATATGGCGGAGGGCAAGCTGAAGGTCAAGCCCCTGATCACCCATGTGAAGCCTCTGGAGGAACTGGAGGACGTGGTAAAGATGGTGCGTGCCAAAAAGGAAATGCGCATCAAGGTATTGCTGAAACCCTGAACCCCATTTGTATACCAGCCGGAACACCGGCAGTAGAAAAATAGAATTTCTGAAAAAAGAAAGGAACAATGATCATGAGCGAGCTGAAGAAGCAGACTGAATTTAAGCTGTATAAGAGAGACTCCGTGTTCTTCGATCAGAACACCGCCCCTGTGAACATCGCCTATGCCAAGGAAGTCAACGACGTGGCGATCCTGCCTCTGGGTGCCATCGAGCAGCACGGCCCTCACTGCCCCAACGGACTGGACAGCTTCAACGCGATCTGCCTTGCCAAGAAGGTCGCCGAGAAGTCCGGCGCCACCGTGCTGCCCTGCCCCATGTACGGCGGCCATCCCTACATGCACATGGGTATGCCTGCCACCATCGCGCTGAACTATGAGACCAATATGGCTCTGATTCACGACATCATCGCCGGCGCCTCCAACGTGGGCTACAACAAGTTCATCCTGCTGGTTGCCCACGGTCAGGACAGCTCCTTCATTCCGGCTGTTCACAAGCTGGGCATGGAAGGCTACTTCACGGTTGCTTCTACCTGGTATGACTTCCTGGGCGACAACAAGGCCGTTCTGTCCGACTATATGTGGCATGCCGACGAGGCGGAGACCTCCATGGCGCTGTCTCTGTACGGTGATCTGGTCCACATGGATCTGGCCATCGACGGCGGCGGCACGACGCTGGTGGACGGCAAGTGGAAGAAGGCTCCCGGCGAGGTCTCCCATCCCTTCCAGTTCTATCATTTCGACGGCACGTTCGCTCTGATGGAGAAGGACGATCTGGACTACGGCGTCATCGGCAATCCCACCAAGGCCAGCAAGGAGAAGGGCGATGCTCTGGTGGAGAAGGTCGTGGAAGGTTACAGTGCCTTCATCAAGGACCTGATGGAAAAGCATCCTGTGGGCATCAATCCTCTGGGCTTCCGGAATCCTCTGGGCTTCAACGGCTTCAACGGCGGGGCTTATCCCACCTTCGACAAGGACCACGACGAGAAGGGCCGTCCCACCTACTACAACAAGTAAGCTGAGGGCGAAACGCTTTTGAGGCAATGCGCCGGAAACCATGGGCGCTCCGGCGCACTGCCTCCTTGAAAGAACAATACATAAAAGCAGAGGAATCGTATGTCTTTTGATTCGATTGTGCTGTGGATCATGGCCTGCGGTTCGATTCTGGGCGGTTTGGACAAGATTCTGGGAAACCGTCTGGGATTGGGCAAGGAGTTTGAAAAGGGTTATGAGACCATGGGGCCGCTGGCACTGGGCATGGTGGGCATTGTCTGTCTGACACCGCTGCTTCAGCGGGGGATCAGCGCAACGGTGGCGCCGCTGTGTGCAGCCATCGGGGTGGATCCGGCCATTTTCGGTGCCGTTCTGGCCAATGACATGGGCGGCTATCAGCTGGCGATGGAATTGGCAAATGATCCGAGAGCCGGTGAATTGGCGGGACTTCTGGTATCCTCCACTCTGGGAGCGCTGTTGGTGTTCAACATCCCCGTGGGCCTCGGCATCATTGAAAAAGAAAAGCATCCTGACTTTGTGCAGGGCGTTTTGATTGGATTGATCGTCGTGCCGGTGGGAAGCTTTTTCGGCGGTCTGGCTGCCGGATTCCCGGTTGGCCTTGTGGCAGCCAACATTGCGCCGGTAGCCGTGATCTCGGTTCTGCTGGTGGCGGGGCTGAAATTCATCCCCCGGCAGATGACCAAGGGCTGTCTCGTTTTCGGAAAGCTGGTGAGTGCGGCCGGCTGCGTGGGACTGGTTTGTGCGGGCTTTGAGTCCATTACAGGTGTGGTCCTGATCCCCGGTATGGCCCCCATAGACGGAGCGATGGCCACGGTGGCGGAGATCGCCATTGTGCTGGGCGGCACATTCCCGGTATTGACGATCCTGATGAAGCTCCTCAACAAGCCGCTGTCCTTTCTGGGCCGTAAGCTGGGACTGGACTTTGTCAGTACCAGCGCCATGATCTTCAGCTTGGCAAACTCCGTATCCCTGTTTGTCATGACCAAGGATATGAAGCGGCGCGGCATTATCATTGCAACCGCATGGATGGTTACCACCAGCGCGGTGCTGGGAGATCATTTGGGCTTTACCGCCAGTGTGGCGCCGGACATGATCCTGCCGCTGGTGGTGACCAAGGTCGTTGGCGGGATTCTGGTGGTTCCGCTGGCGATGTATATGACCCGCAAGGATGCAACCATTTCCGCTGAAGCGGAATGACTGTAAAGACTGGAGGAAGTCAAATAATGGCAAAGTATAGCGCAGATAAGATGTTTGATGACATGATGGCCGCGGAGAAGGCCGTTGAGACCATGGAGGTCAAAGACGAGGCTTCTCTGGCGGAGTATTTCAAGCTGCAAAGCGAGCTGGTCTTCAACCACAAGGAAATCGGCAACATCTACAATATGTATGCCGACGGGGTGAAGATCTACCGCGAGAACGGCACGCTGCTGGACGGCCCTCATGCCATGATGAAGGACACCCTGAAGCTGACCTCCGCTTTCCCTGACATGGTCCTCACCATGCGGGATACCTTCGCCAAGAAGGTGGATGAAGAAACCTATAAGCTGTGGCGGTATTACACATTGTCCGGCCGCAACCTGACATACAGCATTTATGGCCCCGCCACGGAAAAGACCCTGAGCGGTGACGCCTGCATCAACATGAGCATGGCAACCGTCAAGCTGATCAACGGCAGATGGCAGATCGTAAAAGAATTCACCATGTACAGCATTGACGAGATCCGCAGCACCTGCACCGCTGATGTTGCCGCAGAGGAGGAGAACGCATGAATATCAGAGACCTTCCCCACAAGAAGATCACGGAGATGACCGTGGAAGAGATCCTGACCGAGCGCAAGATCTATGAGGACATCGTTCACAACTGCAAGTATGAGACTCCCAAGGACATTGAGGACCTGTTCGAGGCCTACACCATGCTGATCTGGAAGCATAAGCAGGTGGGTTATGTGCCCATGTTCTACTTCGACGGTCTGCAGGAAGAGCGGGACGGCGGCGACAATCTCTCCGGCGCGGCCCATGTAATTCTGGATACCCTGCGTGCGCTGGCCCGCACCCCGGATCTGGACGTGGTGTTCGAGGAGATCCACTGCACCGGCGATCCCGAAAACGGCTTCCGCTTCGGTCAGGTGGTGTGGAACGACGCCTCCACCGTGGACGGCATCGGCCCCAACGGCCCCGGCGCCGGATTGGGCTATGAGCCCCGGGAGGATCTGGAAATGTGCGAGTGCTGGGTCGAGATGATCGAAGGCCGCTGGCGCATGGCAAGAGAGGCCAGCATCCGCAGCAATCAGGCGTATGCCCGTGTACTGAAGTAAGCAGAATTCCCGAACTGACAACAATAGCAACATTCATTCAATCAAACTATTGCGGACAAGAAAGGAATTATCAACATGAAAAAGAATATCAAGAAGATTCTGAGTTTGGTACTGACTCTGGCAATGGTTCTGTCTCTGACAGCCTGCGGCGGCAAGGAAGAAAAGCCTGCCACCGATGGTGAGAAGCCCGCTGAAAGTGCAGCCACCGAAGGCGAAGAGATGACCATTAAGATTGCAACCGTGCACTATGACGGCTCTGTGGGTGTCCGTTGCCTGGAAGCTGCCAAGGAGTTTCTGGAGACTGAGACCGACGGCCGGATTAAAGTAGAAATCTACTCCGGCGGCGTGCTGGGCGACTGGACCGCTGCGCTGGATATGCTGTATAACAACGATATTCAGATCGACGTGTTGAACCCTGTTTCCTTTGAAAAGCAGGTCCCTGAGCTGGCTCTGCTGAACCAGTACTATGCCTTCGACGATCTGGACCATCTGCACAAGTTCTTCGAGGGCGAGGGCGGCGACTTCATCTTCAATTCCTTTGAGACCATCGGCCTGAAGGGCTTGAGCCTCCTGTCTCTGGGCTTCCGCGAGCTGTACAACAGCAAGCATCCCATTGAGACCATGGATGATCTGAAGGGCCTGTCCATCCGCGGCTATTCCACCATCCAGACCGCTGCTTGGCGTGCCGTCGGCGTTGATACCGTTTCCATCGACTGGAACGAGCTGTTCGTTTCCCTGCAGCAGAAGCTGATCGACGGTGAGGAAGGCGCCATCGTGAACTTTGAGGACTACTCCTTCTATGAGGTCCAGCCCTACTTCACCATGACCGATCACGTGATGGGCTGCGATATGGCTGTCTGCAATCTGGAGTGGTATGAGTCCCTGTCCGAAGCTGACCGCGCTCTGATCGACGAGGCTGCCGACATCATCTCCACCTATCACAAGGAGCACTACATCCCCGAGAACGAGGCTCTGCTGGAGAAGTTCGCCAACGAGTACGGCGTGCAGGTCAACGAGCTGGATCCCGCTGTGAAGGCTGAGATGGCTGAAAAGATGAGCGCTGCCACCGAGAAGGAGATCGTTCAGCTGACCGGTCAGGAGACCTTCGATCACTACATGGAGCTGGTGGACGCCGCCCGCGGCTGAGCTTCCTTCCGTCAATAGAAAGAGTTAAAATCACCACGTGAGCCGGACGGCAGGCGTTTCCCCCCTGCCGTCCGGATGTCAAAAGGAAATTCTACGGAAACAGTAGGGAGAAAAAGATATGAAAAAAATAATCCGATGGCTCGATATCAACTTCGAGGCATTCTTCGGCATGGTTGCGTTCTTTTTCATGCTGTGCCTCATCCTCTTCCAGATCTTTGCCCGCAACCTGACCGGTGAGGGACTTGCTTGGGGCGAGGAGATCTGCAAATTCTGCTACGTCTGGGTCAGCTATTTCGGCCTGAGCTACGCTACCCGCAACAGCATCCACATTGAGATCGACGCGCTGCGCCGTCTGTTCCCGGAAAAGGTGCAGAAGGTCATGATGATCGTCAGCCAGCTGATCATGATGGTGGTGTTCGTGTACTTCTTTATGGGTACTCTGGACAATGTCTCCATGATTGCCAAGAGAAATATGCGTGCTCTGACTGTCAATATCAGCCAGAACTGGATGTATGTGGCAGGGCCCATCGGCTATGGCTTGGGTGTTGTCCGCTCCTGCCAGACCCTGTGGTGGAAGCTGCGCCACTTCAACTGCTCCATGCCTGTGTTCGTGAACCCTTACGGCGTGCTGAACGGCGGCTTGAACAACTACTGCTTCAACGATGAGCTGAAGGCTGAGTACCGCGAGCAGGTCCCCGAGGAAGCTTACGCGGAAGTGGAGGCCTTCAACGCGAAGCACGGCAAGAAGAAGGAGGGTTAACACTATGGCAATGGCATTGCTCGCACTGATCTTTATTGTCCTGTTTGCACTCGGCGCACCCATCGCCGTGGCTCTGGGCGCCACCTCCCTGTTCAACATGGAGGTATTCGACACCATTTCTCTGTCCTCGTTTACCAAGACGGCCTCCAACGGCTTTAACTCCTACGTGCTGGTGGCGTGCCCCCTGTTCACCTTCGCCGGTGACATTATGGCAAAGGGCGGCATTTCTGCCCGTCTGGTGAAGGTTGCCCGTATTTTCTTTGACAATATTGCCGGCGGCCTCGGCATTGTTGCCTTGGTGGCCTGCATGATTTTTGCCGCTATTTCCGGTACCGGTTCTGCTACCGTGTCTGCCATTGGTATGCTGATGATCCCGGAAATGGTCAAGGCCCACTATGACCGTTCTTACAGCACCTGCATGGTTGCCATCGGCGGCGCCATCGGCACCATGATCCCTCCCAGCATCTGCATGGTGGTGTATGCTACCGCAGCCGGCGTGTCTCTGACCTCCATGTTTACCGCCGGCATCCCTGCCGGTATCATCTTCGGCTGCTTCCTGATCGGCTATTGCTACCTGTCCTCCAAGAAGCGTGGCTATGTACCGCAGGAGAAGCATAAGTACACGGCCAAGGAAGTCGGTTCCATCCTGTGGGAAGCGCTTCCCGCTCTGGCTGTGCCCGTTGTGATCCTCGGCTCCATCTATGGCGGCTTCTGCACGCCTACGGAGTCCGCTGCTCTGGGCTGCTTGGTGGGCATCATCGTGTCCCTGTTCATCTATAAGGAAGTTTCCTTCAAAGAGCTGCCCTATCTGGCCATGCACGCCATGACCATTTCCGCCCCCGTCATGTTTATTATCTCCATGTCCGGCGGCTTCGGCAGCATCCTGTCCATTGAGCAGGTTCCCGCCAAGATCGCAGAGATGATTCTGTCCATCACCAACAACAAGATCGTTCTGCTGCTGCTGATCAACCTGATCTATCTGGTCATGGGCACCTTCATGGAGACCAACGCCGCCATCATTCTGACGGTTCCCATCCTGCTGCCCATCGTCACAGCTGTCGGTGTCAGCCCCGTGCACTTCGGTATCATCACCATCGTGAACCTGGCCATTGGCTTCGTGACGCCTCCTCTGGGCGCCAACCTGTTCATGGCGTCTGCCATCGGCGGTGTGCCCTTGAACAAATTGTCCAAGGACATCTGGCCGTGGATCGGCGTGGGTGTTGCGGGTCTGCTGCTGATCACCTTTGTGCCGCAGCTGGTTCTGTTCCTGCCCAAGCTCATGGGCTACGCCATCTGAGCCTGCTGTCCTTGAGGCAAACTCTATGAAAAAAGGCGCCGTGCTGGCGCAAGTCAGCCAGCACGACGCCTTTTCTTTTTTGAAATCCTTTGGAGGATCACCGATTTGAGCGCCCTGCAGGGCAAAAAGGAGCTTGGAAAATATGAGCAAGATTTTGAAGAGTCCGTCCAAATACGTACAGGGCCAAGGTGTTCTGGGGAACTTTGATGCGTATTTGCAGGGAATGGGAAAACGGCTGCTGATCCTCATCAGCCAGTCCGGTGTGAAACGGATCTGCCCGACGCTGGAGGCCTGCTTTGCAGGGAAGGAGTATGACCTGCATTACGAGATCTTCAAGGGAGAATGCAGCCAGACGCAGATTGACCGGCTGGTGGCAGCCGCGAAAGAGCATGGCTCCACGGCCATCGTGGGCATCGGCGGCGGCAAGATTCTGGACACCGCCAAGGCGGTGGCGTATTACGGGCAGCTGCCGGTGGTAATCGTTCCTACCGTGGCATCCACGGACTCCCCCTGCAGTTCCCTCAGTGTGATTTATCAGGATAGCGGTGAGTTTGACCGCTATTTGTTCCTTGATGCCTGCCCCGATATGGTGCTGGTGGATACAGCGGTGATCGCCAAGGCACCGGTCTCTCTGCTGGTGGCAGGTATGGGCGACGCCATGGCGACTTGGTTCGAGGCCAGAGCCTGCCGCGCCTCCGGCAGCGACAATCAAACGGCAGGGAAACCGACGCGGGCAGCCACGGGGCTGGCGGCCTTGTGCTGGCAGTATCTGCAAAAAGACGGCCTGCGGGCGAAGCTGGCGGTAGAGGCCGGCGTCTGTACGGAGGCGGTGGAGACTGTCATCGAGGTGAACACCTATCTTTCCAGTGTGGGGTTTGAAAGCGGCGGTCTGGCGGCGGCCCACGCCATTCAAAAGGGGTTTACCTTCATTCCGGAGCTGCATGATCTGTACCATGGTTACAAGGTTGCCTTTTGTACCTTAACGCAGCTGGTGATGGAGGATGCGGCTCCGGAGGAGCTGGACGCGGTTTTGAAATTCTGCTGCGATGTAGGCCTGCCGGTGTGCTTTGCCGATATGGGATATCCGGAAGCAGACCATGCGCTGCTGCGCCTTGCGGCGGAAAAAGCCTGCGCGCCGGGCGCTACCATTCATCATATGCCGTTCGCAGTGACACCGGATATGGTGTACAGTGCGCTTGTGGCGGCGGATGCCATGGGAACCGCCTTCAAGGCGCGGGAAGACTGCTGATGACCGTAATTTGATCAAAGGAGGAACCATCTTCTATGGGACGAAAGGAAGTTCTGGCGGAACGGAAAGCGCTGGAAGATTATTATTACAGCTGCAGGCTGGAAACACCCGGGGAGGTCGCAAAACTCTTTGAAGTTTACACCAAACTGATCTGGACCCACCATCAGGCGGGACTGGTGTATGATTATTATTGCGACGAGACCGTGATCCATCAGGAGGGCGGCGGAAAAATGGTGGGCGGTGTGGATGTTACGGAGATCCATACGATCCCCTCCTTTTCCGCGTATCCCAAGAGCAAAACCACATTTTTGGACATTTTCTGCGTGGGAGATCCGGAGCATGGCTACCGGTTCGGTCAGACGACAACCAACAGCGGTGTCTTTTCCGCAAAGGGAGCCAACGGGACCGGACGGGGAGACGACTCTGTATTTGCAGAGGGAGACTACGTGAATTTCTGTCAATGCTATGTCAACAAAGTGGACGGCCGCTGGGTGGTCACGGAGGAATATCTGGGCTATGGCAATGAGATCAAGCGGCAGATGATGGCAGGTGCCCGGCCATATTACAAAACGGTGCTGGGGGATGTGGAAGTGCCGCAGGTGGCGGTATCTGAACCGGCGCAGAATCAGAATGAGTCAAAGGAAGAGGGGGAGACGGAATGATCTGTTTTGAGCGGGCAGATGCGCTGCATGCCCATGAAAAAGCGCTGAGAGCCATTCAGGTGACCGATGCAGATTCCCTGTGTGCCTACCTCAAAGGGTTCTGGGAATTCATTTATAACCATAAAATGTTCGGTTGTGTCTATGACATTTATTCCGATGACATCGAGCTGTACCGGGAAAATGGATTTGTTCTCCGGAGCATTGAAGAGGTGGAGCATGAGACCATGAACCTGTGTGCGGCATTCCCTGATCTGCAGGTGTACATTGCGGATATTTTCGCGGTGCCGGACGGGGAAGACGCATATCGGGTCTGGATGCGGTATTACTTCACCGGCACCAACAAGGCGCACAGCCTCTACGGCCCTCCCACGGGACAGCGGCTGGAGGGGGAGAAGGCCATCAACCTCAGCGACTTCCACGTGCGGAAGGTCGATGGAGAATGGCTGATCGTTCTGGAACGGACCATGCATCCCTGCGACTATATTCGGGCTGTCTGCACCGGAGACCGGAGCTTTACCAAGCTGGAGATGTGACCTGCAAACGAAGAAAGCGACCGCGGCAAAGCCGCGGTCGCTTTTTGCGTATAGGGGGATGCGCTGGTGTGGAAGCGGATCCCCAAAAAGAAAGTCAGCGGGTGGAAAGTTACTGCTTGCTGTAAAACTCATCCACTGCGTGGAAGAAGGCGTCGATGTTGGTCCAAGGAGACATGGGAGGAATGTCGCATCCGGAGGAGATGACGAAGTTGGGATACTGGCAGCATTCGTTCATGATGCGGAGGGTTTCCTCCCGAATGGATTCCGGCGTGCCGTTGCGAATCTGTCCAGCGGGGTCTACGTTGCCCATGGCAATGGTACCGGCGGGGATGTGCTCCATCATCTCTTTCATAGAAATCGCATTGCCGAAATGATACATGGCAGAACCGGTGTCCAGAATGGAGTCGATCATCGGGATGACCGCATTGCCGCAGTTGTGATAGATCACAAGGAAGCTGTCATCCTGCACGGCCTCCACGATTTTCTTGACATAGGGAGCGGAGAATTCCTCTGCCAGAGCGGGGGACAGCAGGCCGGCAAGAGGCTCAGCGATGACCACGCCGTTTGCGCCGGCATCCTTATAAGCCTGACAGTAGGCAATGAGGAAGGCGGTGACCTTGTCAAGAAGTGCGGCGACCATCTCAGGTTCTTCGTAGCAGTAGATCATGGCCTCGGTGACATCCATGAGCCGGCCGGCCAGAGAGAAGGGACCGATCACGCCGGCGAATATGGGACGGTCCTGAATCAACTCCGCGGCTTTTTTGATGGCTTCAATGTAAATGCCGGTGCGGCAGGCGCCGACGGGCGGAATTGCCAGAGCGTCCACCTCCTCGGGAGAGGAGACCAGAGCGCCGGTAACGGTGGGGACTTCATCATCAGAGAACCGGATCTGGGAACCGAAGCACTCTGCCTCAACGGACAGGTCCATCATGCTCACCGAGGCGGCAGCCGGTGTGCGGTCTGCTACCAGCTTCATACATTGGGCCTGCTTTTCGCTATCGGAAACCAGATCCCGCACGGTGATCCCCATCAATTGGATTGCCGGAAAGGATAGAACCGGCATAGAACGTTTGACCGGAGCGTCCAGCATTTCCTGCATCCACTGTTTCATATTGCGTTTCATAGTCATACCCCTTTGCTGATAGTCTGATTCATGTCCGCCGCAGCGGATTTCTTTATGGTGTATTTTAGCAGAGATTATAAGGATTCTCTTATAAAAATCTGCGAAATTTAACAATTATCCACGGTCCTGCCGGCAGAATTGTCCCGGTGAGGCATTTCTGGAAAAGCGAAAAAGACGGGGACTCTGCAAAAGAGGCAATCCGGTCAAATCTCCGGATTGCCTCTTTTTATAGATAGGGAAATCAGGCGGCGTAGAAGGACAGTGCAGCGGCAGCTGCTGCAGTAGCGTCAGGCGTATAGCAGTCAGCACCGATGGATTCAGCAAAGGCCTCCGTCACAGGGGCACCGCCCACCATGATCTTGACCCTGCCGTTGAGGTCGGAAGCCTTGACGGCCTCTACGACTGTCTTCATCTCGCCCATGGTGGTGGTCAAAAGCGCAGAACAGGCGATGATTTCAGCGTTGTTTTCCCGGGCGGCCTCAATAAAGGCGTCGGCGGATACGTCCACGCCCAAATCGATGACCTTTAAGCCCTTGCCCTCCATCATCATGCGGACCAGATTTTTGCCGATGTCATGGAGGTCGCCCTTCACGGTGCCGAGGATGACAGTGCCCTTTTCCTCCACGCCGGCTGCCACCAGCAGGGGGCGAAGGACGGTGATGCCGCGGTTCATGGCACGGGCGGCAACCAGCACCTCAGGTACGAAGACCTCGTTGTTCTTGAACTTTTGACCGATGATGTTCATACCGGCCAGAAGTCCGTTTTCCAGAATGTCCTGAGGGCTGAGGCCCTGATCGACAGCCTGCTGCACCAGTTCCTTGACCTTGGGGGCTTTGCCGGCCTGCAGCTGGGTGCTGATTTCATTCAGAATTTCGTTCATGACATGATTCTCCTTTTATGTGTGATAAAATCATTGGTTGCGAATCCGGCCGGAAGTGCTTGCAGCTTCCGGCACAGCTGTGTTCTACCACGGACTGGAGGGGGTGTTCCGTGGGATTTCCTGCACATATCATATAGCGAAAGTTCGCTTTTGTCATCCGACTTTGGTGAAATGAACAATAAATTTCCAAAAATCGCAAAATATTTCAAAAACCCGGCAGACCCCCTGTGATATGATAAGGGTGTCCTCGGAGGACCCTCTTTTCCGGGGCGTCTGAAGCCGTGGAAAGAATCTTTGCCGCGGGTATGTTTCCCGCTCTGCGGCGCAAATTCCGGAGGTGTGATCTTTCTGAATCTCACCGGTCGTTCCGCTTCCTGATACCTGTCAGATGACAGCGTCTTTTCTATTGTTCCGCGAAATGATTTCGTGTACAATAGAATCAGCGCAGGAGAAGGTTCTGACGGAGACGTGTCCCTCTGCCGTCAGGTTTGCTCCATTGTCTGCGGTTTTGCAGGGATCAACCGGATGTTGAAATGGGGAGAGGTCGGAGTGAAAAAGGAAGAAGAATTTGATGTAACACTGTCGAAGGACTGCGCCAGAGCATTTTCTAAAACAGCACAGCTGGGCAGTGTGGTTTCGCTGGCTGACGGTCAGCCTCTGGCAGCATTCGGCGCCTACAACTGTGAGAATTGCCGGATCTGTCAGATGGTGGGAAAAGGGAAGAACCTTTGCACACAGTCTCATATTTACGGCATGAACGAGGCGGAACGCTTCGGCGGCAAATATATTTATTTCTGCCCGATGGGACTTACCTGCTTCACCTCTCCCATCGTTGGAACAGACGGTACAGAGGCAAAGATCACGGTGGGACCCTTTTTGATGATCGACCGGCAGGATTATCTGCATGACGATCTGCTGCCGCGGATCGAGGAGCCGGAGCGTCTGAAAGAAATTGAGACAGAGCTGGAGCGCGTTCCGGTGGTTCCGCCGGGGCGGGTGGAGGATATGTCCTCCCTGATGTTTATGGCAGTGGGCTTCCTGAATAAAATCTGGGCAGCCAACAATATGCTGGAGATTCAGGAATCCTATTCTATTCAAAAGCAGGTTTCGTCCTATCTCTCTTCGCTGAAAGGCGAGAAACAGCCGCCACCCTATCCGTTTGACATCGAAAATGATCTGCTGGACAGTGTGGCACATTTGGACCGGGAAGGGGCAAACCGGCATCTCAATGAGATTTTCGGATATATCTTTTTCTCTATGGGAAATAATTTCCAGCTGGCAAAATCCCGCATTTATGAACTGCTGGTGCTGATTTCCCGCACTGCCATTGCAAACGGGGCGGACGCCCAGACCATGCTGCTGATGACCCATGATTACATACAGATCATCCCCCGCATCGGCAACATGGACGAGCTTTGCAGCTGGCTGGCCAAAGCGATGAACCGGTTTATGGATTACCTGTTTGAATATACGGATGTCAAGCATGCCAATGTGATCCGGAAGGCCATTCAGTATATCCGCAATCATTACGCGGAAAAAATCACACTGGACAGTGTGGCGCAGGAGGTTTACCTGTCGCCGGCGTATTTCAGCCGGGTATTCCGACAGGAGACGGGAGAGACCTTCAACGCATATTTGAACACGGTACGGATCGAGCAGAGCAAGAAGCTGCTGATGGATAAGTCTGTGCGGCTGATTGATATTTCACTGATGGTTGGATTTGACAACCAGAGCTATTTTGCAAAGGTCTTTAAGAAAAATACGGGAATGTCTCCGCTGCAGTACCGGGAAAAGGTCTGTAAAGGATTCAACCCGAAATAGTGCGGAGACGGGTTCTGCGCACCAAACAGAAAGGAAGAAGATCATGTCTACTTTGAAAGAGCGAAACGCAGAACGGCTGAGAAAGAGCATTGCCGGTGAGCGGGCGGACGGCCACGCAGTATTCAACTTCTATACGTATCCGTTCTTCCAAGCGGCCACGCACGTCAATCTGGACGAGTATTTCCACAATCCCAAGGTGTGTTTTGAGTCTCAGCTGGAAGCGCTGGAAATGCTGGACGGATGCGGAAATCTGGTTCCCGATGTAGGTGCCGTGGCTGAGACCAGCGCTTTGGGCGGCAAGGTGCGCTTTGATGAGCACGGATTCATCTCTGTGGCGCCTGCGGAGATCGAGGAACTGGATGATGTGCTGGCCATCAAGCCGGGTGATCCCTACGGCGACAACTATATGCGCTGTGCGCTGGAGACGCTGGAGTACATGGTGCAGCACTGCCCGGAAGGCTATAAGGTAAATCCCCATGCCATTATGGGTCCCTTTACTGTGGGCGCCCAGCTGCGCGGCATCAGCGATTTCTGTGCGGATACCATTGCCGAACCGGAGCTGGTGGAAGCGATTCTGGATCTGGTCATTGAAACTCAGATCAATTTCCTGCATGCACAGGAGAAGATTCTGGGAGAACCGCTGCACCATGTTCTGGTGTGCGATGACCTGTCTGCGTTCCTCAGCGAAAAGGCATATCAGGAGATCATTCTGCCTTCTTATGACAAGCTGTTTGCAGAGTTCCCCCATACACAGCGCTGGCTGCACAACGACTCCACGGCCCGCCACATTGCTCCCTATATCTCCAAGGGCGGCATGGTGGCATGGCAGTATCACCCCAGCATCACACCTCATGACGCTCTGGCACTGACAGAGGGGAAGGTTACGCTTCTGGGCGGCTTGAACCCTGTGGAGCTGGCTGGCCTGACTGTGGAGCAGACGATCGAAAAGTGCAATGAAGTGATTGACTCCTTCGAGGGAAATCCCCGCTGCGTTCTGGCAGCCGGCGGCTCCATCAATCAGGTTCCCATTGAAAACCTGCGGGCCATGTTCCGTGTGGCTGATGAACGGAAGATTTAAGGGCAGCATACAGGTTTACACCGGTTTGTATCTGAGCTGCAGTAAGTTCTGAACAGCACAGCGCTCCGCCGAAAAGACCGCTTGATTGCGGTCAAACAGGCGGAGTGCTGTTTTGTATGCAGTAAAGTACAGTCTACAAGGGACTACACAGGGTAACGGTCTGACGGGAGGTGTGCCGCCCGTCAGATTTTCCATGTGATGTTCAAGCTGTCGCTTGTAGCGGCAACGGTGGTAATCATCAAATCCACCACCCGCCGCTTGTCGTCAAAGGATACATTGTCCCATGTGTCGAGGTAGCCGGAAATCTGATTGACCTGTTCCGGGCTGATGGCCTCCACCGTCAACTCGGCTATCTGCTTCACAAGTTCCTGTTTGCGCCCGTCCAGTTCCGCTATCTTCACATTCACATAGGAGAGCAGGACATTGTTTGCACCCGTCAGACTGTCCACCAGCTTTTCAATCTCGCTGTCCACATGGAGAAGTTCCACTTGCAGGGCGGCAATTTTCGGGTTTGCCTTTGCCGCTTTCTTTCTGCCTGTCAGCGTCTTGTAGCTTGCCAGTTTCTTTACCATCTGCTGATAAACAACCGTTTCCAGTTCCGAAGTGATGATTTTCCCGCACCCGGCACAGCTTTTATTGTCCAGCCGTTTTGTGCAGCGGAGATATTGCTTTCCCACAGGATTGTTAATGCTCATAAGAGCATACCCGCAATTC
>JAPFEH010000076.1 GCA_026169195.1 Dysosmobacter sp. | reverse complement strand
GGCTGCGGGTGATGGTGTGCTTATCGTCCGCAGAAAAGCCGATAGTCTCGCCGTCTTGCAGCGTCACATCACACGCCAGCACATAGGAGGCAAGGCTTGCCAAAAAGTCCCGCAGTTCCTCCGGCTCGGCGTCGGTGTTCAGCACTTCCATTTCCTCCTTGCCAAACACATCCATGCCGTAGGTGTAGCCGTTCAGGCCACCCTCGCTCCGGTACAAGCCGAACCAAACCCAGTTGAAGATGGGCAGTTCGTCCTCGCGGATCATATCGGCAAAGCCCTCGTAGAAGCGGGGCTCGAACACCACGCCGCTGGTGTAGATGCCGGTGGCATATTTCTGCTTGCAGCAGGCGGCCACCAGCTTAGTGAAGAGCTTGCCCTTCTCTAGAACCTTCTCCTCCTTGCCAAGCACCGCTACCATAAGATGAGCCTGATGCTCTCTGGCAACTTTGACGGCGTCCTCCCACATATAGTTGTTCTCTGCGTTCAATTCCGCTTCGCCGTTTGGGATGGGATAAGTCGCTAGACTGACTGCGGCGACCATGTCGCCCACTTCGAACACCAGAGCGTCATCGCTCTTGTCCTCGCTCTTGTCCTCGCTGGCGTCGTATTCCTCCACGGTGATGTCCCATGTTTCCTTCATGTCCTGAATAAACTGCTGCTTGTCCCACTTCCCCTTGGACAGCAGAACAAAGCCGGTGAAGACGCCTGTGCGGTCGGTTTCCTCCCCGTCAGCGTCATCCTCAAGATCCTCTGCATCTTCATCTGGATCATAGAGGGATTCATGCTCCAGTCCGCGGATGAACTCCTCAAAGCTGTCTGCCAGACGGGTGATCTTGTAGTCGTTTTCCTGATCCACATGGACCACGGCGGGTTCCCCCTTGGGACCGCAGGTCCGGTAGTCCAGAAAGATCATATCATGTCCGGCACTGGGACAATCACAGATGGCCACGCCGATGGCAGGATACTCCCACTCGTCGATCATGAACTGACTGCCAAGCTCTCCGCAGAGGGAGCAGCTCTTTTCCCGCCCGATGCCGAACATGCCGGTGATGGCCACATGGTCATCTGCCCAGCAGGTGGGCTCATCGCAGGGATAGCAGGTGTTCACCGGAATTCCGCCGTTGTGCTGCTTCATCAGCCAGATATAGGAGGCGGGCAGCTTGTAGCCCAGCTCCTCCTCCACGCTGTCGATCAGCTCGTCAGAGGGCGGCTCACTGACATACTCTTTCAGTGCATACCAATTGTCATCCCAGAAGTTGGTGAGGTCGAAACCCTCGAAGGGGGTATCACCGGGTATGAACTTTGCCTTCTTGTTCCGGCTGCGCCGGCGTTTTCGGATCTCCGCCCTGCACTCCCGAATCACTGTCAGAGCATTTTCATCCTTCGGATCCAGTTCCGCCCAACGCTGGGCGTAGGGGATGGCCTTTTCCTCCTGACCGTAGAGATACTGATAGCCGTAGGACATCCGCATATTCCACTCCGCCTTGTCCTGACCCTCCGCTCGGACAGACTCCAGCACCTCAATGGCGCGGCGCAGGGCCTTATCTCCCTTATAGTTAGGGGTCCCCTCGTCATGGTCTCCGATGATGGCGTAGTTTTCCAGCGCCCTTGCCAGAGCGTAGGCAGTGCGGTAGCTCCTCCAGTCCTCCGGAATGGCGTTCAGCGCCTGAATACAGCGGGTGTACTCGTCCTCGTCATTCCACTGCTCCAACTGCCGGAAGAATTCCTCGGCGTTCTGCGGGGTATAGGGGATGTAGTCCATGCCCGTCAGCGTCTCGTCCAACCCGGCGGCCTGCTCCTCATCGTCCGATTCCCCCTCGGGCGGTGTTTTCAGGTTCACAGTACCGGCTTCGCGGCGGAAGGTGTGAAAGCTGGCCCAAGGGATATCCGTCCCAGCAAAGAACTCCTTCGCCTTGTTCAGTGCCGTGCGAATGTCCCATGCAATGAAGTCCACATAGCCGCAGTAAATGCCGGTGGCTCCGCCGGTTAAGGTAAGCACTTCCGATCCTTCGTCAGTGGTAAACACTTCCTCCAGCCTGTCCCGGAAGTCGAAGATCTTCTCCGTTCCTTCCTCCTCCCGCAGAGTATCCAGAGGATAGCAGAAGAAGCCCGCCGCCGCGCCGTCGGCATGGAGTTCGTCCATGAAGTCATTGTCGGCATTCAGATAGCCGTTGATGAGCGGCACACAGTTGGTGGAGCCGGCCATCACATCCAGCCGCCAGTCGGCGTCCGGATCCTCATTGGGCTTCATCTGGTAACCGAGGTAGCTCTCCAGATAGGCTTCCGGATCGGTAGAGAGGTTCGCGCCCTTTTCCTTCAGCTTGTCGGGCAGTTGAGACAGGAGGAAGGACGGTTCCTCTCTGGGCTTTTCCAGCACATCGAAGCTGTCTATGTATCTCATGTGGGGGATCTCGCCCAGCACCTGATCGGTGAGGGTGGTGAGCATCCACCAGACTCGGCCTTCCGCCTCCCGGAGCATGGGCAGCAGCTTTTCGCAGTAGACGGAGATGGCGAAGCTGTTTTCGCCCTGCTCCTCCAGCCAGATCTGCACATCCTCTCCAGAGATGTCCCATCCATCCTCAGTGCGCAGACCGATGTTCTGGAGGGGATGACGGCCCACCAGAATGTTCCAGTGCTCCAGTACTTCCTTGGTCGCGTGCTTCTGGAAGTAGACCAGTTCAAACAGCTTGACCTTGTCCCCCTCCGGGGTGAGGATCAGCTCATATTTTTCGCCATTGAACCCCATCTCAAAGGAGATCTCGTCAAAGACCAGATGCAGGGCTTCCTGCATTTGGGCCACGATCTCTGCACCGCGGGTGTGATCTTTGTCCTCGTCCATCATCCGGCGCAGCTGGGCTTCCATTTCGGCAAAGGTTTCCCACCAGTTCTCCGTCCGCTCCCGGAAGCACACCGAGAACTGGGGCAAGGCAATAAGACTCTCACAGGCATCAATGAGCTTTTGGGTATCTTCATCATCAGGAAGTTTCTCCAACGCCTTGCGGAAATAGGGCAATGCCCGGCCCTCCTGATCCAGATAGTAATAGGAATAGCCCATACGGAAGTTCCAACGGTAGTCTTCTGCAAAGTAGTCTGCATGGGGTTTCAGCAAAGAAAGAGCCTTCTGATACAGTTCCCGATCCTCTGGAACAGCTAAGTTGTTATAGGCCCGGGCCAACTCGCTGTCCATCTCAGGGGTGCGTTCTGGAATGGTCTCCAGCGCGTCAATGATCTTCTGGTATTGTCCCTTTTCATGCCATTTCTGGCACTGCTGTAAAATATCCATATCCGGTTCCTCCGTTTCTTCTGGCTCCAATACTTCCGGCTGAAACACGCCCTTTTCGTCCCGAGCAAAGGCACAGGGAGCGGGGGTGTTCAGCAGCGGGATGATATCGGGATCGTCGTTGCAGATTGTGTTCAGCTTGTAAAGCCCAGCGTTGTTGGGGTCATCCATGTACGCCTCGCTCTCGTCACCGGTAGTGAAGCGCCAGCCGCTGTCCCAGTCGCCGTCCGGCTCTTCCCGATAGCAGTAGCCAACCTTGCAGCCCTCCACCGTGATGCGGTTGGTGGCGATGCAGCCATCGGCACCTTCCCAGTCGGGAAGCAGATGTTTTACATCTTCCGCTTTCACATGGTAGTTGCGGTTGCTGCCGGCGGCCTCATACAGCTCCTTCCGCAGCGCCTCCACATCCCGGGCCATCTCCGTAATCTCATCCTCGCTCATCATCTCACTGAGGTCATAGGACAGGGGATCTTGAACAAAGTCCGCCAGAGCCTTGTCCATGGCGTCGTGTTCCTCTGGCGTGGCAGTAACACGGATGCGGCGGGAAGGGGTGTTGTACTCGTCCAGATCATGGAGGTTTACCCCGCCGCTGACGCTGCACTCCAACAGGATGGCAGCAAGGTCGATGACCACATCAATGGCGAAGTGGAAGTCCATCTCCACGCCACCCGAGTGGGTGAACTCCAGATACTCCACGGTCTGGCGGAAGTCCCAGTTCTGCTTGTCCAGCCCGATCTTGGCGAAGATCTCGCTGAGGGGGATTTCCTCCTTTTTCTGATCCTCCAAAAACGCCACAAGGTTCAGGCTGTCATCGGAACCGCCAATAAAGTTGCCCCAGTATTTTTTGATATACATGCGTCATGCCTCCTGTTCCGAGATCAGCCGCTTGATGAGCCAGTCCAAATGCTCTGACCACGCAGGAGCGATCTCACCGCTGTCCTCGTTCTTCCAAAGATCCACAATCTCACGGATGCCGTCCTCGTCCGGCACCTCGTTTTTGATGTCGGTGAGCTGCCTCAGCAGGAAAGCAAGGGCTTCTTTGGATGCTGTGAAACCGGTGACTTTATCCCATATAGCTTCTTCATGATCGTAGTCCAGCTTGCCGTTATCCTTCCATTGGAAATACAGCTCCGCCAGAGCCATCGCAGTATTGTCAAAGAGGAAGTCGATTTGTGAGAAGTCAGATCCCAGCATGACTTCCTCTTTCATCAGTTCGATCATCTC
>JAPFEH010000003.1 GCA_026169195.1 Dysosmobacter sp. | reverse complement strand
GGGTTCAAGTATCTGCGGCTTAACAGCGATAAGGTGCTGGAGGTTAGCACGGACGGACAGCGCTGGCAGGCGACCGGCTCCTCCGGTCACCTGATCCTCGGCCCCGACGGGGTCCCGCTGCCCCAGCGCAGCCGGATGCAGTTTACAAACTCCGAGGTGACGGATGACGGGGAGAAGACCATCATCCACGGCATCAAAGGCGACAAGGGAGACAAAGGCGAAAAAGGAGATACGGGCCTTGTGGGCCCCGTGGGTCCGCAGGGCAGGACCGGCCCCGCCATCGTGCCCAGCGTGGACGTGAACGGCGTCATGTCCTTTACCTTGCAGGAGGTCGCCGCGCCGCCGGAGAGTGTGAACGTGCGGGGACCGCAGGGTCCGCAGGGCGTCCAAGGCGCGCAGGGCGCACAGGGCGAGCGCGGGCCGCAGGGAATTCAGGGTGTTGCGGGCATCCAAGGACCTGCCGGAGAACAGGGGAAGCAGGGCGTTCAAGGCCCGCAGGGACCCCAAGGCACAGCCGGCGTACAGGGTCCCGTTGGCCCGCAGGGCGAAACCGGCCCCGCCGGCAGGGATGGACAAAGTCTCTATATCGAGGATTCCTACCCCACGCTGGCGGCTCTGCGCAATGCGATCCCTAATGGCAACGACAAGATGTACATGGTGCAGGAAAACAGAGAATGCTATATCTGGTCCGAACAGGAGAAGGATTGGGTAAGCGTTGGCGCCCTGCAAGGTCCTGCAGGACCGCAGGGGCCCGCCGGTCCGCAGGGTGCTCAAGGCCCCGCAGGCCCGCAGGGAGCACAAGGCATTCCCGGACAAGCAGGCGCTCAAGGAATCCAAGGTCTCCAAGGCTCCATTGGTCCGGAAGGCCCGCAAGGTCCTGCCGGTGTTGCCGGTAAGAACGGCAAAAGTGCCTATCAGACGGCAGTGGAGGCGGGGTATGCCGGCACGGAGACGGCCTTCAATGCCGCGCTGAAGGACGTGCCCAACCACATCGCCAGCAAGGAAAACCCCCACGGCGTCACGGCGGAACAGGTGAAAGCCCGACCGGATACGTGGGTGCCCACGGCGGCACAGGTGGGCGCCATTCCCGCAGAGGAGAAGGGGGCGGCGGACGGCGTCGCCAGTCTGGGGGCAGATGGAAAGGTGCCTGCGGGGCAGCTGCCGGCCATGGATTACGCGCCGAAGAGCCACACGCACAGCGCGTCCCAGATCAACAGTGGTGTGCTGCCGATAGCCCGCGGCGGTACGGGGCAGACCACGCTGACTCCGGCGGTTGAGACCAAGGGGGTACGGCATATCTATGCCGGCACCACGGACATGACGGCCGGCAGCAGTTCCCTGACCACCGGATGTATTTACCTGTGCTATGAGTGAGGTGAGCGGGCATGGCGAAAGAGATGAACGTTGGAGTGGGAGGCGTAAGCAGAGTGGCGAAGAGCGGATATATGGGCGTCAATGGCGTGGCGAGGGAGTTTACAGGTGGAAAGGATCTTCCCATCAGGAGGATTACGCTGTCCAACAGTGTCGGATATTGGCACAAAATTTATTATTGTGACTGGAAGACGGGTTCGATCGCTGAAACTACCTTAGAGAAATCCCAAATTGTCGGTGTCCCCAAAACAATGGACATTGAGGTAATGGCCGGCGGAGCAATTTATGTGGATTCACCTTATGATTATGCGGGAGGAATTGATGTGACACCCGCTGAGTATGTGAAAGCGTCAGTACAAACCGATCGCGCATCAAAAAGAATGATCATGATTCAGTGAAAATGGGGGTCCTATCTATGCACTTTACTCAACTAAAGCGGGGGGGGGGTAATCCCTAACTGAGTGCCAT
>JAPFEH010000075.1 GCA_026169195.1 Dysosmobacter sp. | reverse complement strand
GCACAGAGCACACCAGCGCCTGCACCCATTCATAGAGGTCTTTTCCCCCATCCCGCTGTTTCTTTTCCTGTTCTTCCATTGATTCTGTTCTCCTTTATTGCAGAAGGCCCGTCCGGCTCCACTCCCGCCTGTCTAATCCTGCCGTTTTTCCCGGCACAGCCAGCAAAACCGCCTGTCCCATGACCATGCGTGTGTCTATGGTCCCCAGCTCCCTGCTGCGGCTGTCACTGCTGGCGTTGCGGTTGTCTCCCAGCACAAAGAGGTGTCCTTCCGGAACCGTGACGGGAAATTCCAGTCCCTCCGGCGTCCACGTGGGTTCCCGAATGTAATCCTCCTCCAGTTTTTCCCCGTCCACAAACACAGCGCCCTTTTCAAAGTCGATCTCTACCGTCTGTCCCTCTGTTGCAATGACCCGCTTGACGATCGGCGCGCCATCCCGGAAGCCGGCTTTTCGCAGCACCACGATGTCTCCCCGCTCATAGTTTCCGCAAAGGGGATCGTTCAGCACCAGAAGGATGTCGCCGTCCTGCAGCGTCTCCCGCATGGAAGCGCCATCGGCCCGGAACACCCGCATCACAAGCGAGGAGATCAGGAGCATCGCCAAAACTGTGCAGATCAAGACGCCAAGACACTCATAAGCGCCCCGCTCATTGGATTTTTCCGGCCGGAACGTCATGGTTCCTCCTCCTTGCTGCGGTATTAGCAATTTAGTATAACAGAAAAATCCGGCTTTCACAAGGGAGCGCCCTATTTTTTCAAAAAGAAAAAAGAGAGGCGAAACGCCTCTCTTTATCCTCGGATCAAAGCTTCTCCTTGACCTTGGCGCCCTTGCCGACGCGGCCGCGCAGATAGTACAGCTTGGCACGACGGACCTTACCGTTGCGGACGACCTCAATGTGGTCGATGGAGGGAGAATGAACGGGGAACACCTTCTCCACGCCGATGCCGTAAGAAATGCGGCGAACGGTGATGGTCTCCTCGATGCCGCCATGCTTCTTGGCGATCACAATACCCTCGAAGACCTGAATACGCTCACGGGAGCCTTCCTTCACCTTCACGTGGACACGAACGGTGTCACCGATCTTGACGTTGGTCACCTCGTTCTGCAAGGTTTCCTTGTTGAGTTCTTTAATGAGATCCATGGATTGTTTCCTCCTGTTATATAGGCGTTCGTGCCGCTTTTCAGGTGCCTACTACATATTTTGCAGACGCACGACAGAGGACCGCCCTTTTTAGCCTAAATAGAATACCACAGATCCGCCCGTATTGCAAGCATTATTTTACAAAAAAACCTTCTTTCTGAAACCTTCCCGCTTTACCGCCGCCAGAGCGCTCAGCGCCATCGGCAGCAGCCATAGGCTCCCGCCGCTTTGGAGCATCACCATCGCCAGTCCGCCCGCCAGAACAGAAGCCGCCGCCGTGCCAGCCCACCGTGCAGCCGTCTCTCCCGCCGCCGGTCCCAGAGCCCATGAGACCCCCAGCTCCAAAGCCCGCCCGCCGTCTAACGGGCGGATCGGGAGCAGGTTGAAGCATCCGAGAATCAGTCCCGCGCCGGCTGCCGTTTCCGCCTCTGCCGCAGCGCAGACAGCCGCGGTCAGGAGGTTTGCCGCAGGCCCCGCCAGCACGACCAGCAATTCTTTTCCGTAGGAAAGTCCGCTGCTGTCCACCTCCATCACCGCGCCCAATATGCCGATCCGCAGACCCGCAGCCCTGCCCCCCGCCGCCTTCAAAACCAGCCAGTGGCCCGCTTCATGAACGATCGCCATTCCCAGAAGCACAGCCGTCAGCCGCCACCCGTTCACTGCGGTGAACCACGCGGTCAGGACCCAAAAGCCGCCGGAGACCTGCACGCCGCTCTCACGCAGGCGAGACATAGTAAATCGGGTTCAGGTATACGCCGTTTCTGTGCAGCTCAAAGTGAAGGTGCGGTCCGGTGGCGATTCCCGTCTCGCCCACCTCTGCGATCTTCTCCCCCTTCCGCACCGCACTTCCGGAAGACGCCGTGATCCGGCTGCAATGGGCATACAGGGTGGAATATCCCCCTGTATGGGTCACCGTGCAGTATTTCCCGTAGCTGCTGCTCTCCCCCACCGCCGTTACCGTGCCGTCGGCAAAGCAGTCGATTTCCGTGCCCGTGTCTGCTGCCAGATCCACACCGTAATGGAACCGCTCCTCGCCTTCAACCGGATGGTTCCGGTATCCGAAGCCGGAGCTGACCGTACCGGATACCGGAACGGCATAGTCAAAATTCAAAATGGCCTGCTCCATGCTTACGCCTTCCGGCAGATTCTGGTCGGAATAAAGTACATACGTCAGCGCGGAAAGCTCCGCCCCCTCCCCGTCTCCGGCCGTTTTTTCCGAATCAGGCGGATCTGCGGCGGACATCCGGTATTCCCGCAAAAACCGGATCGAGCCGGCTGCCTTGACCGCAGAGGCCTGTACGGACGCCTGTACCGCCTCCTGCTCCTGCGGACGAAAGACCGCCTGATAAAGTTCATCTGCGGTCTTCCCCAGATCTTCCTCACCGGAAAAGGCGCGGCCCACGGCAGAAAACACCGCCTGAACGTCCATGTTCTGCTCCAATGCGCGGGAGAGCGCTGCATTGATCTGCTCCATACGTGCCGGGAGCGCCAGCTTGGCTGCCACCAGCAGCACAAAGACCCCGCCGCAGAAAAACAGCCTGAAAAGCTGCCTCCGCTCTCCGGCACTCATGCGGTCATCCCGACGCCGCCCGCCTTTTCCGAAGCCGCCGCGTCCGGCAGCCCGTCTGCGGCGTTCCGCAGAAATAGACGCGATCCGCCGCCCTGTTTGCCGTGAAGTCATACCGCTCCCTCCCCGTCTTTTTTCTTCTTTTGCAGTCTATGTGGACTTTTCTGGCAATATGACCTTGACAGATCCAAAAAAATCCCGTATAATAACAAGCTGTATCCGGGTGTAGCGCAGTTGGTAGCGCGCATGGTTCGGGTCCATGAGGCCGTGGGTTCGACTCCCGCCACTCGGACCATGCAGAGTGTCCTTATAGGATCTGAGTATCCTGTAATGGACACTCTGCTTTTTTATGTAGAAAATGGTGAAAAGCCGGAGCTGTCGGTGCTCACCCGTTCCCGCAGGCACAGCAGCTTGACCTTATGCTCGGTCAGCAGGTCGATGTACTGCTTTGTCATGCCCCAATCCCGCCCTATACGGTCAAGGTTGCTTATCAGCACCACATCCACCTTTCCGGCAAGAACGGCCTCCATCACCTCTTGCAAAGCCGGACGGTCAAGGGTCATTCCAGAGCCATGCTCGGCGGCAGCACCAACGATGGTGTACCCGGCTTGCTTCGCATAGCGGCGAAGCTCCTCGGCCTGCCGTTCCAAAGAAAAGCTATCATCGTGAGCGACGCGGCAATAGAAATAGGCTTTCATCGTGTCGTACCTCCTATACCGCAACCTGTTCCGGGGCGTAGCTGAGCGCTACGCCTTTTCTCGTTTCCATGATAATGTCGGCTTCCGGGATTTTCCGGCGATCCGGCACATCGAAAGAGCCAATGCAGTTGTAGTAGATCACAACACGCTGATTGGTAACGCCGTCCTGCTTTTCAGCGTGGTACACCTCAATGTGGTCGATCAGCTCCGCGACCATGCGCTTTGTAATGGTGGTCGCGTCCGTGTACCGCCGTACCGTTTCAAGAAAATCGTCAATATCCATGCGCTTGCTCTCGTCCTTTTTCAGTTCCAGCCGCAGCGCCTTGATTTTCTTTGCGTTCTCGCCCTGCTCCTGTTCATAGCGTTTGGACATTTTGGCAAACCGGGCATCGTCGATCTTTCCCGCCACATTGTCCTCATAGAGCCGTTCAAAAAGCATATCCAGCTCCCGGTCACGGGCGGTCAGGGTGTCCAGCTCCCGCTGCTTGCGGAGCGTGGCATTTTCCGCCACCTTTGCCGAGCGTCCGATCATGGCCTTGATAAAGTCATTTTCGTATTCGCTGGCGAAGCAGGCCAGCCGCTTGACCTCGTATAAAACGACCTGCTCCAAGAAGTCCAGCCGGATATAGTGCGTCTTGCTGCACTTGCGATAGCCGGAGTTATGATTTTGACAACTGAAAAACTTGATGTCGTGGTTGTTCTGGTTGAAGTGAAAATTGAGATTGCCGCCGCACTCCGGGCATTTTAGCAAGCCGGAGAATACGCTGGGCTCCTGCGTGACCGTGGGCTTTTTGCGGCGCGTCCCTTTTTGGAGCGCCTGCACCTTTTCCCAAGTCTGGCGGTCAATGATAGCCTCATGGACATTGAGGAAGATCGCCCGGTTTTCCTCCGGGTTTTCGATCCGCTTTTTCATCTTGTAGGACTTGGAGTAGCTTTTGAAGTTAATGACATCGCCGCAGTATTCCTGCAAGGTGAGGATCTTCTTGACGGTGGTGTGTCCCCATTTGGTAGGCTCCACGGTGCTTTTCGACCCGCCCCGGCTCGTCCCACGGCTGCGCCAGTAGTAGGTGGGATTGACCACACCATCGGCGGCAAGGCGGGTGGCGGTTTCTGCCAGCCCGTACCCCTCCAGCGCCATGCGATAGATCCGGCGCACTACCTCGGCAGCCTCCGGCTCCACCACCCAAAAGCGGGGATCGTCCGGGTTTTTGATGTAGCCGTAGGGCGGCGGAGAAAGCGGAACGCCTGCGTTGCCTTTCATCTTGTTCACGATCCGGCGCTTCTTGGAAATGTCTTTCGCATAATACTCGTTCATAATATTTTTGAACGGGGTGAAATCGTCCTCGCCTTCGTCGCTGTCCACGCCATCGGAAACGGCCACCAGCCGTATATCGTGGAGCGGGAAAAATTCTTCCGTCAGCTTGCCGACCTCAATGTAGTTGCGCCCCAGCCGTGAAAGGTCTTTGACGAACACTGCCGAGATGTACCCGGCTTCGATAGCGGTCAGCATTTTCTGAAAACCGGGACGCTTCATGGTCGTTCCAGTGATGCCATCGTCTACAAAGAAAACCGTGTCGGTGTACCCCTTGTCCTTGGCGGCCTTTTGGAGTATCTTCCTCTGATTTTGGATGCTGTTGGACTCGCTGTCCATATTATCGTCACGGCTCAGTCGGCAGTAAAGAGCGGCTGTGCCGAGTTCGTGTTTTTTGCTTGACTGTTTCATATAAACCTCCTCTCTGGCAGTCAAGCAAGAGGTCATTCATCCTGACTATATTATACCTTGCCTGACCGCCCATGTTAAGGATGTCGATGGGGTTATACCGGCTCCAAGTCAGCCAGCATCAGCTTCAAAAGGATGTCACGCATCAGCTCTCCCGTTTCCTTGTAAACAGGCGTGACGATGAAGCGGATCTTTCCGATATGGTACACATATTCTTCCGCAGCGGGCTTTTCAGTCATGGCGTCCTCCTTTCACAGATGCAAAACACAATGCGCTTTCCCCGCTGTCCGCTGGGGAAAGCAAACAGGCCAGCGCTCGGAGCGCTGGCCTGCGTCTTATGACCTCTGGACGAAATGTCCCAAGGTATTTTTGAAAGGTGGGAGCGCCGCACCCGCTCCCGTTGGCCTGTCATAAGACAGCTCATACTCAATGCGGCGCTCCCTCACAGCGGACAGCGACGATCCGTGACGGAGCATCAACTACCTTGCTGCGGAGAAGTGAAAACTACCTCTCATATACCAAGGACAAAAATCGGGCAAATGGAGCCTCGCTCACAGAACTTTTTTCAAATATTTTTTCATAGCAGCCATGCCGCGCTTCACCGAGCGCCGGACAACGCTCTTGTCCACATCCTGTTCCCGGGCAATCTGGCGGTAGCTCTTGCCGAGAATCAGATGCGCCTCCACCCGGACGCCCTGCACCTCCGGCAGAGAATTGAGGGCGTTCCAGAGGTGGACGAACAACTCCATGCGATCCAGAAGCTCCTGCGGCGTCGGCTCATGCAGGCAGGCCGAGTATTCGATCCCATCGTCACAGTCGAGGGAATACCGCGCCTTGTTGCGGGTCGTGCGCCGCTGATGGGCTGCCTCATACAGCTTGTCCGCCTTCAGCTCGGCGGCCACTTCGTCGGAAACTTCGATGTATTCATCATGGGTGTACCAAGCGTAAAAGTCCTTCAGATTGATGGTCGTCATTTGTATTTCCTCCATTCGGTTCATGTGTGGGTGGGTGAACAGAACAGAGGAACGGCGGGGATCGGCAGCCGGGGCTGGCTGCTTTGGGACAAATTGTCCCAAGGTGCAGACATATAAAAACGCCCGCACAGCAGGACGCTATGCAGACGCATGAAATTACATTATCATAATTGTACTGATATATTGTACCTTCATAGACAGACTGTCCCGGAGGAGGGGCTACGCTTTTTTTAGCTGGTGCAGATCATGGATACTGCGAAAAAGAGAAAAGGACACGGCGAAATAAGCTCGAATCGTCTACCGTGTCGCTGCAAGTCGTCATAGGATTGTGTAAACGCTAAGAAACGGCGGCTCTGAAATCAAAGCCGCCGTTTCAAATGGGCGTGTCAAATTGTCTGCTCTACGACGGCTTTTTTTCTTTTGCCGTCGTCCGGCAGAATGGCTTAGTCATTATTTCTGAACGGAGTCCGCTTCTTCTTGTGTGAGTTGACCATTTTTAACTGCATCAGAAATGGCTTTGTCTAATTCCTCAACTGTGGAATAATCCCCAATGTGTACTGTTTTTCCGTTATCTTTTGTTACATCAACACTATAAGAGGAAACTACATCTTCAGTAGGTGGAATCATGGAGTAGGTATCGCCGTCACCGTCGTCTTTGGAATACAATACTCCCTTTTTGATACTTTCCAGAGTTTCTTTATAGCTGTCCATCATAGCATCTACGCTTTCCTGCGTAAATTCGTGGAATATGCCTTGCCCATCATACCAACCATCCCCGGTTCCAATCAAAGATTCCATTTCTTTTTTCTGTTCGTTCATCCACGCTTCGTATTCATCGGCTGTCCACCACTGCACATCTGGTGCCGCATTGTTCTTCTCATAATCTGCCTCGGCAACCCAATTTTTACCGTCAACGCTGATTTGTCCACCGTCTGTATCCTGATAGAGAATATCTGCGCCGGATGTGTTTCCCGTTTCAGATGTTGAAACCTTTGGTGTGTCCGAAGCCAATGCGCTTGCATAAGCAACCCCTGCAATGCTTAAACAGATTGCTCCGCACAAGCCTATTGCCAAAATTTTTTTGTTCTTCATAGATAAGACCTCGCTTTATAAGAATTATAGCTGCCCTCTTGAGGACAGCTATAATATAACAAAGCAACTTGGATATAGTTTGCATGGATTATGGATTTTAGATGGAGTTGTCTATCGGCTGTCTGCAAGGCAATTCAAACCAAAACAGTACACCATTGTTTATATTTGAAATGCCGTAATTTGCTCGGTGCATTTCCATGACTTTGCGAACAATATAAAGCCCTAATCCGGTTCCGCCTGTATTGCGGTTACGAGATGTATCTGCCCGATAGAAGGCTTCAAACAAATGTGGAATAGCATCGTCAGGCACACGGACACCTGTGTTTTCAATTTCACCACGAATCGTACCATGCGTTTCGGACAAAGATATACGAATCAATTCACCACTTGGAGAATAGCGAATTGCGTTTACCAATATATTTTGAATTGCCCGTTCCATCTGTGCTTGTTCCACTTCACAATAAAGGCGGGTAGGAATATTTGCTTCAAGGTGCTGTTTCTTTTCTTCCAATAAATCTGCTACTGCGGCAACCTGTACCCGAAGTATTTCCGCAAAATCAACGGTTTTATATTCAGTTTTTTGAGTTTCCTCCGCTTTGGAAACATACAGCAGTTCTTTTACCAACTTCTCCATCCTATCAACAACGGCAAGCGAACGCTCCATGTACTCTGTGTGGTTTTCATAGCCGCTGATCCCGTTCAGCATCCCCGACAAATGACCTTTCAAAATAGTCAGCGGTGTTTTCAGTTCGTGGGAGGCTGCCGAGAAAAATTCTACCCGCTGTTGCTCTAATGCTTGTTCCTTTTCCATATCTGTCTTGAGCTGCTGGTTTGCAGTTTGAAGATCATTCAGCGCAGTAGAGAGCGAGGCCGACAACGAATTTAGATTTTGCGCCAAGCACCCCAATTCATCTTCCCGCACAGCAGTACATTGACCAGAAAAATCCAGTTCCGCCATTTGCTTTGAAATCCTGCTTAGTTGCACAATGGGTCGAGTGATGTACCGTGTATAGAGCCATGCACAAAGGAGTGCGAGCAGAAAAATCATCAGGATAACATACGGAAATATGGACAGCAATACTTTTGTTGCCTGCTGTACGACAAACAAATCCGTTTGAACTACCAGCGTATATGAAGTGACCCCAAAAAGTTAGACAATATTAAAAGTGGAAATTGTTTAAGCGGCTGAAAGGGCTTGTTGTCTGTGAATTGCAGGCGGCAAGCCCTTTAGCTTTGCCTTTATGCGGCGGT
>JAPFEH010000069.1 GCA_026169195.1 Dysosmobacter sp. | reverse complement strand
TTATTATAAAAAAAATTGGATTATAACTTTTTTTTAATCAATTTAATAAATATAAAATCCAACCCTTCTTATGTTTTTATATAATCCGCATTTAGCTTTTTGCGAATGTTCTTTATATGGCTGTCAACAATCCGATCTTCAACTTCCAAATCATCCGACCACAACCGGTCAAGCAACATCTGTCGAGTGAAAACCTTTCCTTGATTTTCAATCATAAGCCTAAGAAGTGCAAACTCCTTGCTCGTTAAAACGACTTCGTTTCCGCTTTGATATACATGAAATCCATCAATATCCATACTCAACTCTTTATAGGTAAGCAAGGATTGATTTTGATTGTCAGTCATTCTGCGGCGAAGAATAGCCGCAATCTTGCATAGCAGGATTTTGGGCGAAAAGGGCTTTGGAATGTAATCATCAATCTGCTGTTCAAAACCTTTCAACTGGTTTTCTTCATCTGAAAGCGCAGTAAGCATAATAATAGGAACTTGTGACCTTTTGCGAATGACCTCACATACACCATAGCCGTCGATTTTAGGGAGCATAATATCTAACAGCACAAGGTCGATTGTATCATCAAACATCGCAATCCCCGCCACGCCGTCAGAAGCAACAGCAACTTCATATCCCGCATCAATCAGATGATTTTTCAATATATCCTGAATGTCAATATCATCTTCGACAATTAAAATCTTCTGCATTGTCCCACCTCCAACTTTTCAAGTATAGCAGAGAAATATGTATCTATTATGGAGTCCGAAATTGTATCCGCATTTATTTTACTGCCATTCTTTCAATCTATCAATGCCGTTACTGAAAACGCTGATAAAATAAAATACTACCAAAACATAAAATCATGTTTCGTTCTCATAACCAAACCCGAAATGTAGAATAATATATGGGTGATATGAGAATGTACCAAGATGAAAGACGGCTCGACTTCCACGCATTAGGCCGGGAGATCAAGCGCAAAAGAGAAGCCAAAGGCTGGACACAGGAATACCTCGCGCAGCTCGTTGATCGTACACCTCGTTCCATTATGTATTTTGAAAATCGTGGTCAGCATCCGAGCTTGAATACCTTTTATAAAATTGTCACTCTGCTGGATATTTCCGTTGATCAATTCTTCTATCCTGACAAACAGAACGAAGAAAGTGATTGCCGCCAGCACATTGACAGGATGCTAAACACAATGGACGAGAACGAATTGACGATCATGGAAGCCACCGCAGAGGGAATACAAAAAGCCAGAGAAACGGAGGGAGCGTAAGAAACGGCGCTGCCTCCGTTTTTCCGTGGGATTTCCGGGGAACGCACTAACGGCAAGCAGGGCAAGTGTAGCCACACTTGCTATTTTTGCATCTCGGCGGGCTGCAAAAACGCTTGTTGGGGAGCCTCCCCAAACCCGGCACTTTGGGACAAAATGTCCCAAAGTAATTGTCTGCGTCACCGTCGCTTATCGCTCCTGTTCCTTTCTGCGTTGGCCGTCCGTGACGCCCAGCAGATGATCGATATTGGCCTTGACCGCCACGGCCTGCCGCATTTGCTCCTGCGCCGTTCGGTAGTCAGCGTAGAGCGCCTTTTTCCGCGCCTCCAGTTGGCGGCGTTTTTCTTTTAGCTCTGCCATCTTGGGCAGCTTCTCACCACCCAGCAGCTCTCCCATCGCAGCCTTGGCCGCCCGGTAGTCCGCCAGTTCCGCCTCGTGCTCGGCAAGGTATTTCCGGCTGTACTTGGCAGCCTTGTACCCATCGAACACCGGGCGGGTCTTGGCGTACTGCACCACGGCTCCCATTAGTTCAGAGGTATGGGAAAGGTCGGCCTCGGTCTGCCGAAGCTGTTCCGTCAGCGTATGGAAACGGGCAACGGCATCCTCGGCCTTGGCGGAGAGCTGGTCATACTCGGTAATATTCTGCTCCTGCATGAATTGAAGCGCCGCCGCCATCTGCTTGAGGTTATAGACCTTCGCCCACCGCGCATAGGCCGCACCCTTGCCAGAGCGCAGCCGTTCCTCTATATCTACGATCAGATTGACCTGACGAGGGACAGCAGATGCAGGAACAGACTGCTCCGGGATTGGACGCTCCCCAGCGATAACGGCCTTGATGTCCTCGGGATCGTAGCCGTCCCCGAGAGTAGACGCCCGCAGTCGTGTTGCCCGCTGCTGTCCCGGAACGAGAAAAGAAATTACACCACTGCGCCCACGCTTGACCGTGAAGCCGGACGCCTCCATGAGCCGGAGAAAATCGTCAAAGTCGGCGGGGCGTTTGGCAAGAGCTTCATTGATGGCAGGCCGTAACTGCTCCTTGTACGAGGGCTGCCGCTCCGTCCCCAGCCACGCCCCGTAATGGAGAAAGCGTCCCTTGCTGTGCAGCTTGGGATTGGTGATGACGGACAGATCATTTTCAAGGCAAATGCGGTCAGAGAGCCGCCGCACCGCACGGCCAGAGCCGATAAAGTCCCGGAACTTCCGGGTGCAGTCCAGCGAGGTCGAGTTATAATAAATGTGATTGTGGATGTGCGCCTTGTCTATGTGGGTGGCAACAAAAAAGGCATACTTCCCCTTTGTCCAGCGCATCGCCGTTTCATAGCCGATGCGGTTGGCCTCCTCCGGCGTGATCTCCCCGGGCTTGAATGACTGGCGGATCTGATAGCACAGCACATCGGCATCCCGCCGTTGCTCCCGCCCTGTGACGGCCTTGTACTTGGCCTTGCTTAGTAGGAACTCGGCATCGGCGGTCATGTGGTCGCAGCCGTAGGACGAAATCAACTCGCCGCCCTCGGTCTTGTCCGGGTTTTGCCCGTAGTCAAACCGTTCTTTCAAGGAATGTGCGATGGTTTCGCCCTTGCTGATTTTGTGCTTCTTGTAGTAGGTCGTGGCCGTAGGCAGCCCTCCTTCCGATATGACAAACGGCGGCTGTGGTCAGCCGCCGTCGTTTCTGCTTTGGGACATTTTGTCCCGAAGTATCAGCCGGTGATGAAATCCCGCAGGGCAAACTTGGCCGAGTGCAGCTTGTCCACCAGCCACTCAGCGATGGCGGGAACGCCAAAGGGAGAAACGAGGAACGCAAGGACGAGGAACACGATCCCGCCCACCGTCTGCCCGCCGACGAACAGAATAAGTGAGAGCAGCGTCAGCACAATGCAGCCCATCTCACACACGGCGGACGCCACGCAGAACAGAAATGTAACCATAGCGGCCAGCAGGGACAGCGCCACCATCACGGGGGCGGCAAGGATTTTGAGAACGATCATAGCAGCTACCTCCATTAAAAAATCGGGTTGGTTAGTCCTTCTACCCGTATTATACCGCTGGGAAAATAGGCACACAAGGATGTCGAGCTTTCACCGCTTTGGGACTCGTCGGCACAAACTTCGCTATGCTACTTTGGGACAAAATGTCCCAAAATCCGCCCGCTCCGTTGCGCCTCCTCTCCCCACAAAGTCTTGCGACTTTGTGGGGTACCCCATTATTCCCGAAGTCGTGAAAGCCGGGGAACGGCACAAGGCCGCTCCCCGACAAATCATAGGCTCACCACAGCCGACAGCTTTTTCAGTAGCTCGGACAGCGGCTCCCATAGGTCGGCATAGTCCTTTTGGAGTGCTGCGATCTCCGAGGGATAGATGCCATAGGTGTTGGCATGGACGGCCACTTGGTTTAGGTTGTTGGCACACCGCCGCTGCAAGGCCACCAGCTCCCGGATGTCCGAGAGGTCAACATGGAGGACATAGCCGTTGAGTGCCATTTTCCGCATATAGGCTCCCATGTTGGAGATTCCAGCCTCGGCCATGCGGTCAGCGATCAACGCCTGTTCCTCCGGCGTCACCATCACATGAAGATGGACAGAGCGCCGCCGCTTTTTTGTCAACGCTCCTCACGCTCCCGGCTGCGGCGCTTGGGCGGGTGTTCCCGCACCTTATCCAGCGGCTTTTCTGACCGGGGCGGCACAGGCAGATTGTTGATGATGCCGTCGATCATGTTCCCGTTCTGCTCCATAAAAAGCTCGGCGTTCTTGTTGGGATTGTGTTCCTGCTCCATAAATGTCCTCCTATCTGTCGCCCCGGTCAGGGGCATTTTTCTTTGGGGCAGCTTGGCCCCGGTCAGCCTCGGCCTGCTTTGCGGCGGTTTTCATCTGTTCCCGGATCGAACGGGGCCTGTCGGGATTGTCAGGCGCAGGCCGCAGCTCATAGTCAGACGCCTGCCGTTTCGTCAATGGCCGCGTGTAGGTCAAATGCCCCCACGCCAGAAATAATCCATTTTCAACCGGGACGCGCTGATCGTAGTTGACGATCTCATCCGGGGCGTTACGGGGCGGCTTGGGGAATGTCCCAATGTCCACAGGGCGCTGGGTAGAGTAATACTTGTAAAGGCCGGGAGCCTCGACCTGCCTGACATCGACGTTGTAAAGGCGCTGGTATTCCTGCACCCGCGCCGCAAAGTCCTGTTCCAGAGCGGCACGGTCGCTGCCGTAATGCCCCCACTCATACTGCCGCTGGCCGTCCTTGTCGTCATAGCAAGCCCATGTGACATAGGGCGAGGGAGCGGTAGGATGATGCCCCAGCGCAAAGCCCCTGCCGTTTTCCAGCATGACGGCCTTGATGATCTCATAGCCTTGGTTTTTGTCCATATACCCTCCTCACCGTGATACATCTTTCTCCGCCCTCTTTGCAAAGGGCTGAAGCTGATAGGGGCTTTTGCCATCCTCCGGGCGCAGAAAATCCAGCCTTGCGGCGGCACGGATGACGTTCTGATTGAGCTGCCGCTGCCATGCCCCTTGGCTGGGCGCCCATTTGAAGCCCTCGCTTTTGAGCGCCTGCCGGGTGTCGGCGTCCGGCTTATCCGCAAAAATGAGCTGCAATCGGTTCTCTGCCTCATTGACATTGACCTCCCCACCGGGGAATGTCCAGCCGACAAACTCAGCCTTGTGGCTCAGCTCCTCAATGCGCTGGCGCACACGGCGGATGTTGGCGTTATTGTTGGTGAGCAGATAGGATGGAAACGGAACGGGGTCTTTGCGCCAGTCTTGGGACATGGACGCCGTGACCTTTTCCACCTGCTCCGCCGTCAGCTCGGGGCAGCCCTCCAGCGTCTTGTGCTTGCGGTAGTAGGCATTGACCGCCTTCATCATGGCCTGCTGAGACTCCATTCCCTCCAGCTTTTTCGTGAGCTTTTCCACGGCAAGGTCATCGTCGGCGCTGATCCCGCCCCGGCCTGTGGAACGGATCTTATCCAGCAGCTTTTCAATTTCAGCGTACTCGCCGTAGTTGCGATCCCGGGCGGCATTCTGCTTGGCCTTTTTCGCCACGGGGAAATTGCCGCCTCCGGTAATCAGAATAGACGGCACACGGGCGTCAATGGCGTTGCGCTCATTGAGGTTTTCCGCCAATCTGCGGGCGTAGCGGTCAACAAGAGCGTCGATCTTATCGTGGTACATGGGATCGACCCGCGCTTTCTGCTTCTCTGCCAGCGCATAGGCTTCATCCACCATCGCCCGGTAGCCCGCCGTGGCCGAGCCGGGGGCATAGTCGGAATAGCTGTTCATGTCCTTTGCCCGCTTTGCCGCCGCGTCGCTGATCTCATAATATTTAGGCATAATTCCTCCTTTCAGCCGGGACTTCGGGACAAAATGTCCCAAAGCTCCGGCGCTTGGATGTGGAAAGCATTTCTGCAAAAACAGGGGCGGACGGAAAACATACCGCCCACCCCGAAAGCGCCCCGGAAAAGCCTTGTAAATACAGGCATTTTCCGGGGCTATTTTTCCACGCACTACCTCCGTTTGCGGCGCATATACGCCCGCTTCTGCTCCCGCAGGGCAGCCCCAGCGCAGACCGGGGAGCAGTACCGCTGCCGCCCGTCCGGGAGAAAAGCCCTACCGCACACCGGGCAAGGCCGGGTTTCCGTGATACGCTCCACGGTCAGCGACCTTTCCAGCACAGGATCAAGGGGCAGCACCGCCGCGCGGAAATAGCGGCAATAAGCGCCCGTCCAGCACTTGCCCAGCATATAGCAGGGACAGTCCAGCGGCAGGCAGCCATAGTCTTTATCGTAGTTGGCGCACCATTTTGTCACCAGCTTGCGGATCGCCGCCTTTTCCTGCCGGGTCAATTCACGGCTCATTTTTCTCTCCCGTCTTTGGCTTGAGCTGTTCCCGGTAGCAGAACACGCAACCGATCCCGCGCCAGTAGGGGCAGCCGTCGCAGCGGGAGCCTTTGGGCGGCAGGTTGGGCGGAGCACCCTTAAAGTAGCTTTTTTCTTTCATAAAGTCCTCATAGGGGCTGTTGGTAAATCTCATTCCTCTCCCTCACTTTCCGTTTCGTCCTCGTCCTCCCAAGGCGGGGTATCGTCGTAATCGTCACCGTAGTCCTCCGCAGCGTCGGCGGCCTGCTGCTTTTTGGGGCGGTAGATCTTAAAATACCAGCCAGCCCCGCCGCCGATGACCACCACGGCCAGCACCAGCAGGAGCGTTCCGCCACTGTTCTTGGACTGTTCCGGCTCGGGTTCAGGCTCCGGCTCCACCACGGGCGCAGGCTCGGGAGCCTTGCCCTGGCACTCGCCCATATTCACGGCGCAGACGGTGCAATCTGTGTTGATAGCACCCACGGCGCATTTGTCCGCGCAGGCACACTCCGGCAGCTCACTGCCCGCAGCCTGCATCGCCGCCAGCAGGTCGGCCTCGTCCACCATGTTCAAAAAGTAGGTTTGGTACTGCTCGCCGTCCTCGTCGGTGGGCTTGTCATAGTCAATGACGATGTAAAAGGTGTTGCCGCCGCTGGTCTGCACCGTGATGAACTGCTTGTTGGTGGCCTTGTCGTAGAGCAGGTCACGGGTCACAAGGTTGCCGTCCTCGGTGAAGCCCTCGCCGGGGTCAACGGTTTCCATGGGCGGCGGCTCCACAGGATCAAGCCCGTCCCATTCCTCACCGCCCCCAGCGTAGGCCGTGACCGCCATGCCGCACATCAAAACAGCGGCGCAGAGCGCCGCCGTCAGCTTCTTCATCCACTTGTTCATTCGCTGTCCTCCTTGTCTGTGGGATCGGACTTCGTGACATTCTGTCCCAAAGTGCCGCCGCTCTTGATGGTCTGAAGCAGTGTGGGCAGGTCGGTGAGAGAAACGCTCATACCGCGCACGATCTCCACGATCTCGCTGTTTTCCGCCTCCAGCTTTTTCTGTTCCAGCTCCTTGAGCCGTGCCTGCTGCTCGTTGATCTTGGCCGTGACCTTTTCAATCTCGGCCTGAATTTTTGCGCTTTTGGAGATAGCCATAAAAAACCTCCTGTCAAAATAGTTTTCCGTAGGCGTAGAAATGGGACTGCCAGTAGCTCGTGTTGAGGTTGGTGTAGCTGATGGGGTCGCCACAATGAAGCATCCAGCCGTCGCCCACATAGATGCCCACATGGGAGATCCCCGGCGTGTCATAAGTCCCCGTGAAGAATACCAAGTCGCCGGGTTTGGGACTGCTCGTCCGGGTGGAGATATTGTATAGCCCCTGCGCCCCCAGCCGCCCAAAGTCCCAGCCGCATTGATTGTAGACATAGCTGACGAAGCCGGAGCAGTCGAAAGAGGTACTCGGAGAGCTGCCGCCCCACACATAGGGGTATCCCACATACTTCTCCGCTTCTTTCAGAAGGGCGGCAAAGGTTTCATCGGCAAGATAGTCCTCGGGGATCTCATGTGCCGGGGGCTTGTTGGTGTACTTACCCACATAGGGCGAGGACGGGAACAGGTCGGGGCGGTTGCCCAGTGTTGCCATGTATAAGGCATACCGGGACAGGGTTTCCTCGCCCATGATGTAAACGGGCAGATGGGAGAGATTGAAGTTTTCAAGCGTGACATAGCAGATGTAATAGTTGTACGGAACTTCAACATCATAGTTGTTGCCCTCACTGTCCGTCCGGGTAACGGTACGGTAGCGCACCTCCACCACCACATCCTCGGTCAAAATGTACTGGCGGTCAAAGAGCATTTGGAGCGTTCCTTGTACCTCGCCCAGCGTCCACTCGCCCTCATGGAGCGCGCAGACGATGGACAGCAGCACATAGGGATCGTGTTCAATGGTGTCGAGGTCAAAGTGGTATTCGTCATAATCGTGGGTGCGGGTGTAGGTGTCGAGGTAGCATTGCAGCTCGTCCTCCAAAACGCAGTAGGCGGCCTCCGCTCCCAGCAGGTCGGCGTCCTCGGCGGCATAGGTGGATGCACCGATGGCTCCGGCCACGCCGTTGCCCACCGTCACCAGCGAGGACATACACGATTGCAGCACCACCAGCAGAAGAAACGCCGCCAGCAGCAGGAGCAGCCCGCCGGGGTGTTCCTTGATGTAGGCGGACACTCTTTCTGTCAGCTTGCCCGTGACGGACGCCGTACCCTCGGCAGCCTTGCCGGTCTGTCTGGCAGCCTCCCGCGCCTGCTTTGCGTACTGGCGCTTGATCTTCTGCTTTTGCAGATACCGGGACACCGCGCCGCCCTCCTGCATTTCCGGGTGTTCCTCCACGGTCTTGCGGTAGTAATAATCCGCCGTGGCCTTAATGTGCTTGCTCTCGGCACGCTCCACCGCCTTTGCCGGGTGTCCCCGGATGGCCTTGCGGAGCTTGCGCCTGCCAAAGCGGTACACGGACTCTGCTACCAGCTCGGAACGGTGTGCGCCCTCTGTGCCGACATTTTCATGCTCGACCTCATAGAGTTTGCCATGCACAAAGCCGTGGACGCCGTGTCCGGCAGCGTGGGTAAGGCGCTTGACCGCACCGGGCTTTTTCGGCGGCTTCTGCTTTGCCAGCTTCTCCCGGGCGGCATCCAGCTTTTCGCCCCGCTTTTCCATGCGTAGCTTACTGGCGGCTGTCTGCTCCTGTTGGCTTTTTCTGCGGAACTTGGACTTCGGGACATTTTGTCCCGAAGTGGGGTTACTCGTCTGTTCGCTCATGGGCAAGATCCTCCGGGCGGGTAGTCAGCAGGTCATAGATCTCTCCACGGGGGAAACGGTCTACAAACGGGATGGTGACATTTCCATAGAACAGCAAGCCCTCGCCGGAATTGGAGTGCGTAATATAGGAGAGCTGATGCTCGGAAATACCAAGCTGCTTTGCCAAGATCGCACGGTCGCTCTGCGCCTGCGACAGCAGCACCATGAAATCCGTGTTGTCCAGAATGTTCTCGATCTCCCGGCTGGCCAGCAGGTCTTTCACATTCTGCGTCAGCGCCGAGGGAACGCAGCCCTTTTTGCGGAGCATTTTCCAGACCGCCACAAAGTAGCTGGCTGTCAGCGGGTCACGGAGCAGGATATGGAACTCGTCAAAGTAGCACCAAGTCGCCACGCCCTCGGCATGGTTGGCGTTCACCGCCGCCGTAACAAATTCGTTGGTAGTGTGCATGGCGATCTTGCGGAGGTTTTCACCCAAGCCCTTTAGGACGATACAGACCACACGGGAATTGAGGTCAACATTTGTCGGATGGTTGAAAAGGTTGAGAGAGCCTGTGCAGTAAAGCTCCAGCGCCGTCGCCACCCGCCGCGCCTCCGGCTCGGGCTGGCGCAGCAGCTCCTCATACAGATCTTGCAGCAGTGGCGTTTTGGCCGTTTCCAGCCCCAGCGCCATCTCCCGGTAGACCAGCCGCACGCAGCGGTCAATGACGGTTTTCTCGATAGGCTGCAAGCCCTCCTTGCCGCCCACGATCAACTCACACAAGGACAGTCCGCCTTCATGGAAAGCGGACTGTCCTCGTCGTTGATGTTCATTTGCAAATCCATAGGCGAAATGTGGTGCGGGCTGTCCGGGGCGATCTCAATGACCTGCCCGCCCAAGCGCCGCACCAGCGGGGCATATTCGCCCATCGGGTCAACCACGATGATGCGGTCATTGGTGGCGAGGAACACATTGATCAGCTCACGCTTGGCGGCAAAGCTCTTGCCGCTGCCCGTAGAGCCGAGGTACATTCCGTTTGCGGACTTCAGCTTTTTGCGGTCAGCCATGATGACATTGTTGGAAAGGGCGTTCATGCCGTAGTAAAGCGCCTGTCCATCCATACGAAGCTCCCGGGTCATAAAGGGAATGAAAATGGCGGTGGAGCTGGTGGTCATGCCCCGCTGAATTTCAATGCCGTTATAGCCCAGTGCCAGTGAGGACACAAAGCCCTGCTCCTGCTGCCAGTCCAGACGGCGCAGAGCGCAGTTGTATTTCTGTGCGATGCCGTTCACCGTGAACACATCGTTTTCAAGCCGCTGCCGGGTGGGAGCAAGGTTCACTACCGTAAAGGTCAGCAGGAACATTCGCTCGTTGCGGCTTTGCAGGTCGGAGAGCAGCTCAGCGGCATCCTTGGAAAAGGTAATGAGGTCAGGCGGCAAAATCTCCATATCATACCCGGCACGGACAGCCTTTTTTTGTTCCTCCGCTTTCATGCGGCCTATGTCGGAGATCTTTCCCTTGATCGTCTTAATGGCCTTGAGCTGGTCTACCGTCTGAATGTGCATGGTGACGGTCAGCTCGGCGTCCAGTTCCAGAATTTCCGCCAGCAGCTTATCCGAAAGCTCCGACGCCATGATCTGCAAATAGGACGCCGCGCCCCACATCTGGCCGACACGGAAAGTCCGGCTCTGCCGAAAGTCGAAGCTGTCCGGGGCAATGTAGTCCTTTGTCCCCATGCCCGTCTTGGGAATGTCCTTCCACGCAAAGCGGAACGGCTCACGCCCGCCGGGGTGCATCTGCCCGTGCAGCACCGCCAGCCGATCCCGGCCATCCAGCGGGCAGGACTGGACGCCCAGCCGCTTCAGGTTGCCCATGACATCCGCCTCCACACGCCCCAGCCGGGGACGCGCCTCTGCCACGCCCTCGGCGGGCAGGCCAAAGGTGATGTATTTGTACCGCTCAATGCCATTGTTGCTCTTGGCGATCTGGCCTTTGAGCATTTCCACATACTCGCCCCGGATGCTGTTGAAGTCATCCTCCTGCGCCGGGATATTCACTTTGTAGCGGTTGGCGTTCCGGCTGCGGCGGTTGACAAAGGAAAGCTGGAACGGTAGAGAGCTGTCAAAATAATTCAGGCACGCGCTCCACCCGCTGATAATGGCAGTCTGATCCTCCGTGGATGCCACGGCATAATTGATGTCCTCATATTCCAGCGTCTTTGTGTAAAGCCCGCCGGGGAGCTGGCAGATGCCGTCCGGGTGCATGGCGATATAAGGAATGGTCTGCTGGGCGGACAGCGCCCGGTGCTTATTTGCGTTTTTCTGCTTTTTTGCTTTGCTCAATAGGCTCCTCCTTTCGTACAAATGGGGCATAGATATTTTCCGTTCGATACGGGCGGATGCCGGGACGGGTAAACTTGACCCGGATGATATTGCGGATCACCTTTTCAAAGGGCAAACCGTCCTTTTCGTACATCGCCAGCAGGAACGCCGGGAGCATGATCGCCAGCATAGCGAACAGCGCCCCGGTGTTGCCGATGGCCTGCCGGGTCAAAAGGTAGGTTGGAACGCCGATAGCCGCCCCAATGCCGAAGCAGATAAGCTGGCGCTTGGTGAGGTTGAACGCGATCTTTGTCTTGATTTTGGAAAGGTCGTTCGGGACATTCACATAGGGCATCGGTCTGTCACCTCCAGTTTGGGACAACTTGTCCCAAAGTTCGGGATCGTCGGCTCTACCTCGTTGCCCCACACATCCCAGCCGGGAGAGGTCTGCCGTGCGAACAGCTCCACACGGGGCAGGTCGCCCATGAGGGCAACGATCTTATCACGGGTTTCGTCCGGCTTTTTGCTGTGAGCTTCGATGGGCGAAATGATAAACTGGTGAATGTCGGCGGCCTGCCGCTTCGGATGTCCCTTGGTCGCCAGCAGGCAGATCTCGGCGTTCGCTCGCGTCCAGAAGCCCAGCCCATAAAACCAACTGTCCGCCTTGCGGTTTTTCTTCAGCCAGACGAACGCCACGGATTTATAGGTGAAGCCCCACGCACGGATGAGCCGCAAAGCCTCCGGGAGCTGGGGAAAGGTCGCCCACATAAAAAGGGCGCTGTCCTTGGCCGCAAGCTCGGCCACAGGCAGCGCGCACAATTCCTCAATGCTCATGGTGGGGTAGTGATTTTCCGCCGCGCCCTGCACTTTCTTAGCCGAGTAGCGCCACGGCGGGTCGGCGTAGATAATGGAATATTTTTCGATATTATCACGCTCCTTTGGACATGAAAAAACCGCCAGCGAGAAGCTGACGGTTTCAAAAGTGTTTGTTATTCGATAGTGTCTGACTGTATATCTGTAAATAGAATACGCAGGTAGTCCCTACGGCCATACAGAACACGGTCAATGTAGATGTCGTTCCCATTCGCCCGGTAGAAAACCATATAGTTTCCGCTGACAAGGAAGCGATAATCGCTGTCTACATCTGCGATGGAGGAAAGCGGTGTGCCGATCAGCGCGCGGTCACGGAGCATACGAATTGTTTTTGTGATTTTGCTTACCGTGGCGATTGCCGCCTGCGGATTTTCCAGATCCTCTGCGATATAGTCCTTGATGTCAGAAAGGTCATTTTGCGCCTCGTAGGACAGGTGCAGATTATTCATGGGTAATCCCGAGGTGTTCCTCCACGGCCTCCAAGGTCAGCCAGCCTTTCTCCTCGCCGGACTTACGACCTTTGGCAAGCTCGTTCATCAGACGCAGGGTGGCCTGTGTTTTTTCGTAATCGTGCATATCCACGATGGCATACCGCCCCCGTCCGTTCTTTGTCAAAAAAACAGGAGCGCCCACAGCTACATCATGCAGTACCTCGCTGTAATTCCGCAAGTCAGAAATGGGTTTGATATTTGGCATATTGATCAGCTCCTTTCGCCTATAGTATATCCCATTCTGCTGTAAAATTCAACAGAAAGTTTTACAGCTATCCCTCCTTTAATGTGCGCTGAACACGCTGCGGGCGATGGAGCCAGTCTTGAACAGGCAGAAGCAGAGCAGCACGGAATAGCCCATACAGCCCCATATCGCGCCGATGGGGTCGCCGCCTGTGGCGATACCCTGTATCAGCACCGCATAGATGGCAACACAGACGAGGATCAATAGCCCTTGAAAGCCCACGGCAAACAGGGACTTCAAATAGTTCTGCCCGGTATTGCCCAGCTCCCGGTTAGAGAGCGTAGCAACGGGAATGGGGGCTAAGCTGGTCAGCAGGTATATTTCGATCATGCGGCCATAGACGATCACGAAGATCACGATATTGATTGCCCACATGGTCACATGAATGAGCAGGGATTGCAGCCACAGCCCCAGCAGAGAGCCAAGCCCCAGCGTTTCCAGTGTGGCCTCCAAGTCGGCAAGCATGGCCTCCGAAATGTCCGTTGAGCCTTGCACGATCCCGGCTGCCCGGGCGATGACGCTTTGGGACACATCGAACACGGCTATGACGATATTGAAAGTGTTGGACAAAATCAAAATGGCGCAGGCCGTTTTGAATATCCACTTGAAGAAGATCCAGTAGTCCAGATCATGCAGGTTGTTCTTCTCGATAATGAGCTGGATCAGCTCATAGGTGGCAACAAAGGTGAGGATCAGACCGGCAATCGGCAGTATCACCGTTTCAGAAAGCTGCCGGATCAGGGAGAACACCCCGGCGTTCCACGCCGCCGGGGTGGTTCCCACTTGCACCGCAATCTCTCCGACACGGGAATTGACCGTATCAAAAAGCCCCGTGAGGTTGCCCATGATACCCTCGATCAGCAGCTCTTTTAGCCAGTCTGTCAGCCAGTCGGTGAGAAATCCCATGCTTTATGCCCTTAAAACAGGGTGGACAGCAGAGGGATCAGGGTCGTACCCAGCACGATGATGCCGCCGCCCGCCATGAGCTGTTTTATCCCTAATTAAGAGTAAAACCTTGCTCGATGGCGGGCGGCGGCGTGTCAAAAAATATATGGAATTGTTTTAGAACTGCCCCGGCGTGGACAGGTCAGCCCTTGACCTGTTCCACCTCCGGGATGGGTTTGAGATTGAAGTGAATTTCGATAGAAATGTGTCGTGTCTTATCGCTGTCGATGTGTTCATGGACAACGATTTCTTTAATCAGGCGGTTTAAGGTGGCTGCGTCCAGCTCCGTGATGTCGGCATATTCCTGAATGGCGTCTACCCATTGTTTGGCGTCCATCGCCAGCCGCATTTCATCGGCCAGCTTCTTGCACCCCTGTGCAACCCGTTCTTTCAACTCGGCCTGTTCCTTCTGCGTCTTGTCCAACATGAGATTGAAGTTGGCTTCGCTGATCCGTCCGGCAACCATGTCCTCATAGAGCCGCAGCACCATCTTTTCCAGCACCTCAATCCGTTCCTCGTCTTTTGTCAGGGAACGCTCCAACGCTTCCCGCTGGCCTTTCTGTTCGGCTTCGCAGGTGTTGGTCAGCTTCCCGGCAATGGCTTTCCCATCGGTCAGGGCAGCCTTGGCGCACTCC
>JAPFEH010000037.1 GCA_026169195.1 Dysosmobacter sp. | reverse complement strand
TGCACAGGTCCAGTAAAAACGGACAATAGACAAAAAGCCCCCTGATGTAGGAAAATAAGAGTACTACATCAGGGGGTATTATCATGTCCGAGAGAAGGTATACACATATCCAAGAGCTTCTCCCCGTAATCAATACGATGATAGCGGCTGGGAAAAGTCATCGAGAAATAGAAGAAGTTTTGGGGCTTACAGGTGACCGCCCGATTCATAATCTATTAAAACGGGAACGCCGAAAAGAGAAAAGGGCAAAGGCCGGCATCATACCTCAACCCAAAGGCCGGCCTCGGAAAGATGGTCAACCTCCCCGGCAGAGCGAAAAGGCAGAACTGGAACGATTGAGAATGGAAAATAAACTGTTGCGGGATTTTCTGCAATTGACAGGAAGGAGGTGAGCCCACGGACTAAATATCAAGTTGTTTATATGAATCGCAACCGTTATCCGGTGACTGTCATGTGCCAGTTTTTGGGCGTATCACGTAGTGGCTACTATGACTATGTGAATCGCCTGAATCAACCCATGCACGATGCAGCCTTAGCTGCTATCATTCGTGAGCAACAGCAGAAATGCGACATAACCTACGGGTACCGCCGTATGTGGAAATGGTTGAGAAATATCAAGAAAATACACAGAAATCCGAAAACAATTTTGCGCATTATGAAAAAATATGAACTTCTATCTGAAATTCGCCGCCGCAGGAAGTGGAAACAAATGGGGGAGCAGATTCACAAATACGAAAACCTGCTGAATAGAGAATTTCAAGCTGATCGCCCCAATCACAAGTGGGTCACGGACATCTCTTACATTCATACCGGTCAAGGTGTGCTTTATCTGTCTATCATTCGAGACCTGTTTGACAATAGCATTGTTGCCTACAAGACAGGAACTACACAGACAGTCAATCTTGTACTGGACACAATCCGGCTTGCGATGCGGAAGGAAAAGAAGGTCGCCGCGGAGTTGCAGCTCCACAGCGACCAAGGTAGTCAGTACACCTCACAAGCATACTTTGACCTGACTAGAGAATACGGCATTACGCCGTCCATGTCAAGACGAGGAAACTGCTACGACAACGCAATGGCAGAGAATTTCTTTTCCATTCTTAAAACGGAGTGCATCTACCGTTACAAACCGGCTTCGCTCAAAGATGCTAATGAAATGATCGATCGTTATATTTATTTCTACAACCATGAGCGTATCCAGTTAAAAACTGGAGTGGCACCGCTTACGCTGCGCCACTCCACTTAAAACTTCAATATTTTCCTATCAGGGGGCTTTTTGTGCTG
>JAPFEH010000009.1 GCA_026169195.1 Dysosmobacter sp. | reverse complement strand
CTGGCAGCTTCTTTGTAGCTGAGACCATCTTTCACCACAGCCTCTACGACCTTTTGCTTAAACTCTGCTGTGTACCGTTTATTTGGTATTCCTTTTGGCATAAATAAAGCACCCCATTTGTTATTCAGTATACCATACTGTCTAACAAATGGGGGGCAGTTCAGACTGGAGACCCCCTCTTTTTGATGCTTAATCGTCTTGCTTCTTTGGCTTTTTCACACGTGACAAGGGATTTGCCTTTGCGGCGATCCGCAGAGAAGCATTGTCAATATGGGTATAGATCTCCGTGGTATTCAGGTGATCGTGACCCAAAACCTCCTGCACCGCCCGCACATCCACGCCGTTTTGCAGCATCAGCGTGGCGGCGGTGTGGCGCAGCTTGTGGGAGGAGTACTGCGTGCTGTCGATGCCTGCGGCGCTCAGGCGTTTTTTGACCATGGCATGAACCATGGAGCGGCTGATGCGTTCGTTTCTGGATGAGAGAAACAGCGCGTTTTCATCCCGCCCCTGAATGGGCCGCCGGACCGCCAGCCAGCCTTCCAGAGCCTCCTGACAGGCGTCGTTGAGGTAGATGATGCGGACTTTGTTGCCCTTGCCCAAGATCCGCAGGGCATCACCCTGAATGTCACTGAGATTCAGGCTCACCAGCTCGCTGATCCGCAGGCCGCAATTGAGAAACAGCGTCAGAATGCAGTAATCCCGCTCCTGATTTTTTCCGTCTACGGAGTCCAGCAGCTGTAAGCTCTCGTCCAGCGTCAGATATTTGGGCAGGGATTTTTGCAGCTTGGGCGAGTCGATATCTTTGACAGGATTTTCACGAAGCAGGTGCATTTTATTGGTCAGGTAATTGTAGAAGGACCGGATGGTGGCGATCTTTCTGGCACGGGTGGCGGCATTGAGCCCATACTCGGAATTGCGGCTGTTGTGATGCTGGACCCGGTCACGGCTGAGATAGGTCATGTAGCCGTAAATATCCGTCAGCGTAACAGACGCTACAAAATCCAGATCGACATCCAGAATGTCGATCTCATCCAGAGGCTTGCCGGAAAGCGACGGATCCCGCAGCTGTTTCATGTAACGGAAGAAATTCCGCAGATCCAGAAAATATTCATCCACCGTGCGCTTGGAGTGCGCTTTTACGGTTTCGTGATAAGACAAAAAGTCCAGCAGGATCTGCGGAGCCTGTGTGCGATAGTCGTTCATAGCGTTCAAAAAAGCATCGCGGGGCCTGTCCGGCGGAAACCGCGCAAAAGCGGCCCAAACAGGGCAAAACCCGGAAGAGGGCTGTTTTCCTCTCCCCTGAATTGAACAAAATTATCATTTTGTTCAATTATATGGATGCCTTCAAAACCTCCTTCCCCAGTTATAAAATCCGGCGGTTCAGGTCAAGCTATCTCCATGACCGGCCCGTGCGGCCGCAGATCACTTAGGAACGGATGATTGTCATGAGCCTGATTCCCTGTACCAGTCAGTGTGTTTATCAGCAAGACGGCGTGTGTACGCTGGAAAGCGCCGCCGCAGCGGGCGTCCCGGATCTTGGCGGCGCCTGCGTCCATTTCATTCCTGCGGGCGCAGCGCGGCTCGGATCGCCTCACCGATATTGCGCACCGGAATCAACCGCAGCCCTTTCGGCGCGCGGAGATCTGCCGCCCGATGTGCCGGCACCAGACAGGTCCGGAAGCCCAGACGGTGCGCCTCGCTGATCCGCTGCGCCAGCTGGTTCACGGTGCGCAGCTCGCCCGTCAGACCCACTTCCCCGATGGCGGCAAGATCGCCCGGAACGGGTCTGTCCAGATAGCTGGAGGCCAGCGCCACCACCGCCGCCAGATCCGCGGCCGGCTCGTCCAGCGTCAGTCCGCCAACAATGTTCAAATATGCGTCGCAGGCGGACACTTTCAAGCCGCCCCGTTTTTCCAGCACAGCCAGCAGCATGGCCGCCCGATTATAATCAAAGCCGTTGCTGGTCCGCCGTGGATTGCCCGCCGCAGAGGTCACCACCAGAGCCTGAATCTCCGCCAGCACCGGCCGCATCCCCTCCATCACGCAGGCGACACAGGTGCCGGGAGCGTCATCCGGACGGCCGGAGAGCAGCATTTCCGACGGGTTCTCCACCTCCGCAAGCCCCTCGTCCCGCATTTCAAAGACGCCGATCTCATTGGTGGCGCCGAAGCGGTTTTTGGCGGCCCGCAGGATGCGGTAGCTGGTGTGCCGGTCTCCTTCAAAGTACAGCACGCAGTCCACCATATGCTCCAAAACCTTGGGGCCTGCGATGGACCCCTCCTTATTGACATGCCCGATCACAAATACCGTGATCCCCTGCCCCTTTGCCAGCTGCATCAGGGCCATGGTGCAGTCCTTGACCTGACTGACGCTGCCTGCCGGAGAATCCAGCGCATCATTGTAGAGCGTCTGGATGGAGTCCACAATCAGCACATCGGGCTGTTCCAGCGCAACGGATTCCAGCAGATCGCCCAGGCCGGTCTCCGAGAGCACCAGCAGATCCTGACTTTCCACCCGCAGCCGTTTGGCCCGCAGCTTCAGCTGATGCTCGGATTCCTCACCGGATACATATAAAACTTTCGAAAATTCACACAATTTGCTGCAAATTTGCAGCATCAGCGTGGATTTTCCGATGCCGGGAGCGCCGCCTACCAGCACCAGAGAGCCTTTGACGGCTCCCCCGCCCAGCACCCGATCCAGCTCCCCCATACCGGTGGGAAACCGGATCTCCTCATCCGCCCGCAGATCGGTGACCGGACAGGCGCGGCGGACCCCCGGTATGCCCCTGCCTGCTGCCCGCCCGCTGCCTCTGGCAGAGGATCTGGGCAGTTCCGGCTGCTCCACAACGGTATTCCAAGCGCCGCAGGCAGGGCACTTCCCCGCCCATTTCGGCATTTCATTTCCGCATTCCGTGCAATAAAACATGGTCTTTGCCTTCATGGTACTTCCTCTCCGGCCAGACAGCGCAGATATCCCGCGGCAATGGCTCCGGCCAGTTTCAATTGATGGGACGGCGTTTGCAGCAGAGCGGTCTCCTCCCTGTTGGACAAAAAGCCGCACTCTGTCAGAATTGCGGGCGCCGTCACGTGCTTCATCAGGTAAATGGTATCCGGAATTTTTCTGGACTGCTTTTCGTTTCCGCAGTTGACGGCGGCGTTGAGCGCGTCCTGCACCACGGCTGCCAGCCCCTCAGCCCCTTCCGCGCCGTTCCAGAAAACCTGCGCGCCGTGGGTCACCGGTGAGGAAGGCAGGCTGTTTTGATGGATGCTCAAAAGTACCGCGTTCTCCGTTCCATTGACCAGCTCCACCCGCCTGCGGATATCGGAGACCTTGCGGGCGCGCATGGTCTCCCCCTCTGTGTGAACGGAAACATCTTCCGTGCGGATCAGAACGGTTCGCTGGCCCATAAAGCGCAGCAGTTCATGGAGCCGCAGGGAAATCTCCAGATTGATCCGGCTTTCCGTCACGCCGTCCGGCGAGACGGCGCCCCCGTCCTCTCCGCCGTGGCCCGGGTCGATCACCACAGTCACAGGCCCGCCTGCCCCCGCGGCAAAGGCCGGCACGCCGGCAGGCCGCAGGCCCGCCCAAAAAACGGCGCTCATTCCCGCAAGGCAGAGACACACCAGAATACTGCCTGCCAGCACCCGCTTCCGGATCAAGACGATCATTGACATCACCCCACGGAAGTCTATGCGGAGCGGCTTATCCTACATGCCAGATTATAGCGGCTCTCCGCCGCAAAATCAAGGGCAGGTTCCCTCCGGCGCGCTTGTGCATAGAATGGAACGGGCCCGCAGGCGGAAGCCGCGGGCTACACTCTCCAAGGAGGAATCTGTTTCCAATGGAAAAACCGCTCGATCAACCGATGGACCGTCCCACGGAACGGCCGCCGGAATGTCCTTCCAAACCACCCGTCGGCTGCGGCGTTGACAAGGGCTCACTGCCCGGTCCCTGCGGTTCGCTGGCGTTTCCCTTTGTGCCGATGCAGGAGCCGAATCCCGTCCGGTACAGCCGGATGGAGGCGCTGCAGACCGGCACCCTTTTTCCCGGACTGGATCTGCCCTTCAAGGCGGCGATCCAATCCAAGACACAGATGTCCAACACGGCGCTGGCAGAACTGATGGCGCTGGACTTTGCCGTGGATGAACTGGGACTTTACCTGACCACCCACGCAGACGACAAAGAGGTTTTGCAGCTGTACTGGACCTATATCAAGCTGGCCCGGGAAGGCCGCGAGAAATACCAGAAGCTCTACGGCCCCCTGCTGCAGACGGACCTGACGCCGGAGGACGGCTATGTCTGGCTGAAGGATCCCTGGCCTTGGGAAAAAGGAGGCAACACCTGATGTTTATTTACGAAAAAAAGCTGCAATACCCCGTAAAGATCAAAAATACGAATCCCAAGCTGGCCTCTGTGATCATCAGTCAGTACGGCGGGCCGGACGGCGAGCTGGGGGCCTCCCTGCGGTATCTGAGCCAGCGGTACTCCATGCCCTATCCGGAACTGAAGGGTCTGCTGACGGATATCGGCACCGAGGAGCTGGGGCATCTGGAAATGATCGGCGCCATCGTCCACCAGCTGACCCGGAATCTGACGGAAGATCAGATCCGCACCGCCGGCTTTGACACCTATTTCGTGGACCGTACCGCCGGCGTGTATCCTACGGCTGCATCCGGTTTCCCGTACAGCGCTGCCAGCATGGCGGTCAAGGGGGACCTGATCGCAGATCTCACGGAGGACCTGGCTGCGGAACAGAAAGCACGGGTCACCTATGATAACATCCTGCGCCTGAGCGATGATCCGGACGTCAACGACGTCATCAAATTCCTGCGGGCCAGAGAGGTGGTTCACTTCCAGCGCTTCGGCGAAGGGCTGCGGCTGGCAAAAGACCGCATGAACGAAAAGAACGTCTATTTTATCAACCCCAGCTTCGACCAGTAAGGCCGTCTGCATCTTTCCGGCGGAAGGGCGGCGCCCCGCCCTTCCTGTCGGGGCAGCGCTCCGGAAACGCGAAAAAACAGGTCAGAATCTGTTTGTACTTTGGTTCCTGCCGTGGTATACTGGGAGAAACCATATCATACAAAGGAGCTGTTCATCATGCATGATTTTGACGATATTGAACTGTTTGACTGCCCCCTGTGCCACGGAACCGGCATGATTCAGGAGGAAAACGGCTGGTGCTTGTATGTGGAGTGTCTGGACTGCGGCTGCCACACGGTGGAGCTTCCCTTCCATAACGAAGAGGAGCGCCAGTCCGTGGCGCGGTATCTCGCCAGCACGTGGAACGTGGGCAAGGTCGTCACCCCCGGCATCAGTGACTGAACGGGGCTGAAAAGAAAGCATTCCAAGGCACACGGCCCCGGAATGCTGCGGTGTTTCTTTGATGGTTCCGCCTGCGGGCGGCGAAACGCTGCAAGGCTTTTTCACAAAGCCGGCAGGAGGCATTCTGGAATGCCTCCTGCTTTTTTATTTCCAGCGTGGAGTATGGCAGCAGGCGGTCACTCCAGCATGGCGGCAAATTCCTCCTCGGTGAGAATGGGAATATTCAGCTCCCGCGCTTTGTTCAGCTTGCTGCCGGCGGCCTCCCCCGCTACCACATACGTGGTCTTTTTGCTGACGGAGCCGGCGGCCTTGCCGCCCCGCTCCTCGATCAGTCCCTGCGCGGTTTTGCGGTCAAAGCGGGTCAGGGTACCGGTGAGAACGAAGGTCATTCCGGCAAACCGCTCGTCCACCAGCTGCGCGGTGCTTTCCATATTGACGCCGGCAGCCTTCAGGCGGGCGATCAGATCCTGAGACTGGGGCTGGGCCAGATAGTCCGCAATGCAGCGGGCCGTGATGGCGCCCACATCCGGAATTTCCGTCAGCTCCTCCTCCGAGGCGGCATCCAGCGCATCCAGCGTGCGGAAGCGGGCGGCAAGCACCTTGGCGGCCTTTTCCCCCACCTGACGGATGCCCAGACCGTAGAGCAGCCGGCTGAGATCTCTGGATTTGGAGGCTTCAATGGCGCGGATCAGGTTTTCCGCCGATTTGGTGCCCATCCGTTCCAGCTTGGCAACGTCTGCGGCGTGGAGACTGTAAAGGTCGGCGGCATTCCGGATCAGACCGGATTCTACCAGCTGCTGCACCACGGCGGGGCCAAGCCCCTCGATGTCCATGGCATCCCGTCCGGCAAAATGGGTGATGTTCCGAAGCAGCTGTGCCGGACATTCCGCGCCGGTGCAGCGCAACGCCGCGCCGTCTTCATCCCGTACCGCCGGCGCGCCGCAGACCGGACAGGTCTCCGGCAGGATGTAAGGCTCCGTCCCGTCGGGACGCTGCTCCTTCACCACCTCCACGATCTCCGGAATGATCTCCCCTGCCTTCTGCACGATCACGGTGTCCCCGATGCGGATGTCCTTCTCCGTGATATAGTCCTGATTGTGGAGGGTGGCGTTGGTGACGGTGGTGCCCGCCAGACGCACCGGCGTCAGCACGGCCTTGGGCGTCAGCACGCCGGTGCGGCCCACCTGCACAACAATGTCCAGCACCCGGGAGGGCTTCTTTTCCGGCGGGTATTTGAATGCCACCGCCCACTTGGGGAATTTGGCCGTAGACCCAAGGATTTCACGATCTGACAAGGAGTTTACTTTTACAACAGCTCCGTCGATATCAAAGGGATATTCCATCCGCTCATCGTTGATGCGGTCGATTTCCGCCTGCACCGCGGAAATGCCGGAAAGGGTCTTGCGGGGAATGACCTTGAACCGCTGGGAGGCGAGATAGTCCAGCGTCTCGGCATGGGAGGAAAAGGTCATTCCCTCTGCCAGCTGCAAGTTGAACACCTGAATATCCAGCTTCCGCTGGGCGCAGAGCTTTGGGTCCAGCTGCCGCAGAGACCCCGCGGCTGCGTTGCGGGGATTTGCCATCAGGGGCTTTCCCTGCAGCTCCCGCATGGCGTTGATCTCCTCAAACACCGCTCTGGACATATAGACCTCTCCCCGGACGATGAGCCGCGGCAGCTTTTCCGGCAGGGTCATGGGGATCGAGCGGATGGTCTTGAGATTTTCCGTCACATCCTCCCCGATCCGGCCGTCTCCACGGGTGGCTCCCCGCACAAACACGCCGTCCCGATACTCCAGCGCCACGGAAAGACCGTCCACCTTCGGTTCCACCGAGTAATCCACGCCGCTGCCCAAGGCTTCCGCCATTTTTTCGCAGAACTCCGCCACCTCTTCGCTGTTGAACACATCCTGCAGGCTCTCCAGCGGTACCTCGTGGCTGTACGGCTGGAATCCCTCCAGAATTTTGCCGCCTACCCGCTGGGTGGGGGAATCCGGCGTGATCTCCTCCGGATGGGCTGCCTCCAGCTCCTCCAGCCGGCGGTTCAGCCGGTCATATTCATAGTCTGGGATCACCGGAGCGTCCAGAACATAATAGCGGTATCCCTGCTCGTTGAGATAGTCCCGCAGATAACGCATTTCCTCGCGGTAAGTTTGAAATTCCATGGGGTTCCTCCCTAGCTGTTGTTCAGGATATAGTCCTTGAGATCTTCTTCATAGACCTCCGGCGCGGTGCTGAAATAAGTATAGGTGTCGGGGACCGCACCCACGATCACCGTTTCCGCCACGGTGACGCCGGTGGCAACCTTTGTAGCCGTGGTAAAGCCCGGCAGCAAAATGGCAACACTGACCTCCACCTCCAGAATGATCTGGTGCTTGGTCTGGTTGATGCCTGCCGATTCAAATTTGTTGGCAAAGCCGGCGGAGGAGGAGCCGACAGACTCCATCCGCACCCGGATCCGCGGCCCGCGGCCCGCCAGCAGCGCCGAACCGGTCAGCGTACCGATGGGAATGCTCAGTTCCCGTGCGGAGACCTGATCGATTTTCGCCAGAATGATGTCCAGAATCTGGGATTGCAGGCGGTTGAAGGCCGCCATATTGCTGTGGACGGCTGTGATCCGGCCCTCGTTGTCCTTTTCCAGCGAGATCAGCGCCGCATAGCTGATGTCTCCGTGTTCAATGGCCTCGCTCACCGCCTCGGAAATGATGCGGTTGACGGTGTTGGAGACTCTGGTGACTGCCAGACTTTCCAGCAGGGGTCGCATTCTGGCGGTGGCTGCCAGCGCAGTCAAAAGCAGCGCCGCCGCCAGCAGTAGCGCCAGCAGCTTTCCGGCGTTCCGGCGGGCGCCCCCCCGCCGGTATTGAAAAAATCCGGGGCCCACGGCCTCACCCCCTCCCGCGATCCTATGCGGCGGGAGCTTGGGCATATGTCAGGGCAGCCGGTTCACGATCTCCTTGAACACGCGGCCCCGCTCCATAAAGTTGGCAAAGCGGTCAAAGGACGTGCTGGCGGGAGACAGGATCACCACATCCCCCTCCGCGGCACGGCGGTCGGCAAGGGACACGGCCTCCTGATAATCCTCCACGTTCAGGATCTCCAGCCCATGGTAGTTGTCCGCCTGCTCCACAGACCGGCGGATGACCTCCGCCGTGGCGCCGCACAGCAGCAGCAGCTTGACATGGTCGTTGATTACAGGCCCAAGGCTTTCGTAGGAGATGCCCTTATCCTTGCCGCCGGCGATCAGAATGACCTTTTCCCGGAAGGAACGCAGGCCTGCCATGGTGCGGCTGGGGCTGGACGCAATGGAATCGTTGTACCAGCGGACCCCGTTTCTGGTCCGGATCAGTTCGATGCGGTGTTCCACGCCGCCGAAGGAGCGGGCAAAGTCCCGAATCACCCCGTCAGGGACCAGACCGTCCACAACGGCAATGGCAGCCAGATAATTTTCGATGTTGTGCACACCGGGCAGCTTGATGTCCTCCACGGTCATGACCTGCCGCTCCGTCCCGTCATGCCGGGCAATGACCGCATTCCCGCGGAGAAACACGCCGTCCTCCAGTTCCTGCTTTCTGGAGAACAGCCGCGCCCGTCCCACGGCGCGCCCCGCTTCCTCCAGCGTGATGGGATTGTCGGCATTGAAAACAGCAATATCTTGAATAGACTGATGTGTAAAGATATTCTCCTTTGCGGAAACATACTCTTGAAAATCCTTGTGCACATCCAGATGGTTGGGCGCCAGATTGGTGATGACGGCAATGTGGGGACTGCGGCTCATGGTCATCAGCTGGAAGGAGCTAAGCTCCAGCACGGCAATGTCCTCCGGCTGTATCGCTCCGGTCTCCGCCAGCAGCGGGTGGCCGATGTTGCCGCCCACATGGACGTTCCGGCCGGCTTTTTTCAGTAGCTCCGAGATGATGGTGGTGGTGGTGGTCTTGCCGTCGCTGCCGGTGACGGCGATCACCGGACAGGGGCAGACCTCCAGAAACACCTCCATCTCACTGGTGAGGGTGCTGCCCCGTTGGACAGCCTCCTGCAGCTCAGGCAGATCCGGCCGCATCCCCGGCGTGCGGAAGATCACATCCTCCCGAAGATCTTGCAGATAGTCCTCCCCCAGCTTCAGGCGGCAGCCGAGTCCCTCCAGCTGCTCGGCTACAATGCCCAGATCCTCCCGGCTCTTCCGGTCCCGGGCAGTTACGGAAATCCCGCGGCTCAGCAGCAGCCGCAGCAGCGGCTGGTTGGAAATGCCGATGCCGATGACCGATACGGTCTTATGCTGTAATGATGTGAGGTACGCCTCAAAAATCATGGATCCTCGCTCCTTATATCCTCCGCGCCAGCGGAAAAATCGTGTTTTATTATTATACCGCAGGCAGCGGCGAATTACAACGCAGCGTCAGAAATTTCCGCGTTGACATTTGACGGCGCTTCCTGTAAAATAAACGGGCGAGGAAAACAGACGGTCGCGTGGCCGGGCCGAAAGGCCGGTCATGAGGAAAGTCCGGGCTCCACAGGGCAAGGATAACGGGTAACGCCCGCCGAAGGCGACTTCAGGAAAAGTGCAACAGAGAGATACCGCCCGCGCGGCTTTGGCTGTGCGAGCAAGGGTGGAAAGGTGCGGTAAGAGCGCACCCGATGGCTGGAGACTGTCCATCGCTGTAAACTCTATCCGGAGCAACACCGGTATGGGAGCACATAGGCTGGCCCGGCCGCTCCCGGGGTGGCTTGAACGTGCCGGCAACGGTACGTCTAGATAGATGACCGTCCAATACAGAACCCGGCTTATAGTTTTGCTCGCCCATAGAATATGGCCCCGGCTGCGGAATACGCGGCCGGGGCTTTTCTGCGCTGAAAAGCGCCCCGTCAGACATACTTCCATGCCTCCTGATCCTGCGCGGGGATGTCGGGCGCATTGCCGCCGCCGGCAGCTCCTTGCCCCTTTTTACAGCGAATCTTGGCGGCTTCTGAATAGCGCCGGTGCTTCTCCCGCCATTTTTCCGTATCCCGCCGGATGGTTTCCGCCACAAAGTGGAACGCCATGCGGCACTCCGGACTCATCTCCGGATGGTGCGCCAGCACCGTCTCCGCCTGTCCTCCCTGCTCTGCCGCTGCCCACGCGTACTCGAACAGCGCCTCCAGCAGCCGCCCTTTTTGTTCCAAGGACAGCGTCCGGATGCTGGGATACATGTCAAAATACAGCAAAAAGCTTTTCTTGTGTTCCTCTGCCATGGTACCACTCCTTTCACAAAGGGGCGCCCGACCGGAAATGTTGCACGTTTTTGGACAATTTTCAAAATTTTCGAAATTTTTGAAAACCGTCCGCTAGTGTAAGAGTAAGAGCAAGAGTAAGTGCAAGAGTAAGTGCAAGAGTAAGTGCAAGAGTAAGTGCAAGAGTAAGTGCAAGAG
>JAPFEH010000089.1 GCA_026169195.1 Dysosmobacter sp. | reverse complement strand
CTTTTATAAGTTACCACACTTTTCGCTGTTTGTCAACTGCTTTTTTCAAATCTTTCGATTTTCTTTTGCAGTTCTTTGCCGAAGCGCTTGCCTCAGCGACAGCTTTGTTAGAATACCAAATCCCCCGCGTTTTGTCAACACGCTCTATGTCGGTTTGTGTAACTTTTCTTGTATTTCCATTTTATGGGTACTATTTATCTGTTTTCTACCGCGCTTTACTAATTAAACCGATTTTTAATATAAGTGTTACTTATTATTATTTTCTTTTTTGATACAGCCACTTGTGCAATTTTACCTTCCCCGCAAAAATAAGGACGGAAGTCCTCCCTTCCGTCCTCTTTTTGATGATCTTCACCGGTATCGCTGCAAACTATGAAAGCAGCAAAGGCTGCAATTGTTCTCCGCGCAGAGCTGCGTCTATGGTTTCAGGAAGCCGTTCAAAATCAGCCACCAAGGAGCACGGCTTTTTCCAGCAGTCATCCTGCCCGAAGGGCACAAAATAATAGTGTTTTCGAACCAGCAGTTCTCCAATGTTTTTTGCGCCAGCTGCCAAACCATCGTTGCTTGCCATGGCAATTACAACCGGTCTTCCATTGCGCAGGTGCGCTTTTGCTGCCATGGTAACAGCCGTATCCGTAATTCCTGCGGCTAATTTTGCCAATGTATTGCCAGTCGCAGGCGCGATGACCAACACGTCTAAAAGCTTCCGAGGCCCTATGGGTTCTACTGACGGAATGTCACGCAAGACCGCATGGCCTGTCAATGCCTCCAGCTTTTCCATCAGCGCTTCGGAGCTTCCGAATCTTGTATCTGTCCTTGCGGCGTTTTCTGACGCAATGGGAATCACAGTCTCATAGAGACCCGTCAGCTTTTCTAAAACATCCAGCACCTGCGCATGGGTGCAGAAAGATCCGCATACCGCAAACCCGACCCGTTCTTTTCTCACGTAGGGTCACCCTCCAATAACATGTAATTGATCGTATTTCGAATCACCTCAGCAGCCGTACAGGGCGCCAACCGTCCCGGCAGCGATCTGCCCCAAACACAGTTCACCCCCATCTTTTCAGCTGCCGCCATATCGATCCCCGGCTGTGAGGCCAGATCAATACACAAACAATCCGGCGGCAGTTCTGCCAGCAGGCTTTCATCCAAAACACACGAGGGAATCGTGTTAAACACCAGTGCAAATCCCTGTATCCTTCCGTGCAGCAGCTGCGTATTCAGCGCATTCCAGCCATATGCCTGTATCCAAGCCAGATCTCCCGGCTTTCGCGCGCTTGCTGTTACCCGCGCGCCCAATCCCTGAAGGCGGCAGCTTAAAAGCTTCCCGATCCGGCCGAAGCCCAAAACCAGACACTCCATTCCCAGTAACGTCCGGTCAAGATGCTCCATGGCGACTTGGATGGCTCCTTCCGCAGTCGCAGCCGCGTTTGCAACCGTCAGTTCTTCGCGCAGGAAATAATCCTCCAGTGTCAACCCGCATACAGACGCTTCCCAATGCTGCCGCGGCTGTACATTGCCGGCTAAGATTTTCTGCTCGGGCCGCAGAAGGCGGAACAGCTCGATCGTAGGCACCGGATCCTCTTCACAGTTTAATACGCCCTCCCCCTTACACAGCGGCAGCGGCAAAACGATCACATCCGCTTCTGCTGTCTGCTTCAATGCGGCTGCTCCCGCCGTCGTCCACCTTCCCAAGCCATAGGTACGTACTGCGGCCCCATCCTGTTCCAGCAGCCGTGACAGCTCCGCCTGCCGCCGGTCCCCGCCGATGATTCCAAACGTCTTTCTCAATCAACACGCCCCCCCTCACGCCATGGTATGAGCCTGCAAACAGATTGGTGATTGTCTTTTTGCTCCTTCCGTGATAAAATGGCGCAAAAAGCCGAAAGGGGCACTTTATGAACTATCCCTACCTGCTGTTCGATGCGGACGACACTCTTTTCGATTTTCCAAAAGCTTCTGTCCGCGCCTTTTCCGCCATGTGTACCGCCAACCACATCCCGGACACGCCTGAAATTTATCAGATCTATCACGAAATCAACAAAGTTCTGTGGCAGGCTTTTGACCGCGGAGAAGTCTCCAAAACGTTTGTAACGCGCGAGCGTTATGTGCGATTTTTGCACGCACTTTCCCTTGACCGTGATCCGGACAAATGCAATCAGGATTATCTGACTGCTTTGGGTCAGTCTGTTTTCCCTCTCCCATACGCAGAAGAGGTCTGCCGCACATTAGCAGACCGCGGTCACCATTTATACATTGTTACAAACGCAGTTGCCTCTGTTCAACGCAGCCGTCTGTCCCGCTGTTCCTTCGGAAATTTATTTGCAGGCGCTTTTATTTCTGAAGAAGCCGGAGCTGCCAAGCCGGAAGAAGCCTACTATACATACATCCGCACCCATCTCCCTGCGCTTTCACGAGATAACGCCCTGTTCATCGGAGATTCTCTCTCAACCGATATCCGCGGGGCCAATAACGCCGGCTTTCCATGCTGCTGGTTTAATCCCAAGCATGCACCCGCTCCCCCGGATCTTCGGATCGACCACGAGATTCACGATCTTCGGGAACTTCTTTCCATCGTTTAATCCACAAACAACAAAACGCCTCTGCGGAATATTCCGCAGAGGCGTTTTTGTTATTGTTTCATGAGAACAGGCGCTTCTCTTACTTCGCAGCCTTGGCAGCCTTGATGGCCTCGATCAGCAGCGGGGTAACCTTGAACAGGTCGCCGCTGATGCCGTTGTCGGCGATCTCGAAGATAGGAGCGGTGTCGTTCTTGTTCACCGCGATGATGCACTCGGAATCCTGCATACCGGCCTTGTGCTGGATAGCGCCGGAAATGCCCAGAGCGACATACACCTTGGGATGGACCGTCTTGCCGGTCTGACCAACCTGATGG
>JAPFEH010000045.1 GCA_026169195.1 Dysosmobacter sp. | reverse complement strand
TTTATCCGGTACTCTCATCTGTTTTAGATGATAGTAGTAGGTTGCACGAGGAAGTTGAGCGATTTCAAGCAGAAGGGACAGCGAGAATTCTTGCCTCAGTTTTTGAACTACCTGCGCTTTTTGCACCGGCGTCGCTCTTCTTCCAAAACCAAGGCTTGCAAGTTTTTTAGGTAAGCATTTTCCGCGCGCAGCCGCTGAACTTCCGTAAGCAGATCCTCTTCCACTTTACTTGGCAGTTTCTTTGGTCTTCCCGTGCTTTTGCGGCCTCGCCGCTCTACAGCTAAACCTTCTGGACCTTCTTCCAAATAAATCCGCTCCCAACTTTGAATTCCGCTATGCCCCTGAACCTCATATAGCCTGGCAGCTTCTTTGTAGCTGAGACCATCTTTCACTACAGCCTCTACGACCTTTTGCTTAAACTCTGCTGTGTACCGTTTATTTGGTATTCCTTTTGGCATAAATAAAGCCCCCATTTGTTATTCAGTATACCATACTGTCTAACAAATGGGGGGCAGTTCACATGGGCGTCCTTGTTTTTTTATTTCTTTTCCGGCGGAAGATAGAAGGTGTTTCCCTCACGGATGAGCGTTCCGTCCTCAACCATTTTCCGCAGAATTCTCCCGCACTGGCGGCGTTCGATCCGCAGCAGGAACCGCAGGTCGCTCATGGGGGCGGAGCCGTGCTCCTGCAAATAGCCGCGGATCACGTCCAGCTGCTGCTCCTGCGGCACCACCGTCCCCGCGAGATAATACATGGCGCCCACGCGGACCAGTTTTTCTTCCTCCACCAGCTCGCACAGGCGCTTGTACAGGGTAGATTTCGTGATATGCAGCGCTTTCATAGCATCTCCCCGGGAGAAGCCGGGATGCTGCTTTGCCAGATTCAGAAGGTTCTCTTTATCGGTTTTTTTCTCCGATTCCCGGCAGATATCCCGAAACTGGATATCGTCCACGCCGCCCCGCAGCAGCACAGTGCGGACGCGCTTGGAGAGATAGGTAATGTCCATGGGGGTGCGGGCGCTTTTTTTCAGCAGCACGTGGGGATCATCGCCCTCCCGGCGTTGTTCGTACACATCCAGCAGAGCCTTCCGCACGGAGGCGGCGATCTCCAGATCCCGCTCCGGCAGGTGGAGTACATTGCGCTCCAGATCCACCTTATCCCATGTCAGATTCACCATTTCGCTCAGGCCGAGATTCATGTACCACCGCATGGAAAGGGCCAGACCTTCCATCGTGGCTTTCTCCGTCTGCAAAATTCTCCAGATCCTGTATTCATCGTCGCCCTGCAGCTCCCGCTGGGTTTGATGTTTGATTTTGATATAGGGGGAATAGTGCGCCTGAAACGAGGTGACGCTGTAACCGGTGATGCGGGCGACATAAGCCCAGTCATGGGTTTCCAACTGCCGGATGATAAAATCGTGGCGCAGGTCCGTCAGACGGACGTCAGAAAGGGAAGGCTCGGTGTTCATGGCATCCCGCGCCAGCTTGGAAATGTAGACCGGATGCAGATCCTCCCGGGAGCGCACAGAGAATACCACATAGGGAGACGCCCACGCGAAGGGCTTGCGGCGGTCCGTCAGGACCCGTTCCATTTCTTCGCACAGGGGGACCCGCCGGTCGGGCAGGATGATCTCATGGGTTTCCAGCGCGATATCCGGCCATTGCAGCGTACGGATCTCCTCCCGGCTCAAGCCCTCCAGCCACGCCAGCCGCAGCACGACCCCCGCGATGGTATTGCCCTGCCGCTCCAGAACGCGGCGCATGGCAGCCGGATCCGGCTGGTGAAAGGAAAAGGACATGGGGCTTCCTCCTTGCGCAAGGTACCCGCGGTCTGCAAACTGCCTTGTGTTCTGCTCGCAGAACACAAAAGCGGGTACCCGCTTTTAAAATTTTTTGGATGAAGAGGGGAGGGGACGCAGCCGCGCCCGCCCTCGTTCCGCCGTCCTGTGGGGGAAACGGCGTCAGGGGGAAAGCCCCGCTCCAATCGGAGCGGGGCTTTTGTCATCGCAACACGAGTGTGTTTTGAATGTCGACTCTAATCAGCCGATCGTGACCTCAATGTGTTTAGCGCTAACTTCCTTCACAGTGATAGTCACCGTGATAACAGGATTAGTAGTGCCATCCACACCGTTGGTCTTCATCTCGGCCACACCTTCCACGACAGCACCTTCAGCACTGAAATTCAGTGTAGGAGCCTGATCATAGTTTTCCTTCCGGGGGCCAGTGAAGTCGACCTTAATGGTTTCTCCAGCCTTGGCAGTGGTCTTATCGGGAGTACCAGCCGTCCAGTCAGAAAAAGCCTGACCGTTCTTCAGAGTAACATTAGCGGTATCATTGACCTTCACGTTCACAGTGGCAGCGCTGGTAGCGGAGTAGGGAACATACTTCGTTGCGGCGTCATCCACAAAATAGTTCTTGGGAGCGGTCAGCTTGGTAGTATCCAGAGTTGCCACAGTGCCATTCACAGTAGCCTTTGCCAGAATGGTTTCACCCACCTGCTTGCCATTGCCATCCACGAAGGTCACAATAACCTGCATGGTCTCGGGAGCAATCTCAGAAGCCTCAACCTTAACGGTGTGCAGCTTCTTGATCTTGGAGATGGTGTACTGGTTATCCTTGTTCAAGGAAACCTCGTTGCCATCCACGAAGACCTTGTCAATCTGATAGCCCTTGTCGGGAGTCACAGTGATGACAACGTCCTCGTCACCCTTCTCATACTCCTCAGCCTTGCCAGCAGCAACCTTGGTGCCGTCCACCTTCACGGTGGCATTGGCAGAAGACGCATTATCAACCTTCACGCCGAAGGTAGCCTTCACAGCGCCGACTTCCTCAATTACCAAAGTCTGGACCATGTAGTCCTCAACCACGGCGTAAACCTTATCGTTGTCATCAACAGCGATGCCCTTGTAGGAGCTCTCAGTGATGTTGCCATCCTCGTCGACATAATAGACGGTCATCTTATCGTCCACGGTGATGGTGTAGTCATAGGTAGGATCATCGTTGTTGGAAGCAGGGGCATTGTAGCCCAGCAGGACAGTGTACTCCTTGGAGACCTTGTCGATACCGATCTGGCTCACATACTCCTTGGCATCAGTATTGCCAGCGTAGGACTCTGCGGGCTGATAGCGATCGCCTACCTGCTCCACGCCCTTGGCATCATAAGTCTTCAGACCGGTGATGATGCCGTACTTATCGGTGGAATAGCTCTTGAACATGCCGTTCAGAGTCTTCACACTGTGAGTAAATGCAGAGCCGTCAATCTTGACATTCTCATCAACCTTCACGGTCTTGATCTCGCCGTTGACAACAGCCTGGAACTCATAGTAATCACCGTCACCGTCATGGATCAGGTTGGACACAGACTCGTTAGCCAAGAAGATGGCGTTGTTGCTGTCATCCTCGATTTCAACCTTGGAGCCGGGCATAACGAACATCACGCTGATCATCTTGCCGGACTTGCAGTAATAGTACACGTCAGCTGCCTTAGCGGGATCGTTCTTAGCATCAGTGACGTTAATGGAAGGCGCGTTCTTAATGCCGGTGTAAGCAGTGAAGTCTTCATCGCTGCCAGCGTCAGCCACCACAAAGGTAGAAGCGCTGTTGGCATTCACAGTGATTTTATCAGTCTTACTCAGACCAAAATCGTTAGCCTGAACACCAGCCTTATCGTTCTTCAGAACCAGCTTATCGCTGTCCTTCACATAAGAGGTCTTGTTGCCATCCACAGCGCGCAGGGTATACACGCCATCGCTGTCAGCCTTATAGGTGACGATAACGGGCATTTTGAGTTTGCCATTATCAAAGAAATTGTTCTGATCAGCCGTGTTGATCTTCCCATCTCCGTTAATATCCAGCTTCAGATTATCAACGTCGGTGTAGTTCTTGGCAGTCTCCACAACCTTGGAAGTGCCGTCAGCAAAGACCAGCTCAGCCTTCTTGCCGATGAGATTGCCGCGGTCAGCAACATTCAGCAGCAGGGCATAGTCGCCGATTTCCTCGTTCTCCTCGACATAGATCATGTAGCCGTAGGAATCCAGATAGATAGTGTAGTCTTCCTTCACGGAAACGTCGCTCAGCTTCTCGCCAGCCACAAACTTGGAATCCTTGTACTTGGTGCCGTCGATAGTCAGGGACTTGCTGTCAGTGCCGTTCTCCTTATCGTTTTCGGCGCGAGTGACAGTACCCTCCACCTTCTCAGCAACCATGACAGACTTGATCTCGTCAGCGGACTCAGAGTAGGTGTACAGGACATAAGCGTCATCTTCAAACTTCTCGTTGGTCTCGAAGTTCTCGTTGCCGCTGATAGGAGCCTTCAGATCCCCATTGATGGGAGCCTCAGGAGAAACCACAACATAAGCTTCCTTGTTGCCCTTGGCTTCCACGGTCTTGGCGATGGTGCCCACATAAGTGTTGACCATGGTCACGGTAACGGTATCGTTATCGTTGTCATAGAAGACCTCGGTCAGAACACCGTTAGCGCCGTACTCGTTCTTGTCGTCGCCCTTCTTAATGGCGTAGGACTGATCCTCGTCCTCCACGCCGTTGACATAGGCAGAAACGTTCTTCTTGTCCACGGTGGAGCCCAGATCCAGATCCTTGTAGATGTCGCCCACTTCCACCTTGGCGGTGTAGGTCAGGTCGGCCTCGTCAGCATAAGTACCGATCTTTTCAGCCTTGTTCTTCCACACGTTGGCGGGACGGGCGAAATCGTCGGTGCCCTTGGTGACGCTCAGGTTGTCGAAGTACATCTCGGCGAACTGCATCTCGCCGTCCTTATCAAACACCTTGCCGTCGGTCTTGCCCTTGTTCTCCATGACCTTGGCCTCGGAACCGGCGATGATGACCTCAGCGCCGCCAACGTTGATGTTGGTGCGGGAGTCATACTCCAC
>JAPFEH010000018.1 GCA_026169195.1 Dysosmobacter sp. | reverse complement strand
TGGCTGGGCGGCATGATGACCAACTTCAAGACCATGCGCACCCGCGTGGACCGGCTGAATCAGCTCAAGGCCATGCAGGAGGACGGCACCTTTGATATGCTGCCCAAGAAGGAAGTCATGAAGCACATGGGCGAGATCGCCAAGCTGGAGAAGTATCTGGGCGGCGTGAAGGAAATGAAGAAGCTGCCCGGCGCTCTGTTTATCGTGGATACCCGCAAGGAGCGCAACGCCATTGCCGAGGCCCACAAGCTGGGGATTCCTGTTGTGGCCATCGCCGATACCAACTGCGATCCCGATGAGATCGATTATGTGATCCCCGGCAACGATGACGCCATCCGCGCCATCAAGCTGATTTCTTCCATCATGGCCAACGCCGTGCTGGAGGGCAAGCAGGGCGAGCAGACCGAGGCTGTCGAAGAGAAGGCCGAGGACGCTCAGTAAGAGACGTTCAGACGCAAAGCGTTTGATACCATATAAATTGGGAGGAAAGAAACATGGCTTTTACCGCAGCTGATGTAAAGAACCTGCGCGAAATGACCGGCGTGGGCATGATGGATTGCAAGAAGGCTCTGACCGAGTCTGACGGCGATATGGACAAGGCCGTTGAGTATCTGCGTGAAAAGGGTCTGGCCGCTTCCGCCAAGAAGGCCGGCCGCATTGCCGCAGAGGGCATGGCTTACGCTGCCGTGATCGACGGCGTGGGCGTGGTGGTCGAGGTCAATGCCGAGACCGACTTCGTGGGCAAGAATGAGAAGTTTGTGGAGTTCGTCAAGGGCGTGGCTGCTACCGTCGCCAAGGAGAACCCTGCTGATATGGACGCTCTGATGGCCTGCAAGTACAGCGGCAGCGAGCTGACTGTGGAACAGCAGCAGCAGGAGATGGTTCTGGTGATCGGCGAGAACATCAAGGTACGCCGTTTTGCCCGCTTCGCAGAGGGCGTTTCCGTGGCTTATGTCCATGCCGGCGGCAAGATCGGTGTTCTGGTGAATCTGGAGACCGGACTGTCTGCTGAGAAGGTGGAAGAGGCCGGCAAGGATGTCGCTATGCAGATCGCCGCGCTGAATCCCCGCTTCTGGGACAAGGCACAGGTCACGCAGGACGTGCTGGATGAAGAAAAGAAGATCATGATGGTCCAGATGGAGAACGATCCCAAGATGGCCAGCAAGCCCGAGCAGGTCCGCGAGAAGATCGTCATGGGCAAGCTGAACAAGTTCTATGCTGAAAACTGCCTGCTGCAGCAGGAGTTCGTCAAGGACAACAGCCTGACCGTGGAGAAGTATCTGGCTGCTGCTGCCAAGGAGCTGGGCGGCGCCATCACCTTCAAGAACGCCGTTCGTTTTGAAAAGGGCGAGGGCATCGAGAAGAAGGAAGAGAATTTCGCTGCTGAGATCGCTTCCATGGTGAAGGGCTGATTTTGCGCTCGTCCCAATCAAAATAAGCACATTTTCTAAAGAGCATGACTGAGAAAGCGTCCGGGGAAGCAGATTTCCCGGACGCTTTTTTAGAAACCTGCAGAAAGCCTGAGGCTCAGAGCCGGAAGGGAAGGAAGCGGGGAAACGCTTGTGTTTTTAGGGACTTTCTGGTATAATACGATTCTATACTGGGGTAGTATGGATGACAGGAGAAGGCCATGCTGTATTATTTGGAAAATTTACTGCACGCGCTGGATATCGCATCTCTGCAAAGCGCGGTTTTGCGGCTGGCGGCGGTGTTTATGTGCCTGACAGTCCATGAGACGTGCCACGGTCTGGCGGCTTTGGCACTGGGAGATCCCACAGCCAAGCGGATGCGGCGGCTGTCGCTGAATCCCTTGCGGCACATTGACTGGCTGGGGCTTTTTATGATGTTTGCGGCGGGCTTTGGCTGGGCCAAGGCGGTGCCGGTCAATCCGGGTTATTTCAAAAAGCCCAAACAGGGCATGGCGCTCACGGCGCTGGCCGGACCTGTTTCCAATTTTCTTTTGGCGCTGTGTCTGCTGGCAGTGGGAAAGGGAATCTATCTTTATGCCCCCTATACAGCAGGGTGGGAGACGGTATTTTCCTTTTGCGTATATACCGCGGCGCCCCTGTCTGTGGGGCTGGGGCTTTTCAACCTGCTGCCCATTCCGCCGCTGGACGGTTCCAAGGTGCTGGCGGTGCTGCTGCCGGACCGGGCTTATATGATGCTGATGCGCTATGAGCGCTATGGGATGCTGGTGCTGCTGGCGCTTTCTTGGATGGGCCTGACGGGCAGTTTCATCAGCGGCGCGATTTTCGATGTATACAGCTTTTTGCTGGACTTGTTTTTTTGAGGTGTGACCGTTGGAGAACCCTGTATTCAAACTGGAAAAGGTAGTCCGCTCCCGAACGGAGGAAATGCAGGACTTTGAGGGGCCTTTGGATCTCATTTTGTTTTTGCTGGGCAAAAATAAGATGGAGATTCAGGATATCTCCATTTCCCTGATTTGCGACCAGTATATTCACTGGCTGGAGCAGCGGCAGAAGATGGATCTGGAAGTTGCCAGCGAGTTTGTGACCATGGCCTCCCATTTGGTGTATCTAAAGACCCGGATGCTGCTGGCGATCGAGGATGAAGAGACGCAGAGCGAAATGGACGCCCTGATCCAATCTCTGGAGGAACGGCGGCGGAGTGAGAAGTATCTGTGCATCAAGGAGCTGGCCCGACGGCTGGAGCCGATGGGGGAGTTCGGGCGCAACATCATAACCCGTGGCCCTGAGCCGGTGAAGCGGGGCAGGATCTATGAATATGAGCAGGAGAAAGCAGATCTGATTTTAGCAATGGCGGAGATCCAAAGCCGTGCCGAACGGGTGCTGCCGCCTCCGAAAGCCGCTTTTCGGGAAATCGTGCAGCATGAACCGTATCCGGTGGAAAGCAAGGCCAGAGAGATCCTGCGGCGGCTGAAAGAGGAGGGGATCACCCGATTCCGGCTGCTGTTTCGCGGAAATCGTAGCCGCAGCGAGGTGGTTGCCACCTTTCTGGCGGTGCTGGAGCTTTGTAAGGCTCATGTGCTGCATCTGGCCGGATCTGAAACGGACTGCACGGTTCGGCAGGAGGGGGAGATCCCCGATCATCTGACCTTTTAGGGAGGCGTATCCATGGAGATGAAGGAAATTGAATCTGCCATCGAGGGCATCCTGTTTGCGTCCGGAGAACCGATCCCTGTGGACCGCATCTGTGCTGCCATGGATATGGATCGTCCCACGGTGGAGCAGGTGCTGCATGGACTGATGGACCATTATGCCTACGAACGACGGGGGGTTCGTCTGCTGCACATGGAGGACAGCTGGCAGCTTTGCTCCGCACCGGATTATGCGGATCTGATCCGGCGGGCCTTTGAAATCCGGAAGCCTGCCAAGCTGAGTCAGCCGGCTCTGGAGGTGCTGACCATCATTGCCTATTATCAGCCGACCACCAGAGCGTATGTCGATCAGATCCGCGGAGTGGACAGCGCCTATACCATGGGACTGCTGCAGGAACGCCAGCTGATTGAGGAATGCGGACGGCTGCAGGTGCCCGGCAGACCGCGGCTGTACCGGACGACCCGACAGTTTTTGCGGGCGTTTCACCTCACCAGTCTGGAGGATCTGCCGGAGATGCCGGATCTTGGAGGAGAGGGGCAGATGCGCTTGAGCGAGACCGGAGAACTGATCGACCCGTCTGCCGGAAAAGAGGCGGGCGGAGACAGCGTCTGAAAGCCTGCGGAAAGGGAAAGAGAGAGGTGATGGGCTTTGACGGTACTATGGGTGCTTGGGATCCTGCTTTGCGCAGTGCTGATTCTGTGTCAGGTGCGTATTGGCGTACAGGTGGTATATCAAGGCGGAACCGCCAGAGCAGACGTGCGCCTTGGCCCCTTTTCCTTTCCGATCGTTTCGCCTCAGGAGCGCCCGCAGAAAACGGAAGCGCAGCCATCTGAGCGGAGCGGAGAGGAACAAGCGGCGCGTACCGGAAGAAAGCTCCCGAAAATAGACTGGAACGATGTGAAGGACGCTGCCGCTGCGCTGTGGCAGCCCTTGAAGCGGACACTTGACCGGACGCGCCGCGGAATCCGGATCGACCCTTTGCAGATCCGCTTGATTTTGGGCGGCGCTGCCGATCCGGCAGAAACGGCGGAACACTATGGATATCTGCAAGCTGCCATTTGGACAGGAATGCCGGTTTTGGAACGGCTCTTGCAGATTCCGGATCCGCGGATCCATACGGATATTGATTTTGACAGCGGGAACACTGTCATGGAGATCCGGCTCGGGATCTCCGCACGGATCGGAACGCTGCTGGGCGTAGCTGCCGGAATTGCCGTTCCGGTGCTCCGCTGGTTCCTGAGGTTTCAGAAAAAGCAAGCAAAAACAGCCCCGGTTCAGCAGCCGGCGGCATAAGAAAGGATGGTTCACAAGATGGACAATACAACGGAGAAAAAAGATCCTCTGGCAGAGCTGCTGCGTTCCACCATGGACAAGGTCCATGCCATGGCTGATACCAATACCATCGTCGGTCAACCCATTACGACGCCGGACGGCGTGACGCTGATTCCCATTTCCAAAATCAGCTTCGGCTTCGGTGGCGGCGGCGGAGATTACGGAAAAAATGCCGCCTCCAATTTCGGCGGCGGCGCGGGCGCCGGTGTGAAGATCGATCCGGTGGCGTTTCTGGTCATCAAGGACGGAACGACCCGTATGCTGCCGGTGGCGGCGGCGCCCATGAGCACCGTGGACCGCATTGTGGACATGGCTCCGGAGATCGTGGACAAAGTGGAAAAAATTATCGACAAAAAGAAAGAAAAAGAAATCCTCTGATAAGGGTATACTACCATCACTGTGAGCAAATGAGGTGATGGAGCAATGTACAAGCGCATTTCAGCTATCATGGCTGCGGCTCTGGTACTGTTTGGTATATTCCCTTGTCAGGCGGGAGCCGTGGGCACTTCGGCTTCCGCCGCGATTTTGATGGATGCGGACAGCGGAAGGGTGCTGTATGAGCAAAACGCGGACGCCCGGATGCTGATTGCCAGCACCACGAAGATCCTGACGGCGCTGGTGGCGATTCGGGAGGGAGACCTTTCCGAGACCGTGACCGTCAGTCGGGAGGCTGCCTTTACGGAGGGGTCTTCCATGTATCTCCGGGAAGGGGAGCAGCTGACGCTGGAGACCCTGCTTTACGGACTGATGCTCTGCTCCGGCAACGACGCCGCGGTTGCCATCGCGGAGCATGTCGGCAGAGGACAGGCACGGTTCGTGCAGAAAATGAATGAGACTGCCAAGGAACTGGGCATGGACAACAGCTCCTTTGCAAATCCCAACGGACTGGATGCAGAGGAGCACTATTCCACTGCGCGGGATATGGCAGTGCTGGCGTGCGCCGCCATGAAAAACGAGACCTTTGCCCGGATCGTTTCCACCCGCAGCGTGACCATCGGCGGCCGCACCATGACCAACCACAATAAACTGCTCTCCCGTCTGGAAGGCTGTATCGGCTTGAAAACCGGCTACACCAGAGCGGCGGGACGCACATTGGTCAGCTGCATGGAGAAAAACGGACAGCGGCTGGTGGCGGTGACCTTGCAGGACGGAAACGACTGGGCAGACCATCAAACGCTGTATGAGTACGGATTTGCGGCCTATCCCGCCCAACGTCTGGCGGTTTTGGGACAGCCTCTGCGGCAGGCTGCCGTGTCGGGAAGCCTTTCCGGAACGGTGCCTCTGGTGGCGGCTGCGGATTTTTCATGGCCGGTGGCGGCGGGAGAGCAGGTGGAGATGACGCTGGAGCTTTCCCGCCCGCTGACAGCGCCGCTGGCTGCCGGGACTTCCTTGGGAGAGGCAGTTTTTTTGCTGGACGGCAGAGAGATCGGACGGATCGGGGTGCTGTGCGGGGCATATGCGGCGCCCCGCACGGAGTCTGCCTTGTCTGTTTTGAAATTACCCAGATAGAAGGATTGACATATGGAAGAACGTTTGCAAAAGCTGCTCTCCGCCGCCGGGGTCTGTTCCCGCCGCGCTGCGGAGAGCTACATCATGGAAGGGCGCGTTCAGGTCAATGGCGTGCCGGCGGAGCTGGGACAGCGGGCAGATCCGGAGCGGGACGATATCCGGGTGGACGGAGTCCCTCTGGGCGCCAAAGCGGAGCCGGTCTACCTGCTGTTGAACAAGCCGCGGGGCTATGTGACCACGCTTTCCGATGAAAAGGGCCGCAGAACGGTGGCGGATCTGGTGCGGGACTGCGGGGTGCGGGTGTACCCTGTGGGTCGGCTGGATCTGGATTCCGAGGGTCTGCTGCTGATGACCAACGACGGGGAATTGATGCAGTGGCTGCTCCACCCCGGCGGCGAGGTCCAAAAGACGTATCTGGTTTCCGTGTTCGGCCCTGTGGAGGGGGCGGCGGGGAGATTGTCCGCCATCACCGATCTGGATGGGGAGCGGATCCGTCCTGCCCGTGTGGAGGTTTTGCGGCAGACCCGTCAGACTGCAGAGCTGTCCATCACCATCCATGAGGGAAAAAACCGGCAGATCCGCCGGATGTGCGCCGCCTGCGGGTTAACGGTGAAGCGGCTGCGCCGCATTCGGGAACACACGCTGGAGCTGGGAGAGCTGCCCTGCGGCCGGTGGCGCTATTTGACAGCACAGGAGACAGCCGCCCTGAAAGGCGTGCCGCCGGAGAGATAGCAGGCCGCGGTGCATGACGGATGTGTCACTGCCTTCTTTTGCAAGCTCTGGAAAAAATCCTGCAAAAACTGTTTGAATTTCGCGGGTGGTGTGATACAATACGGCAGGACGCAGGGAAAGACGCCTTGCATACAGCCGGAGAAAGGGGATGGCCGTGGTGAAACATATTTTACATACGATCGAAAGCAACATGAACGGCTTTTCCAAGGGACAAAAGCGGATTGCCGGATATATCCTGAATCACTATGATAAGGCGGCTTTCATGACGGCCAGCAAGCTGGGCAAGCTGGTGGGCGTCAGCGAATCCACGGTGGTACGGTTTGCTTCAGAGCTGGGATATGACGGATATCCCGGTATGCAGCGGGCCTTGCAGGAGATGATCCGCAGCCGCCTGACCTCCACCCAGCGGATTCAGCAGGCGGGGGAGCTGTTTGAGCGGCAGGACCTGCTGGGAGCCGTGCTGCAGTCGGATATGGAAAAGCTGCGGGAATTGAGCGCGCAGGCGGATCGGGGACAATTTGACGATGTGGTGGAGCGGATCAAAAATGCCCGCCATATTTATATTCTGGGCGTCCGGTCCTCCGCTTATGTGGCAGGATATCTGAATTTTTATATGCATCTGCTGCGGGAGAACGTCACGCTGGTCCAATCCAACGCCGCGGGCGAGATCTTTGAGCAGATGTTCCGGATCGGACCGGGAGACGTGATGATCGCCATCAGCTTTCCCCGCTATTCCAAAGTAACGGTGAACACGGTGCAGTTTGCGCGGGATCGGGGAGCTACCATCATTGCGGTCACGGATAATGAGCTTTCTCCGGTCTGTCAGATGTCGGATGCGGCGCTGCTGGCCCCCTGTGAGATGATTTCCTTTGTGGACTCCATGGTGGCGCCGCTGTCGTTGGTCAACGCACTGCTGGTGGCGTTGGCATACCGTATGGGCACCGACGCTGCCAGAGCGTTTGGAGATCTGGAGAATATTTGGAACGAATACGGCGTGTTTGGAAAGATGGATGATGAAGCATAACATTGTAGTGGTCGGCGGCGGAGCTGCCGGAATGATGGCGGCTGTCAGCGCGGCGGAGCGGGGGGCGGCTGTGACCCTGCTGGAACCCAACGAGCGGCTGGGAAAAAAATTGAATATCACCGGAAAAGGCAGATGCAATGTGACCAATGACGCGGGGCTGGAGACACTGCTGGCCAATACCCCGAAAAACGGGAAATTTTTATACAGTGCCTTTTCCAGATTCGACGGTCGGGACGCCATTGCGTTTTTTGAACAGATGGGGGTGCCCCTGAAGACCGAGCGGGGAAACCGGGTGTTTCCCGTCAGCGACCGTGCCTTTGATGTCAGTGGCGCGCTGGAGCGGCGGCTGAAGGCGCTGAACGTATCTCTGGTGCGGGACCGGGCGGTGACCCTTGAGATCACGGATGGAACGATCTGCGGCGTCAAGGGGGAGAAACGGTGCTATCCGGCCGATGCGGTGATCCTTGCCACCGGCGGCGTCAGCTATCCGGCCACCGGTTCTACCGGAGAAGGGCACCGCATGGCTGCCGAGGCGGGCCACACGGTAACGCCCCTGCGGGGCTCACTGGTCCCGCTGCGGGATTTCGGCGTGGGCAGACGGCTTCAGGGGCTGAGTCTGCGCAACGTGGGGCTGACGGTGTTTGAAAATGACAAAAAGATTTATACAGATTTCGGAGAGCTGCTGTTCACGCACTTCGGCGTCAGCGGCCCGCTGATTTTGTCGGCTTCCGCCCATATGCGGAATTTTGAAAAGAAAGCGTACCGGCTGGAAATCGACTTGAAGCCCGCGCTGGATGACGCGACGCTGGACAAGCGCCTGCTGGCGGATTTTTCCAAATACGCCAACAGCGATTTCTGCAATGCGCTGGATGACCTGCTGCCGCAAAAGCTGATTCCGGTGATGGTGGAATGGTCCGAGATCCCGCCGCACCAGAAGGTCCATGACTTGAAAAAGGAACAGCGCCGGGGGCTGCTGCAATTGTTCAAGCATTTTCCGGTTGCTATTGCGGGCCCCTGTCCGGTGACGGATGCCATTGTCACCTCCGGCGGCGTAAAGGTGGGTGAGATCGACCCGAAGACCATGGCATCAAAGCTTGTAAAGGGGTTATACTTTGCAGGAGAACTGATCGACGTAGACGCCTATACCGGCGGATTCAACCTGCAGATCGCCTGGGCGACCGGCCGTGCCGCCGGCATCTCTGCGGCAGAGAACGAATGAGGACGGGAGAGAATACCATGCAGACCATCAGCATTGCCATTGACGGTCCCTCCGGCGCCGGGAAAAGCACACTGGCCCGCAGGATCGCCGCGCGGCTTGGGTATTTATATGTGGATACCGGAGCGATTTACCGCACCATCGGCTATCATATGTTCACCAAGGGGGTGGACCCCAGAGAGGAGCCAGCGGTGCTGGCGCAGCTGCCGGAGATTCGTCTGGAGCTGACTTACGGGGAAGACGGCCTGCAGCATATGCTGCTGGGCGGGCAGGATGTCACGAAGGAGATCCGCTTGCCGGAAATCTCCATGTATGCCTCGGCAGTGTCCGCCATTCCCGGCGTGCGGGCTTTTTTGCTGGAAATGCAGCGGGAACTGGCGCGGACGCATCATGTGGTGATGGATGGACGGGACATCGGCACGGTGGTACTGCCGGAGGCAACGGTCAAGATTTTCCTGACCGCTGATCCGGAGGTCCGCGCCAGACGCCGGATGCTGGAGCTGGAGGAGCGGGGTACTCCGGAGCCGTTTGAGAGCGTCCTGCGGGATATTCAGGAACGGGACTGGAATGACACGCACCGGGCGGCGGCGCCGCTTCGGCAGGCAGAGGACGCTGTGGTGCTGGATACTACGGGGCTGACCTTTGCAGAGAGTGAAGAGGCCCTTTTGAAGATCGTGGAGGAGAAAACCCGATGAAACCGCTGGGAGCATTGTTTGTCGTGATTTATTATGTGGTGGGACTGGTGAGCCGGATCCTGCACCCCACCTCTGTGGAAGGGCTGGAAAACCTGCCGGAGAGCGGTGCGCTGCTGTGCCCCAACCACTCCAGCAACTGGGATCCCATTCTGGTGGTGCTGAGAATGCCGATCAACGCCAGAGTCCATATTATGGCCAAGCAGGAGCTGTTCCGGTTCAAACCCCTCGGGTGGCTTCTGCGGCACGTGGGGGCGTTTCCGGTCAGCCGTGGAGACAATGATATTCAGGCGGTCAAAACCGCGATGCAGGCCATCAAGGACGGAGACAACCTGCTGATTTTCCCGGAGGGGACCGTGATCCGGAACGGCATCGGATGCGTAGACGGTCTGCCGCCCCATGCCAGAGCCGGCGTGGCGGTGATCGGCGTCCGGACCGGCGCTGCCATGATTCCGGTCTTTGTAGACGGGGAGAAGAAGCTCTTTCACCGGACACGCATCATTTTCGGCAAGCCCTACATTCCGGTCTATACAGGCCGCAGAGGCACGTCGGAGGAGATGCAGAAGATCGCCGACGGGGTCTTGGAGGCCGCCTACGCACTGGGCGGACAGAAGGTAGGAGGGGAGCCTCTGTGAAGGTGATCCTTGCAAAGAGCGCCGGATTTTGCTACGGTGTGCAGCGGGCGGTGGATCTGGCGCAGAAGACGGCAGAGGAGACCGGCCCGTGCTGGATGCTGGGGGATCTGATCCACAACCGCTATGTGGTGGAGGAGCTCAGCCGCCGGGGCATCCGGAAAACAGCGGATGCCGGCGCGCTGAAATCGGGCGACACCGTGGTGATCCGCTCCCACGGGGAGCTGAAAGACGTGCTGGATGATCTGGAGTGCCGGGGAGTCCGGTGCGTCAATGCGACCTGCCCCAATGTGCGCCGGATTCAAAGTCTGGTGGCGCAGGCGGAGCAGGAGGGGCGCAGACCGGTCCTGATCGGGGAACCGGATCACCCTGAGGTTGCCGGCATTGCCAGCTGGTGCCGCAGTCCGCTGGTATTTGAAGGGCCGGAGAGCGTGCGGAAGTGGCTGGATTCCGACCCGAAGAACCGGGAAATCCCCGTGACTGTGGCGGCGCAGACCACCTGTATTCGGGAACTTTTTGAAACTTCTTGGAAAATCATAAAAAAAGAGTGTACAAACGCGAAAATGTTTGATACAATATGCAATGCTACGCATAAGCGTCAGGCGGAGGCGGCAGAGATTGCCGCCAAAGCAGACGTGATGGTCGTGGTGGGAGACCGTAAAAGCGCCAACACCAAACATCTGACGGAAATTTGCATGAAGAGATGCCCCCGTGTGCTTCAGATTGAAAGCGCGGACGAGCTCTCGCCGGATTTCTTCCATGGTTGTTCTGTTGCGGGTCTTACGGCCGGAGCCTCCACACCTGCTGGCATTATTAAGGAGGTATATGCAACGATGAGCGAAGAAATCAAAGTGGCCGAGGGCAAAGAGGAGTCCTTCGAGGAATTACTGAATCAGTCTTTCAAAACTTTAAATACAGGAGAGAAGGTAACCGGCATTGTCACTGCCATCACCCCCACCGAGGTTCAGGTGGATGTGGGCGCGAAGCAGGCAGCGTACATTAAGATGAGCGAACTGACCGATGATCCCAGCGCCAAGCCCGAGGACATCGTGAAGATCGGCGATGAGATCGAGACCTACATCGTCCGCGTCAATGACGTGGAGGGCTATGCGGAGCTGAGCAAGAAGCGTCTGGATGCCGTGAAGGTGTGGGAGAACATCGAGACCGCCGTGGAAGAGAAGACCGTGCTGGAAGGCGTTGTCACCGAGGAGAACAAGGGCGGCATCGTGGTTTCCGTTAAGGGTGTCCGGGTGTTCGTGCCCGCTTCCCAGAGCGGCCAGCCCCGCGGCGCGGATCTGTCCGAGATGAAGGGTCAGAAGGTCCAGCTGCGCATTACGGAGGTCAACCGTGCCCGCCGCCGTGTGGTGGGTTCCATCCGCAGCGTCACCGATGAGGCCCGGAAGGCTGCGCAGGAGGCTGTCTGGAGTTCCATCGAGGAGGGCAAGCACTATACCGGCACCGTGAAGTCCATGACCAGCTACGGCGTGTTTGTGGACATCGGCGGTGTGGACGGCATGGTCCATATCTCTGAGCTGAGCTGGAGCCGCATCAAGACTCCCGCCGAGATCTGCAAGGTGGGCGACACCATGGATGTGTACGTCATTTCCTTCGATCCTGAAAAGCGCAAGATCTCTCTGGGCTGCAAGGATCACAGCGTGGATCCCTGGAGCAACTTCATGGCTCAGTACAGCGTGGGTGATGTGGCTGAGGTCCGCATCGTCAAGCTGATGACCTTCGGCGCTTTCGCTGAGGTCGTTCCCGGTGTGGATGGTTTGATCCACATTTCCCAGATCGCTGACCGCCGCATCGACAAGCCCGAGGACGTGCTGTCCGAGGGTCAGATCGTGGAGGCCAAGATCACTGCTGTGGACGAGGAAAAGAAGAAGATCTCCCTGTCCATCCGCGCTCTGCTGGCTCCCGCCGCAGAGGAGGCTCCCGAGGAGGAGTAATGTCATCCCAAAAGAGGCAGACCAGCTGGTCTGCCTCTTTTTATGTCCAAATAAAAGAGCAGCCGTTTTCTGTGTGAAAATAGCTGCTCTCATTGGATTATTTGCTTTGTTTCTCCTGCGTCTATATCGCTGACTACGAAAATTTACTGGCTTATGCTTTCCAATGGGAAAGTAACACTCCAGTTTCCTTCGATATGTGTATCGCTCGTGACAAAATATCCATATGCTTCATATTGGGCTAAATCAACATCTGATAAATCATAAACATATTCCACATACCGTTCCTGATACTCACCATCAGTAGAAAACGCAACATTTGCGATACAGTGGATTTCCTCACTCCTATCATTTTTGAAATAGATATCACCATGATTATCCGTTTCTGAAACATTTTCGTATTTGATTTGTATATGCAATTTCCCATCCACATATCCCATTGCTGTAATTTCTACCCCGGCAACAGGAGAACAAAGCACACCTGTTGTTTTCAATGCCTGAAAATTCTCTTCTATTTCACGATAGTTTGTTCCTCCGCCGCCAAAAATGTGAGTCGGGGTAATTGTTTCAGATGCAGCACTGGTTTTGTCCATATCCAGATCTGTCAATACCGCGTCATATTCCTGCTTATTGCTCAGCATTTCTCGGACACAAAAAGTAATTTTCTCACCGATTATGTCTTTCTCATTCCATTGTGATATAGAAATTAGGAAAGTAGCGGTTTTTGTTTCGGCGTCGTAGCTTATATTTTCACACGAACTGCTGCAATCAAAAGGCGTATTGATACTAAAGCTATCAAACAAATCTGTCGTTTCATCAATCCTATCTCCATCAAGATCTTGTACGGAAATAAAAATCTTTGCATCGCTGCCCTCAACATAAGCCGAAATAACCTCAAACCGAATCCCATTATCCTCGCAGGACATACTGACAGGCTTTAACTTTTGAGCAATTGCTGGAGATACCTTGTAGAGCAGATGATAAGCAGGTTCAAAATCTGCTGCCGCTAATGCTGGAACAGACGTGGTAAAGACAAGGAGCAAGCTGGCTGCCACAGCTCCCCACTTTATCCAAAGGGGCTTTTTGACCTTTTTCTTGTAGTTAAGGGCTTCCTCAATGTATTTGCTGTCAAGCTCGCCCATGGCATCGGAAAACTTCTTTGCATTCATAGCAATACCTCTCTTTTCTTCAAATATTGTTTCATCTTTTCACGGATACGGGTCAGCCGGACGGAGACGTTCTTCTCCGAAAGCCCCACAAGTCCGGCAATGTCCCTGCAGCTGTCGGCAAACCAATAGCGGCGCATGAAAATGGTGCGGTTTTCGATGGTCAGCGTGTCCAAAAATTCTTCGATGATACGGGCTGACTCTCTGGCTTCCAGTTCTGCTTCTACTGTGTGCGTGCCTGCGATACAGGCCTCGATTTCCTCCAAAGCAATCGTGTAATGGCTGCTCCGTTTGGCTGCTTCCTTTCTCCAATAGTTGTTCAGTGAAATGTTTCGGACGATTTTCAAGATATAGGACAGCAGGGGATTGGGGCGTACCGGAGGAATCGCGTTCCATGCGCCTAGATAAGCGTCGTTGACACATTCCTCCGCATCCTGTCTGCTTCCTGTAATGCGATATGAAAGATTGCGGCAGAGGGTTCCGTACTTGATGTCCAGCTCCCGGATGCCTTGCTCTGACCGTTCAAAGAACAGTTCTATGATTTTTTCATCGTCGATCATCACACCGCCTCCTTTCCGGCTTCACCCGTATACTACGGTTTCAGCGGCGAATCCTACAGGAAAACTCAAACTTTTTCAAAAAAATCATACCACACTTTTTCCGCGAGCTTCCTGCCATTCTATTTATTTTGTCGCATCCGCGCCGGTACTTGTGGTTTGCAATCAGGAACGCAAAATCGAATCTGGACGTTCTTAAAAATTTTGTGATTTTTTTCACGTTTTCATTGCATTGACGCTCCAAATCTGTTATAATCTTGACAATATCAGGGATGAGCACCGGCACCTTCCATATTATTGTCATGTCATCATCATATACAGGAGGAAGTACAATGAGCTATCAGGAAGCATATCAGCAAAAACTCCGGACCGCAGACGAGGCAGTGAAGGCGGTCAAATCCGGCGATTGGCTGGACTACGGCTGGAGCGTCTGTTCTGCCAACGCTTTGGATAAGGCCCTTGCCAAGCGGGCGGAGGAACTGACCGACGTCAACATCCGCGGCGGAATTCTGACCCGCCGTCCTGCGATTTTTGACGTGCCCAATGTGGCAGAGCACTTTACATGGAACTCCTGGCACATGTCCGGCATTGAGCGCAAGGCCATCAAAGAAGGCTTTTCCTATTATATTCCTCTACGCTACTCTGAGCTTCCCGGCTATTACCGCAACTGCATCAAGACGCTGGATGTGGCCATGTTCCAAGTGGCGCCGATGGACGAGCACGGTTATTTCAACTTCGGCCCCGGCGGCTCTCACATGAAGGCGGTCTGCGACTGCGCCAAGACCGTCATCGTGGAGGTCAACAAGAATATCCCCGTCTGTCTGGGCGGCTTTGAAAACTGTGTCCACATCAGCGAGGTGGATATGATCGTGGAGGGCGAGAATCCTCCCATGGAGACGCTGGGCGGCTCCGGCGAGCCTTCCGAGGTGGATCTGGCCATCGCCAATCTGGTGGTGCCTGAGATCCCCGACGGCGCCTGCCTGCAGCTGGGCATCGGCTCTGTTCCCAACACCATCGGCAAAATGATCGCCAAGAGCGACTTGAAGGATCTGGGCGTGCACACCGAGATGTATGTGGACGCGTTCGTGGATATGGCAGAGGCCGGCAAGCTGACCGGTGCCTGTAAGCCCTTCGACAAGGGCCGTCAGGTCTATGCCTTTGCCGCCGGCTCCCAGAAGCTCTATGATTACATCAACAACAACCCCGCCTGCATGGCGGCGCCCGTCAGCTATGTCAACGACATTGCACGGGTGTCTCAGATCGACAACTTCATTTCCATCAACGGCGCGGTCGATATCGACCTTTACGGACAGGTGTCCTCCGAATCCTCCGGCACCAACCATATTTCCGGCGCCGGCGGGCAGCAGGACTTCGTCATGGGCGCGTATCTGGCCAGAGGCGGAAAGAGCTTCATCTGCTGTTCTGCCACAGTGATGGATAAGAAGACCGGAAAGCTGAAGTCCCGGATCCGTCCGACCCTGCTGGAAGGCTCCATCGCCACCTGCACCCGCACCAACCTTCACTGGCTGGTAACGGAGTACGGAAAGTTCAACGCGAAGGGCAAGTCCACATGGGAGCGGGCAGAGGGCCTGATCAACATTGCCCATCCCCAATTCCGGGAGGAGCTGATCGCAGAGGCGGAGAAGATGCACATTTGGCGCCGCTCCAATAAGAAGTAAATCCCTGTTTTTTCGCAGGACGGACGGTTTGGGGACCGTCCGCCCTGCTTTTTGCTCTGTTTTTTGAAAAAATGTTCCGTTTTTTACAAAACTTACTTGTAAAACAGGGAGAAATCCGATATAATACATTTATGTAAGTTTGACCAAAGGAGTATTGGAAAACAGAGCGGGAACCAGTCACCGCGCGGACAGGAAAGGGAAAGGACTTGCCATGTTCAGCATTGGGGATCTGGTCGTGCATCCGATGCACGGCGCCGGCATGATTGATGATATCGTAAAAGAGCGGGTCGCGGGCAGCATACAGGAATACTATGTTTTTAAAATGCCCATGGGCGGTCTGCTGCTGAAGATTCCGGTGGCAAACAGCGAGGCCATCGGTGTGCGTTCCATCATGACACCGGAGGAGGCGGAGCAGCTTCTGCAGGACATTCCCGCCATGCCGGTGGAGAACAATTCCAATTGGAACAAACGGTATCAGGAGAACATGCTGCGCCTGAAAAGCGGGGATCTTTATGAGGTGGCCCGGGTGGTGAAAGCGTTGATGCACCGGGAGTCTCTGCGGGGACTTTCCACCGGTGAGCGGAAAATGCTCCATATTGCCAAGCAGATCATGATCTCCGAGATCGTGCTGACGGAACACAGCGGGTATCAGGAAGTGGAGCGCCGTCTGGATCGAGCCATGGCGCAGGTGCCGGTTCCCCTGTAAGATCAGCGGAAGGTAGGGATCCATGATATCTTTTTTGAAAAAAATCAAGGAGCGCCGCCGCCCCCGGTGCGCGGCGCTGGTGGCGGCCGCCGGCAGCTCCAGCCGTATGGGCGGCGTCAATAAGCTGCTGGAGCTGCTGGACGGTGTTCCCGTTCTCGTGCGGACGCTGACGGCGCTGGAGCAGGCTGCGCTGGTCGATGAGATCGTCATTGCCGCCCGGGAGGAAGATCTGGTGGAGATCTCCCGCCTTTGCCATACATACGGCATCTCGAAGTGTACCAAGGTGATCCGCGGCGGCGGAAGCCGGGCGCATTCTGTTTTACTGGCTGCGCTGGAAGTCTCGCCGGAGACAGAACTTCTGGCGGTACAGGACGGCGCGCGCCCGCTGGTGACGCCGGCGCTGATCGACGCGGTCATTGCGGCGGCAGAGCGCTGCGGCGCCGCGGCTCCCGCGGTTCCTGTGAAGGATACGGTCAAGGTGGCGGGGGACGGCGGCGTTGTGGAAGAAACGCTGGACCGCAGCACGCTGCGCGCTGTGCAGACGCCGCAGGTTTTTGAGCGTGACCTTTTGAAAGCCGCTTTGCAGCAGGCCGTTGAGGAGCAGCTCCCCGTCACGGACGACTGCTCTGCCGTGGAACGGCTGGGAAAGGTGGTTTATCTGATAGAGGGCGACGAGGAGAACCTGAAAATCACAACGCCGGTGGATCTGATTCTGGCGGAGGCTATTTTACAGGCCAGAGAGGAGCGGCTATGACAGCGCTGCGCATTGGACATGGGTATGATGTACACCGCCTGACAGAAGGCCGGCCGTTGATTCTGGGCGGAGTGGAGATCCCGTGGGAACGGGGGCTGCTGGGGCATTCCGACGCGGATGTGCTGGTTCACGCCGTGATGGACGCGCTGGCCGGCGCCGCCCGTCTGGGGGATATCGGGAAGCTCTTCCCGGACACAGATCCGGCTTATGCGGGGATCTCCAGCATCCGTTTGCTGCGGGAGGTGGGACGGCTGCTGAGAGAACGCGGATTCTCCGTGGTGAATCTGGATGCCACGCTGCTGGCGCAGGCTCCCAAGGTGGGGCCGTACCGGACTCAAATGGAACAGAATGTGGCAGAAGCGCTGGGACTTGCGCCGGAGCAGGTAAATCTGAAAGCGACAACCGAGGAAGGGCTAGGGTTTACCGGAGACGGTTCCGGAATGGCAGCGCACGCAGTGGTTCTGCTGGAAAAGCAATCATAAGCAAAGACAGAAGTGCCGTACGCGCGGCGCTTCTGTTTTTTCCTGCTGCTCCGGAATTTCAAAAGCGGGACACCTTCCGGCTTCCTGCGCATAGGATGTGCAGAGAGGAGGGGTGCCTGTGGAGCACTATTTGATCCTTGCCAGATCCATCACCTATGCGCAGCGGATGCAGCGGGCGCTGGAAAGAAGCGGGATCCGCTGTCAGATTTTCCGGGCCTCCAGAGATTTGACGGATCTTGGCTGCGCCTATGTGCTGCGGCTGACCGTGGAGGATCTGCCGGAAGCATTGAAGATCATTCATCAGCGGGGCCTTGGTCCCGTTCAGATTTTTTTGTATCAGAGGGGTGTTTATCGGGAGGTGACGCCGTGATTTATCTGGACAGCGCGGCCACCACGTTTCAAAAGCCGCCTGCCGTGGCTGCCGCCATGGGGCGGGCACTGGACACCATGAGTTCTCCGGGGCGCGGCGGGCACCCTGCCGCCATGCTGGCGGCGGATACGGCCTTTGCCTGCCGCAGTGAACTGGCGGAGTTATTCGGCCTAAAAAATCCGGAGAACGTGGTCTTTACGCTGAATGCCACCCATGCGCTGAACCTTGCCATCAAGACGCTGGTGCCGCTGGGAGGCAGAGCGGTGATCTCCGGCTATGAGCACAATGCCGTTACCCGACCGCTGCGGGCGCTGGAAGCGCAGATCAGCGTGGCGGAAAGTCCGCTTTTTTCCGCGGCGGATGCCGTGCGTGCCTTTGCGGAGAACATCACACCGGAGACCCATGCCGTGATCTGCACCCATGTTTCCAATGTGTTCGGCTTCATCCTTCCGGTGGAGGAGATCGCCGCCCTCTGCCGCCGGCGGGGAGTGCCGCTGGTGATCGATGCGTCTCAGGCGGCGGGTGTATTGCCATTGGACATCGGGGCGCTGGGCGCGGCATTTGCCGCCATGCCCGGGCACAAGGGGCTTTACGGGCCGCAGGGAACCGGCGTGCTGCTGTGCGGAGAGGGAGGGCCTCCGGTCAGAACCTTGCTGGAAGGCGGGACCGGCAGCGTTTCTCTTCAGCAGGAGATGCCGGAATTCCTTCCGGACCGGCTGGAGGCGGGAACCCACAATATGCCGGGGATCGCGGGACTTCTCGAGGGAATCCGGTATGTCAGGGAACAGGGGATGGAAGCGATCTGCCGGAGAGAGCGGGAGCTGACGCTGCTGCTGGCGGAGGGGCTGCGGACGGTTTCGGGACTGCGGGTCCATGCCCTGCCGGGGCTGCGGCAGCAGACGGGGGTTTTGTCGGTGGTTCCGGAAAAGGGCGATGTGGAACGGCTGGGGCAGCAGCTGGCAGAGCGGGGAATCGCGGTCCGGACCGGCCTGCACTGCGCGCCGCTGGCCCACCGCTCTGCCGGAACGCTGGAGACCGGCACGGTGCGGCTGAGTGTCTCCGCTTTCAATACCCGGCGGGAGATCTATGAAACGCTGGCGGTGTTTCAGGAACTGATGGCGTGATTTTCTGAACAGTCCGTGAATTTTCTGCGGTTCCGCCTTGCAATTGACTGGTAACTTTTATATAATAAGAAAACGAATGTATTCACGCATGCGGATAGTCCGAAAGGGATGAGGACGTTTCAATGGAACTGAATTTGATGGAATTTCCGGCATATGCCGCCCGCTATCTGCTGAGTATGCAGGTGACGGATATTCTGGATATCGGCATTATGGTATTTTTGATGTACCATTTGTTTTTGCTGGTCCGGAGCACCAAGGCTGCCAGTCTGCTGAAGGGACTGTTTGTCTTTTTGGCGGTGCTGGCGCTGTCCGGTGTTTTGCACTTGAACGGCATCAACTTTATATTGAGCCGGATGGTGGAGTGGGGCGTGCTGGCGCTTATCATCCTCTTCCAGCCGGAGATCCGGCGGATTTTGGAGGAAATGGGCAGCCGCCGCTTTATCGCGCTGTTTACCAACACGGAGGTTGCCGGCAGCATGGAGCAGACCATCAGCCAGACCGTGCTGGCCTGTACGGAGATGTCCCAGTCCCGCACCGGCGTGCTGATCGTGTTTGAGCGGGAGATCCTGCTGGACGATATGGTCCGCAGCGGCACCGTATTGGACGCCTCCGTTTCCAGCGAACTTTTGAAAAACATCTTCTTCGTGAAGGCGCCCATGCACGACGGCGCTGTCATTGTCCGTCAGGGACGGGTGCTGGCTGCCGGCTGTATGCTGCCCTTGAGCAAAAATGTGAACCTGAGCCGGGACCTGGGGATGCGCCACCGTGCCGGCATCGGTATGAGCGAAAATTCCGATGCGGTGGTGGTCATCGTTTCGGAGGAGACCGGTTCCATTTCCGTTGCCATCGGCGGGATGCTGAAGCGGCATTTGAAGCCGGAAACCTTGGAAAACCTTCTGCGCAACGAACTTCTGCCGCAGGAGGATATGGAAAAGGACAAGCAGAAGTTTACGCTTTCAGGACTTCTGCGGGGCAGACAAGGCGGAGGGATGGACGATGCAGAATGAGAACGTAAAAAAGAGAAAGATCCTTTACATCCTGCTGGCGCTGCTGGCGGCGGTCTGCCTTTGGATCTACGCGGATGAATTCGGCAACAACGGCGGCCACCGGAACATTGAACAGACCATCACGGATATCCCCATCAACTATGTGGGAGAAAGCAAGCTGGCAGACCGGGGGTTGATGCTGCTGGAGGAAGAGACCACCAGAACACTGGATGTGACCGTAACGGGCGGCCGCCGGCAGGTATGCCATCTGGATCGCGGCGACATTGCCATTTACGTGGATCTTTCCGGCGTGGAAAAGGCCGGCACACAGCAGGTGAGCTGCACCTTTGATTATGATGACGACAAGTTTACCAGCGATATGACCCGCAAACCCAGCAGCAATCAGGTAACCGTCAACATCAGCGAGCTGAACCGCCGGAACGTGGAGATCCGCTGTGAGCTTTCCGGTCAGGTGGCGGACGGGTTTTCCGCCGGTCAGCTTCGGCTTTCTCAGGATACACTGGAAATTCGCGGACAAGCGGAGGACATTGACCCTGTCAGCTACGCGAAGGTGGTACTGAATATCGGGGAAGGCGCGGAGGAGACCGTTTCTCAGGAGCTGACCTTCCAGTACTATGATGAAGCGGACCGCCTGCTGGACAGCAAAGACATCCATCCCACGGTGGAGACCGTTCAGGCAACGCTGCCGGTCTTTGTGACCAAGGAACTCAAGCTGGTGGTGGATTTTCAGGAATCTCCGGGGGCGCGGCGCTCCAATCTGAACTATGAGATCCGCCCCGGAACCGTGGTGGTTTCCGGTGACGCGGCAGCACTGCGGGATGTGGAGACTGTCACGCTTGGGCAGCTGGATCTGCTGGACCTGCTGGGGAAGGGAACGACCAGCCACACCTATCCCATCATCATTCCTGCCGGATGCCAGAACCTCAGCGGGGTTACCCGCGCTACGCTGGAGGTGGGCTTTAAGGATATGAGCGAGGCGGAGGTGACCGCGCAGAAATTCACGTATGCCAATCTGCCAAGTGACAAGCATGTCGAGATTTTGACGCAGGAGCTGACGGTGCAGGTGTTTGGAACTGCGGAAGATTTGAAATCTCTCAGCCCCGAACAGGTTACGGTGGTAGCGGACCTGACCAATTATTCCGCCGCCTCCGGAACCTATACGGTTCCGGCAACGGTGGAGGTGTCTGCCGGCGGCGGAGATATCGGCGTGAGCGGGACCTATCAGGTTCAGGTCCGGATCGGAGAACCGAATACGCCGGCGCCGGAAGATCCGGCAGAAGACCCGGAGACGGAATCTGTTCTTCCGTCTGAAGAATGAATCATGACAGGAGTAAGCCATTATGACCCAAATTGCAACGGTTGAACGGATCATTGACGCGGACCATGCGGTGATTTCCGTACCCAGAAAATCCGCCTGCGGCCATGACTGCGAGGAGTGCGCCGGCTGCGGCGTCTCCGGCGCGGCGGTCAGGGCCAAGGCGGCAAACCCCATCGGCGCCCGTCCCGGCGAAAAAGTGGTGGTGCAGAGCAACACCAAGAAAATGCTGGGCATTGTCACGCTGGTCTATGCCACACCGGTGGCGCTGTTCCTGCTGGGGTATCTGGCGGCCTTTTTTCTGGGAGCTCCGGTGGCTGTGCAGTATACTGCGGCGGTCATCGGGTTTGCGGCGGGGATCGCTGCGGCCATCTGGTATGACCGGCGGCTGAAGGCAAGGGGCGGATTGTCCTTTACCATCGTCCGGCTGTTCTGAAAAACGGTGTTCGGCTATGTGAGACCTCCGCTGGCGGGACTGGAGCAGCAGGAGCGTGAGCGGTTCCGGCGGATGTACTGCGGATTGTGCCACACGCTGGGCAGGCGGTACGGTACCGCGGCCCGCATGATCCTGAATTACGACTTTACCTATCTGGCGATCCTGCTCTCCGAACCGGAGGAGGGGGAGCGCGGTCAGGCAAGGTGTATGGTTCACCCGCTCCATCCCCATGCTTATCTGCTGGAAGCGCCTTCCATGGAGCTGGCAGCGGATGAAAGCGTGATTCTGGCATACTGGCAGCTGCGGGATGGTGTGGAAGACCATGACTGGATCCACGGGCTGAAATACCGCGGGCTGTCTGCGGTGATGGAGCCGGCTTACCGGAAGGCGGCGGCGCTGCGTCCGGCGTTTGACCGGACGGTCCGCAGCCAGCTTCTCCAGCTGGCACAGCTGGAGAAGGAGCGGTGTCCCTCCATTGACCGGGCGGCCGATGCCTTTGCGGCGCTGCTGAGCGCGGCTGCGCAGGAACAGGAGGAACCGGTCCGGCGGCGGGTGCTGGAGCAGCTTTTATATCATCTGGGCCGCTGGATCTATCTGGTCGATGCGGCAGATGACATGAAAAAAGACGCGGCTTCCGGGAATTATAACCCTGTGGCGCTGCGATACGGCCTGCGGGACGGCGTCTGGACACCGGAGAGCCGTCGGGAGTTTACCGCAACCTTGGATCACTCCGTCCATATGATGGCAACGGCTTTTGAGCTGTGGGATTTCGGCGTTTGGACGCCGCTGCTGTCGCAGACGATTTATACCGGCCTGTTCCAGATCGGAAAGGCTGTTTTAGATGGGACCTTCCGCGACCCCAAACGCGGAATCAAGAGACAGAAAGAAACAGAAGAAGGCTGAGGAAACCACATGAACGATCCCTATCAAATCCTGGGTGTCTCGGAAAGCGCCTCGGATGACGAAATCAAAAAGGCATACCGTGATCTGGCCCGGAAATATCATCCGGATAACTACCATGACAATCCTCTGGCGGATCTGGCGCAGGAAAAGATGAAGGAGATCAATGCCGCCTATGAGGAGATCAACCGCCGGCGGAGTGCGGGGAACCGCAGCTCCGGCAGCTATGGCGGCTACCAGCAGCCCTATGGAGGCAGTACCTACCAGCGGCAGTATCAAAGCAGCAGTTCTGTTTTGCAGCAGGTGCGCATTGCCATCCAGACCGGAGACATTACCCGCGCGGAGGCGCTGCTGGCCAATTACAGTGACCACAACGCGGAGTGGAACTTCCTGCGGGGGGCGGTCTGCTACCGGAGAGGCTGGCTGGATGAGGCCAAGCGGTATTATCAGACGGCCTGTCAGATGGAACCGGGAAATCCGGAATATCGGCAGGCGCTGGAGTTCATGGAGCAGGGAACCAAGACGGCCTACCGTCCCGGAGGGCAGCCCTTCGGAACCGACGTATGTACAGGCAATCCCTGCCTGTCTCTGTGCTGTATCTGGACACTTTGCAACGGCGGCGGATATTGGTTTTGCTGCTGAAATAGGGAGGAAGAAAACGTGATCAAGAGTATGACCGGTTATGGCCGGGCCAAAGAGATCCTGAATAAGCGGGATATCACGGTGGAGGTCCGGTCCGTCAACAACCGGTATCTGGACTGCACCGTGAAGATGCCCCGGATGTACAGCTTTGCGGAGGATGCGGTGAAGCAGCATGTTCAGCAGGCGATTTCCCGGGGAAAGGTGGACGTGTATATCACGGTGGACGCCTCCGCGGCGGACGTTGCGAAGGTGGCGGTGAACCGGGAGCTGGCTGGGCAATATGCCGCCGCACTGGCGGAGCTGGCAGAGGTCTGCGGAGAGGATGCCTATCGGGCAACGCCGGAACAGCTGTCCCGGTTTCCGGATGTTCTGACCGTCACCAAGGCGGACGAGGATCTGGAGACCGTCAGCGCGGATCTCTGCTCTGTGCTGGACCGTGCGCTGGCAGCATACAATGCTATGCGCGCCGTGGAGGGTGAAAAGCTGGCGGAGGATATCGGGAACCGTCTGAGCAACATTGAAGCCTACACCGCGCAGGTGGAGGAACGCTCTCCCCAGACTGTGGCGGAATATCGGGCCAAGCTCACCGCCAGAATGCAGGAGGTGCTTCAGAGCACCTCCATCGACCAGCAGCGCATCCTGACCGAAGCCGCCATTTACGCGGATAAGGTCGCCGTGGACGAGGAGACCGTCCGCCTGCGCAGCCACGTTGCCCAGCTGCGGACCATGCTCTGCTCCGATGAGCCTATGGGGCGCAAGATGGACTTTCTGATTCAGGAGGTCAATCGGGAGTCCAATACCATCGGTTCCAAGTGCAATGATGTGGCCATCGCACAGGTGGTTGTGGGCCTGAAGGCGGAAGTGGAGAAGATGCGGGAACAGGTCCAGAACGTGGAGTGACGGAATGAAGCTCATCAATATCGGATTTGGAAGCATGGTCTCGCAGGAGCGTCTGGTGGCGATCGTCAGTCCGGATTCCGCACCCATCAAGCGCATGGTGCAGGAGACGCGGGAGCGGGGAATGCTCATTGACGCCACCTACGGCCGCAAAACCGCGTCCATTTTTATCATGGACAGCGACCATGTGATTTTATCAGCACTGCCGCCGGAAAAATTCAGCGCACCGGAGGGCAATACGGAGGAGAAGGCATGACCAAGGGAAAGACGTTTATTGTTTCCGGCCCCTCGGGCGTCGGAAAGAGCACGGTGCTCAGCGCGCTGTTGGAACGGCGGAAGAATCTCTATTTTTCCGTTTCCGCCACCACGCGGGACCCCCGTCCCGGCGAACTGGACGGGATCCATTATCACTTTATGGATGTGGAGTCCTTCCGCAAGTGGATCGCAATGGATCAGTTTCTGGAATACGCGGAATATGTGGGCAATTTCTATGGTACACCCAAGCGCTTTGTAGACGAGGCCATGGAAAAAGGACGGGACGTGATTCTGGACATTGAGGTGCAAGGCGCCATTCAGGTCACCAGCAAGCGGCCGGACACGGTGCGGATCTTCATTGCGCCCCCCAGCTGGGCGGAACTGGAGCGCCGCCTGACCGAACGCGGCACAGACAGCAAGGACAAGATCCAGAAGCGGCTGTTGCGTGCCAAGGTGGAATTTCAAACCGCGCATACCTATGACTATTTCGTCATCAATGACACCGTGGAGAATGCGGTGAATGAACTGGATGCCATCATGACTGCGGAGCACTGCAAGCCCCGGGAGCGGATGGCGATCCTCAACAATCAGTGACCCCATCAAAAATCTCAGCCGAAGAGGCAGAATGGAAGTTGATCAACATGATGCTGTATCCCGCTATGAACAAACTGACCAGTTATGTTCCCAATCGCTATATGCTGGTGAATGTGGTGGCCCGTCGGGCGCGCCAGATCGCAGAGAATGCTGAAAACACCGGCGAACACCTGACGGAAAAGCCCGTGACCCTTGCCATCAACGAGGTAGCCGAGGGAAAGCTGGACGCCAGCCACATGGATCTGACCGTCGAGGAAGAACAGTAATCAAAGGAGGGGCGAGGCTTGGAGACCGCTGTCATTGTGAAAGTCGCGGTCAGCGCCGCGCCCTATTCCATTGATAAGCCCTATGACTATCTGGTGCCGGAGCCGCTGCTGGAAGCGGCGGTCCCCGGCGTTCGGGTGACGGTTCCCTTCGGACGGGGCAACCGCAGCAGCGAGGGGATCATTCTGGCCCGCGGAACCGGAGAAAAAACCGCAGGGCTCAAGCCCCTGACAGCGCTGCTGGATGCCGCTCCGGTGCTGGACGGAGACGGGATCGCACTGGCGCTTTGGATGCGGCAGCGGTATTTCTGTACGCTGTTTGAAGCAGTCAAGACGATCCTCCCCACCGGACTCTGGTACCGGTATCAGGAGATCTGGCGATTAAAGGATCCGTCTCTTGGACGGGAGGAGGCAGGCCGGTTGTCTGCCGGTATCCGGCAAAGCGACGGCGTGCTGGACGCGTTGTACCGCTGCGGCGGCAGCGCGGGAGCGGAGAGCCTGCTGGAACTGTGCGGAGAGGGTGCGGCCGAAACGCTGAAGGCCCTGCAAAAGATCGGTGTGGTGGTCTGTGAAACTGCCGCCAAGCGGAAGGTCAGCGACAAAAAGCGGCGCATGGCGGTTCTTTCCATGCCGGCGGAAGATGCCATGGCACTGGTGGAGCCCAAACGCCGCAGCGCGCCGGTCCGGTATGAGACGGTGCGCCTGCTGGCTGCGGCAGGGAAGATCTCCAGCACCGAGCTTTCTTATCTCACCGGCGCCACCATGCGGACCCTGCGCGGACTGGAGAAATCCGGAATTCTGACGTTTTCCGAGGAGGAAGCGCTGCGGGTCCCGGAGGCGGAACCGGTGGAGCAGCAAGCCCCCATCTGTCTCAACGAGGAGCAGGAATCGGCCTTTTTCCGGATTCTGGAGCTGACCAGAACACACAAGGCAGAGGCGGTGCTGCTGCACGGCGTCACCGGAAGCGGCAAGACGCAGATCTATCTTCGCCTGGTTCAGGAAATTCTGGCACAGGGACGGACCGCCATGGTGCTGGTTCCGGAGATCGTGCTGACGCCGCAGATGATGCGGAAGTTTTCCTCCTGCTTCGGCGATCAGGTGGTCATGCTCCACAGCGCCCTGCGGGTGTCGGAGCGGTATGACCAGTGGAAACGGATCCGGCGGGGGGACGTGCAGGTCGTCCTTGGGACACGCTCTGCCGTCTTTGCACCCCTGAAAAATCTGGGGCTGGTGATTCTGGACGAGGAGCAGGAGGGCAGCTATCAGTCGGAAAACCCGCCGCGCTACCATGCAAGAGATCTTGCAAAATATCTTTGTGCCCGTCAGGGCGCCACGCTGGTGCTGGGCTCGGCTACCCCGTCCATCGAGACGGCCTGGGCAGCAGAAACCGGCGTTTACCACAAGGTATCGCTGCATCACCGCTACAATGCGCACAGTCTCCCGCAGGTCACGGTCGCGGATCTGCGGCAGGAGATCCGGGAAGGAAATCCGGGGCTGGTGGGAGCGGCGCTGCGGCAGGAGCTGGAAGAAAATCTCCGCCGCGGCGAACAGAGCATTCTTCTGCTGAACCGGCGGGGAAACAGCCGGATGCTGCTGTGCGGGGAGTGCGGCCATGTGCCGGAATGTCCCCGATGCAGTGTGCCCCTGACGTATCATTCCGCCAACGGCAGACTGATGTGCCATTACTGCGGCCATTCCCAGCGGGCTTTTGCACATTGTCCGGAGTGCGGCGGTCTGATGAAACACGTTGGCGCCGGCACCCAGAAGGTGGAGGAGGAGCTGCGGACGCTGTTTCCGGACACGGAGATCCTGCGGATGGATGCGGATACCGCCTCCGGAGGGCATGAACCGCTTCTGCGGCGGTTTGAGTCAGAGCGGGTCCCCATTCTTCTGGGAACGCAGATGGTCGCCAAGGGACTGGATTTTGAAAACGTGACGCTGGTGGGCGTCCTTTCCGCAGACACGTCCCTGTATTTGGACAATTACCGTGCTGCGGAACGGACCTTCAGCCTGCTGACGCAGGTGGTGGGACGGGCCGGCCGCGGCGGAAAAACGGGGCGCGCGGTGATCCAGACCTATACGCCGGGAAATGAGGTCATCCTCAGTGCCGCGGCTCAGGATTACGGGCGGTTTTACGAGAGTGAGATCCGCCTGCGGCGTCTGCGCCGGTATCCGCCCTTTGCGGATCTTTTTACCTTTACGGTCTCCGGAGTGGAAGAGGGCGCTGTGCTGCGGGCAGCCGCGGGCGTGCGGGACACGCTGCGGCGGATTTGCACGCTGCCGGCCCTTGCCGCCAGTCAGCCGGAGGTGCTCGGTCCGGCGCCGGCTCCGGTGCTGAAGGTCAACAACCGTTACCGTTACCGTGTTTTGCTGGTGGGCCGCAACGACAAAGCCGCACGGGAACAGATCAGCTGGCTGCTGAAGGAATTTGCGGGAGACCGGGCCAATCGGGGATTAAATCTATTTGTGGACTGCAACACTATGGAGTGATGCAGGGAAGGAGGAAAACAGTATGGCACTGCGTAACATTGTGATTCAGGGGGAACCTTGTCTTCAGAAGGTATGCCGCCCTGTGACGGAATTCAATCACCGTCTCCATGTTTTGCTGGATGATATGACGGATACGCTGGCAGAGGCAAACGGCGCCGGTCTGGCTGCGCCGCAGGTCGGGGTTTTGCGCCGGGTCTGTATCGTCATGGACGAAGGCTCCGGAGAATATCTGGAGCTGGTGAATCCGGAGATCATCGCCCAGAGCGGCGAGCAGACCGGCATGGAGGGCTGCCTCAGCGTGCCGGGCAAATGGGGCATCGTCACCCGTCCGAATGTGGTGCGGGTCCGCGCGCAGGATCGGGACGGCAACTGGTTCGAGGCAGAGGGAGAGGGTATGAACGCCCGCTGCTTCTGCCACGAGATCGAACACTTGGACGGGCACCTGTATGTGGAGCATATTGACCATTTCCTCACGGATGAAGAGGTACGGGAGTATCTGGAGCGGGAGGAAGCCGAGGCTGCCGCTCAGGAGGAGGTCTGAGCCATGCGCATCCTGTTTATGGGGACGCCGGAATTTGCCGTGGCGTCTTTGAAGCGCTTGGTGGAGGACGGTCACGAGATCTGCGGCGTTTTTACCCAGCCGGACAAGCCCAAAAACCGCGGGCATAAGCTGACGCCCTCTCCGGTAAAGGAGTACGCCATCTCTCAGGGGCTTGCGGTCTATCAGCCGCAGAAAATGCGGGACGGCGAGGCCCTTGCCATAGTGCGGGAGCTGGCGCCGGAACTGATCGTGGTGGCGGCATACGGCAAGATCCTCCCGGAGGAGATTTTGCAGACGCCGCCTTACGGTTCCATCAATGTCCATTCCTCTCTGCTGCCCAAATACCGGGGCGCTGCGCCCATCAACTGGGCGATTCTGGACGGGGAGGCGGAGACCGGCGTTTCCATCATGTATATGGCAAAGGAGCTGGACGCCGGAGACGTGATTTTGCAGAAAACCACCCCCATCGGCCCTGAAGAGGATGCGCAGGGCCTGACGCTGCGGCTTGCCGCGCTGGGGGCGGAGGCGCTGGCTGAGGCAGTTGCCGCGCTGAAGGCGGGGACTGCGGAGCGCACCCCGCAGGATCACAGCCGCATGACTTATGCGTCGATGCTGAGCAAGGAGATGTCGCCTGTGGACTGGACCCGTTCCGCCCATGCCATCTCCTGCCAGATCCGCGGGCTGATCCCATGGCCCTGCGCTTCCACGGAGGCGATCACCGGTCAGCCGATGAAGCTCTTTGCCGCATCGGAGACCGGCGAACAGACCTCTGCCAAGGCCGGCACCGTGTTGGCAGCCGGAAAGCAGGGGATTGATGTGGCTTGTGGAGATGGCAAGGTTTTACGCTTGACAGAGATTCAGGCGCAGGGGGGAAAGCGGATGAGCGCTGCTGCTTATCTGCTGGGTCATCCCATCGAATGCTGATTCGGAGGTTTCTATGCCCTATTACTATGGCGATTTTCTGGCCAACAATCTCTATGTCCTGCTGCTGATCCCGGTGCTGGCGCTGTCGGCTTGGGCGCAGTTTCAGGTAAGCGGGAATTTCCGGCGGTACAGTGTGTCCAACCGCCGCCGCACCACCGGCGCACAGGCGGCAGAGGCCGTCCTGCGGGCCAACGGCGTTTATGATGTAGCCATCCGCCCATGCCGCGGAAACCTGACGGACCATTACGATCCGCGGGACAATACCATCTATCTTTCGGAATCGGTCTATCAGACCGCCACTGTTGCGGCGGTTGGCGTGGCTTGTCACGAGGCGGGACACGCGGTGCAGTATGCCATGGGCTACGGTCCGGTCCGCCTGCGCAGCGCCATCGTGCCCGCTACGCAGCTGGGCTCCCGCTGCTCCTTTCTGCTGCTTGCCATCGGTCTGGCGCTTTACAGCCAGACGCTGTTTCTGGTGGGCATCGTGCTGTTTTCCCTCACGACCTTTTTCCAGCTGGTGACGCTGCCGGTGGAGTTCAACGCCTCCAACCGCGCCATTGCCGCCATCGAAAGCGGGCGTTTGCTGGAGGATGATGAGGTGCGCGGGGCGGAAAAGGTCCTGCGGGCAGCCGCGCTGACCTATGTGGCGGCGCTGTTGATGTCTGTGCTGCAGCTGCTGCGCTTTGTTCTGATCTTTTTGGGCCGGAGTGACCGCGGCAGCAGAGGGGGAGGCCGGGAATGAGCCGAAAAACTGCATTACAGGTCCTGACCAGCTGTCGGGTCAACGGCGCATGGGCGGACGCCGCGCTGAAGGCCCGGCTGGCGAAGGCGGCGCTTTCGCCGCAGGATGCGGCGCTGTGCAGCCGTCTGGTTTACGGAGTGCTGCAAAATCAGCTGCTGCTGGACTTCTATCTGGGAGCTTACTGCTCCCAGCCTTTGGATCATCTGCAAAAGCCCCTTCCGGATATTTTGCGGCTGGGCGCCTATCAGATTCTGTTTCTGGATCGGGTGCCCGACAGCGCCGCCGTCAATGAGTCCGTGAACCTTGCCAAGCTTTGCAAGCGGGGACAGGCCGCCGGCCTTGTGAATGCGGTGCTGCGGAAAATTTCTCAAAATCAGCACGCGCTGCCCGCCATTCCGAACCACAGTCCGGAGCAATTCCTGTCCATCCGGTACAGTCACCCCAAGTGGCTGGTCAAGCGCCTGCTGCCGCTGCTGGGTGCAGAGGAGACCGAGGCGTTTCTGGCTGCCAACAACAGTGTTGCACCGCTGACCGTGCAGGTCAATCCTCTGCGGACCACGCAGGGGGAGCTGCTGGCAGAGCTGGAGGCGGCGGGGGTACGGGCTGCGCCTCATGGCTGGGTGCCGGACTGTCTGGAGCTTTCCGGTACTGGCGATCTGACCGCGTTACAGCCCTTTCAGGCGGGAAAGTTTATGGTGCAGGATCCGGCGGCCCGACTGGTGTCTCTCGCTGCGCAGGTGCGCCCCGGTCAGAAGGTGCTGGATGTCTGTGCCGCCCCCGGCGGGAAGTCTTTCTCCTGCGCCTTTGCCATGGGCAACGAAGGACGGATTGTGGCCTGCGATCTGCATGAAAGCAAGCTCAAGCGCATTCGGGAGGGCGCTGAACGGCTGGGCGTTTCCTGCTTGGAGACGCTGCCGGCGGACGGGCGGATGTTCCGCCCGGAGTGGGAGGGGGCATTTGACACCGTTTTGGTAGATGCGCCCTGCTCCGGTCTTGGCATCATCCGCAAAAAACCGGATACCCGATATAAAAAGCTCAATGACCTGTTTGCCCTTCCGGTGATTCAGGCGTCGATTCTGGAAAATGCCGCCCGCTATGTGCGTCCCGGCGGAACACTGGTTTATTCTACCTGTACCATCCTGCCAGCGGAAAACGAGGACGTGACCTCCGCCTTTTTGGGGGAGCATCCGGACTTTTCCATGGCGCCCTTTCTGCTGCCGGACCCCGTTGGGGAAAGCGGCGGACAGCTGACCCTGTGGCCCCAGCGCCATGGAACAGACGGCTTTTACATCTGCCGCATGATGCGGCATCCATGAGGTCCTTGCTATATGATTGATTTGAAATCCATGACGCCGGAGGAGATCAGCGGCGTGCTCAAAGAGCTGGGCGCCCCTGCCTTTCGGGGCAAACAGGTGTTCGCATGGCTCCACAAGGGCGCAGCCTGCTTTGAGGAGATGAGCGATCTCCCCAAGGCTCTGCGGGAGAAGCTGGGGGAGCACTGCTTCATAACCGTCCCAAAAGTGGCCCGTAAACAGGTCTCCCGACAGGACGGAACCATCAAATATCTCTGGGAGCTGGCAGACGGAAACTGCATCGAGTCTGTGCTGATGCGCTATCACCACGGCAATACCGTGTGTATTTCCTCGCAGGTGGGCTGCCGCATGGGCTGTGCCTTCTGCGCGTCGACCATTGCCGGCAAAGTGCGGGATCTGACGCCTGCAGAAATGCTGGATCAGGTGCTCTTTACACAGCTGGACTCCGGTTTGGAGATCTCCAACATCGTCCTGATGGGCATTGGCGAGCCGATGGACAATCTGGACAATGTGCTGCGGTTTTTGCAGCTGGTGAACCATCCCGCCGGCATGAACATCGGAATGCGCCACATCTCTCTTTCCACCTGCGGCGTGGTGCCCGGCATCCGCCGGCTGGCGCAGCTGAAAACGCAGCTGACATTGTCGGTTTCCCTTCACGCGCCGGACGGAGAGACCCGATCCAAGATCATGCCGGTGAACCGGGCTTATCCGGTGGAGGAGCTGTTTGCGGCCTGTCACGATTATTTTCGGGAGACCGGACGCCGCATTTCCTTTGAATATGCCATGATCGACGGCGTCAATGATCAGGACTGGCAGGCGGATCTGATCGCCTCCAGAATCAAGGGAATGCCGGGGCATGTGAATTTGATTCCGCTCAACGATGTGGTGGAGAGTCCCTTCAAGCCCTCCGGACGCATCGCCGCGTTCCAGCGGAGACTGGAATCCCATGGCGTCACCGCCACGGTGCGGCGAAGTTTGGGAGGAGATATTGACGCTTCCTGCGGACAGCTCCGCCGGAAGGCCATGGAAGAAGCCAAGAGAGGAGAGAAGCCCTTATGATGCACGCATGGGGAATCACTGATATCGGTCTGGTGCGCAAAGAGAATCAGGACGCCTATCTGATTCGTGAGACTTCCGGCTGCACGGCCTGCGTAGTCTGCGACGGCATGGGCGGCTCTGCCGGCGGGCAGCTGGCCAGCCAGATCGCCACCGCCACATTTATGGAGGAGCTGGAAAAGGTACGGACGCCGGATATGGGGCCGGAACAGCTGCGTTCCGCCTGCGCCTATGCGGTGTCCCGCGCCAACGAGGCCATTCAGGCCGCCGCACGGGAAAACGCGGATTACCGGAACATGGGGACCACGCTGGTGGCTGCGGTCAGCTATGAAGGCGGTGTGGTCATCACCAACGTGGGAGACAGCCGCGCTTACCACATCTGCGAAAACGGCATCACCCAGATCACAAAGGATCACTCGCTGGTAGAGCGCATGGTGGATCGGGGCGATATTACGGCGGAGGAAGCCCGCCGCCATCCCAACCGCAATCTCATCACCCGCGCGCTGGGACCGGATGCGGACGCCCAGTGTGATGGGTACATCCGCGCTGTTCAGCCGGGGGAATATGTGCTGCTTTGCACAGACGGTCTGGTGAATACGGTCACGGATCAGGAAATGCTTTTTGAGGTCATTCACCGCGGCAGTCCGGATTCCTGTCTGGAACGGCTGCTGGAGATCGCGAAGAGTCAGGGAGCACCGGACAACGTGACGGTGGTCCTGATGCAAAAGCTGGAAGAAAGGGGGTAAGACTGTGGATTCTTACATTGGAAAGATGCTGGATAACCGCTATGAAATTCTGGAGCGCATCGGCACAGGCGGCATGGCGGTGGTCTACAAAGCCAAATGCCACCGGCTCAACCGGCTGGTCGCCGTCAAGATCCTGAAATCGGATCTGGCGCAGGATGAGGACTTCCGCCGCCGCTTCAACGCGGAGTCACAGGCTGTTGCGCAGCTGTCTCACCCCAATATCGTTTCGGTATACGATGTTTCCCGCGGCGGTGATACGGAGTACATCGTGATGGAGCTGATCGACGGGATCACCCTGAAGCAGTATATGGAAAAGCGGGGCCAGCTGAGCTGGCGGGAATCCCTGCACTTTATCACCCAGATCATGCGGGGACTCAGCCATGCCCACAGCCGGGGCATCATCCATCGGGACATCAAGCCGCAGAACATCATGGTTCTGCGGGACGGCAGCGTCAAGGTGGCTGATTTCGGCATTGCCTGTCTGGAAAATTCCGCGCAGACGCTGACACAGGAGGCCCTTGGCTCCGTGCACTACATCTCGCCTGAGCAGGCCCGGGGCGACCGCACCGATGCGCGCAGCGATATCTATTCCTCCGGTGTGGTGCTTTATGAGATGCTGACGGGACGGCTTCCCTTTGAAGGAGACAGTGCGGTTTCCGTTGCCATCCAGCACCTCAGCTCCATTCCGCTGGCGCCGCGGGAGATCAATCCTGAGATCCCGCAGCAGCTGGAACTGATCTGCATGAAAGCCATGACGGCGGACCCTGAGAGACGGTATCCCTCGGCGGACGCCATGATCGCGGATCTGGAGGCCTTCCGGAAGAATCCGGGGATCGTTCTGGAATTTACGGAGAATGACCTCCGTCCCGAGGAAACCGACGAGCCGACCCAGCTGCTGCGGACTGGCGCACACACTGCCTCCGGAAGCCATCACCGCCCCGCTCCTGCCCGGGAGCCTGTCCGCCGGCGGGAGTATGAAGAAGAGGAACCGGCGCCCGGATCCAGCGGCAAGCGGACAGCGCTGCTGGTGACAGCCGGTGTGGTGGTGCTGATTCTGGCATTTGCCCTGATCTCCTCGATTTTAAAGTCGGTCAACAAGCCGATGGATCAGTATGTGGTGAAGTCTGTTTTGGGACTGACCGTGGAACAGGCTCAGGAGCTGGACGGCGTCAAGGATACCTTTACGATTCAGGTCATGGAGGACCGGATCTTCAGCAGCACCTATCCGGAGAATACCATTGCCAAGCAAAGCCCGAAGGAAGGGGAGATCCGTAAGGGCAATATGCTGGTGATCGAGGTCTGGCTCAGCGCCGGCGAGGAGCAGGGCGAGATGATCGACGTTTCCGGCATGACCGTGGCGCAGGCGCAGCGGGAGCTGGAAAAGCTGAAAGAGGAATATGACCTGACGATACAGGTACCGACGGAAGCGGAATACCAGTTCCATGACACGGTGGAAGAAGGACGCATTATTTCCACGCTTCCGGCAGAAGGCGGGGTGCTCAAGCGCGGCGATACCATTCTTCTGACGGTCAGCAAGGGCAAGGAGATTCAGGAGGTACAGGTCCCCAAATTCGTCGGGATGAGCTTCGATCAGGCCATGGAGCAGATTGAACGCTCCGGTTTGAAATTCATGGGCGCCGATACGGTGGACAGTGAAGAGGAGGGCGGGCAGATCATCTGGCAGAGTCTGGAGCCTTTCACCACCGCTAAGGAAGGGGACGGCATCACCTTTAAGGTCAGTTCCGGCCTTTCCACCGTTCGGAGAGAGTTCCATGTTAATCTGCCGCAGGATGGACGAGAGACGGTAGAGCTGACGGTCTATGTGGGAAGCGAAACGGAACCCCAGTTCTCCGCAAGGCTCAACTGCAGCGACGGCGAGGCTGCCGTCACAGTCAGCGGCAGCGGGAATCAGTTCATCAAGGTTTGCTTTGACGGGATCATGGATCAGGAACAGAGCCATTACCTGCAATTTGAGTGAGACGGGAGCGCATCATGGTTGAAGGACGGATCCAGAAAGCCCTCAGCGGCTTCTATTATGTGGATACACCGCAGGGATACCTGACCTGCCGCGCCAGAGGGAAATTCCGCAAGGACGGGATTTCCCCGCTGGTAGGGGATCGGGTGGAAGTGCGGGAACTGGGAAACGGAGAGGGCTTCGTGGAGAAGCTGCTGCCCCGCCGCAATGCGTTTGTCCGGCCGGCGGTGGCCAACATCGATCAGCTGGTCATCATTGCCTCCGGCGCGATCCCGCAGACCGACCCCTTTCTGATCGACCGGGTGGCTGCGATTGCCGAATTAAAGGGCTGTGAAGTTCTGATTTTGCTGAACAAGTGCGATTTGAACAGCGCGGATGATCTGTTTGAGATTTATCAGGCAGCCGGCTTTCAGGTTTTGCGGGTCAGTGCGGAGACCGGCGATGGACTGGAGGCATTAAAAACGCTGATTTCTGGCAAGCTATCTGCCTTTACAGGGAACTCTGGCGTAGGAAAATCCAGCATCCTCAACGCGTTGGATCCCCAAATGCACCTGCAGGTGGGAGAGGTCAGCGACGCACTGGGCCGCGGCCGCCACACCACCCGCCATGTGGAGCTGTTCCGTCTTGACTGCGGCGCGGAGGTGATGGATTCCCCCGGCTTTTCCTCCTTTGAAACGGATGCGCTGAATCTGGAATGGAAGCACCGCCTTCCGGAGACCTTCCGGGAGTTTGGCCCTTATCTTGGCAAATGCCGCTTTGCAGGGTGCAGCCACACCAAGGAAAAGGGCTGCGCCGTGCTGGAGGCGCTGAAGGCCGGAAAGATCCAGAGATCCAGACATGAAAGCTATCTCCGCCTCTATGAAGAGCTCAAGCCCCTGAAGGATTGGCAGGAAACGAAGAAATGACCATACCGCCGAAGGAAGTGGACCTTCGGCGGTATTTTTTTGGAACCCGGGACAATCATTCCGGTATATACTGGCACAGAGGAAGGAGGCGCAGCATCATGTTTCGTGGAGGCGGAGACGGCAGCCGGATCCTTGGGATCTGTGCTGTGGCATTGGGAGCCGGAATCCTGATCGCGGCCATTTTTCCGGTGGGGGCTCTGCTGTTTCTGGTGGCGTTTTTGCTGATTGCGTGCGGCTGTGCCTGCTGCCGGCGTTAGAAAGGAGTATGGCTATGAATATTGTGGTCTGGAAATCACCCAAATGCCTGCGGGGGATTTTACGAAAATTGTTTCGGGTCCGGTCATAAGCCTCTCCGGCGGTTCATAGAATAGGACAGGAACTGCCGGAAAGGAAGGAACACATGGAACTGGAACTGAAAAAAGCGTGTCTGGACGCTTACGAGACAGGGGGCGAGCTGACCCTGACCCAAGAGGAAACAGCCGAGACCATTGTGCCGGATTACTGTCCGGACATCGCCCGGATCATTGCCACCGATGGGACGGTTTACATACACAGCCGGGAACTGCGGGATGGCAGGGCAGAGGTTGCCGGCACTGTGCGGATCACCGTGCTCTATACTCCGGAGTCAGAGGGGGGGATCCGGACGCTGGAATTTGCCATTCCCTTTACCGCGGAGACTGACAGCCGCAGTCTGCCGGAGTGCACCGTGCTGACAGCGGATACCAAAATTGAATTTTTGGAGACCAGAATGCTCAATCCCAGAAAGGTCTTCACCCACTGCAAGCTGGTGACCCGCCTGACAGGGTATCGGAAAGCGCCGTTGCAGTTTTCCGTGGATGTGGAGGCAGAACCGGCGCTTCAAGTGGAAAAACGGCAGGAGCAGCAGCACGCGATTCTTTTGACAAGAATCTCTGAAAAGGATTTTACCTTTACGGATGAAATGAACCTGTCTCCGGGGCGGGAAGGTGCGGCGGAGCTGCTGACCAGTCAGGTGACCGGCGCTGTCACGGAAACAAAGGTGGTCGGAAACAAGCTGATTTTCAAGGGCGTGTTTTCTGTGTCGCTGCTGTACCGCACGGCAGACGGGACCTGCGATACCGCTGTCGGAGAGCTGCCGTTTTCTCAGATCATGGAGGTGGAGGGAGCGCCGGAGGGCGCCAGCCCCTCGGTACAGCTGCAGCTGACCGGCACGGATCTGCAGATCGACGGGGAGGATCCGGAGGGACGGCAGATCGCTGTGACGCTCTATCTCCATGCGGCCGCACTGCTGCGGGAGGAACAGGAGCTGACCATGCTGTGCGATCTCTATTCCACGGCCTATGATCTCGCCTACGAAGCGTCTCCCCTGACGCTTACCGGATTGTTTGAGAACATGACCCGTCGTCAGACCGTGCGGGAGGTTCTGGAGATCGGCGTGGTGGCAGAGCGGATCTTATCGCTGCAGGTCAGCTGCGGAACGGTATCTGTCAGTCGGGAAGGAGAATGCACCGTCCTCCGGACCGGAGCCGCCGTGCGGGCGCTGTATCTGGACGAAGGCGGCGTGCCGCTGGTAGCGGAGCGTTCCGTGGATGTAAGCTGCCAGCTGGATCTGCCGCCGGAGTGTCAGGTGCGGGCACGGGCAGTCTGTACCGATGAGGTGCAGGGCAGTCTGGGAGACCGGGGGATCGAGGTGCGGTTTCCGGTGGATTTTCAGGTGGAGGCGGTCAACCGGATCAAGCGGGTGTGCGTTTCTGCTGCGCGGGTGAACACAGACGCTCCCAGAGACTTGTCCGGAACGCCCTCTCTGGTGCTGCGGTGCCTTGGAAGAGAAGAGACTGCATGGGATCTGGCAAAGAGCTGCAACACCACCATCGCTGCGATTCTGGCAGCCAACCGGCTGGAGACGGAAAGCGATATCCCACCGGAAAAGCTGCTGCTGATCCCCAGAAAACGAGCATGAAAAAACAGCGGACGGGAATGCCGTCCGCTGCTTTTTTGAGAAGGAACCGTTCAGGAAACGGTATCCAAAACCACCATATCGCCGGCATTGAGTCGGGTTTTTCCGTCAGGAATGATGGTTTCCTCTCCCCGCCGGATCAAAATGATGAGCGCGTTTTTCGGCACGTCCAGCTCATGGACCGCTTTGCCGCACCACCGGTGGTCAGGGGTGAGGGAAATTTCCTTCAGCTGGATATCGTCCTGATCGGTGTAGGCCAGCGCGCTCAGAACCAGCACGTCGCCCTCTTGAATCACAGTGTCCCCTCTGGGCAGGATGTTTTTCCCCGTGCGCTTGAGAAAGACCAGCAGGGTCTCCGGAGGAAGGTTCAAATCGTGGACGGCGCGGCCTGTCCACGGGTGCCCCGTCCTGATGGGAAGACTGATGTAATGGACATCCATTTCCTCGGTATAATCGTTGAAGGTGGTCAAAACATTGCCGCTTTCGTTGATCATACCGGTTTTCCGGGAGAACCACGGCAGCGGAGTCCCCTGCAGCAGCAGGGACAGCAAAACGACGCAGAACACGATGTGGAACAGGTCATGCGCCAGCGACGCGCCGCTGACGCTAACCGTGATGGCAAAGACGATGGAGGCTGCCCCCCGCAGACCCGCCCATGAAAGAACTGCCTGCTGGCGGAAGGAGACCTTCAGCGGCGTCAGCAAAAGGGCAATGGCAAGAGGGCGGGCCAGAAAGGTCAGGAACAGGGCGATGAACAAAGCGGGGAACCACACGGCAGCGATGCGGGATGGGAAGGAGAGCAGACCCAGCATGAAGAAAATCACCATTTGCATCAGGCTGGTCAGACCGTCGAAAAAGTTGACCAGACCTTTTTTGTTGCGGATGGGGGAGTTTCCAAGGATGATCCCCACCAGATAGGCGCTCAAATACCCGTTTCCGCCCACTGCGCCGGGAAGGGCATAGGCCAGCATGGAGACCGCCAGTACAAAAACGGCGTCAAATCCGCTGATCTCAAAGGAGAACGTCTCCAAAAACCAGCGGGCGGCATAAGCCACCAGCCCGCCGGCCAGCAGGCCCAGCAGGATCTGGGAAACCGCCAGACGGAGGATGTCCCATCCGGAGACGGCGCTGCCTGCCTGAATCACAGAGAGAAGGATCAAGGTCAGCGTGTAGGCAAAGGGATCGTTGCTGCCGCTCTCGATCTCCAGCAGTGAGTCGGCGTGATATTTTAAGGAGAGGTTTCTGGAACGCAGAACGTAGAACACGCTGGCGGCGTCCGTTGAACACAGAACCGCGCCGATGAGCAGACTCTCCAGCAGGTCGAAGTGCAGGAACCAATGGCATAGAAATCCGGTGATGAGTGCGGTAATCAGTGTTCCCGCCGAGGAAAGCAGAAGGGCCTTTCCGGCAGCAGGCCGCGCGGCAGACCAGCTGGTACCGAAGCCGCCGTAAAAAATAATGCAGATCAATGCCGCCGTACAGATGTTTTCCGCAAACCGGAAATCGTCAAAGGGGATCTTGAAAAGCCCTTCGGAGCCAAAGATCATCCCCAGCAGAATGAACGCCAGCAGCATGGGGATCCCGAAGCGGTTGGTCAGCTTGTTGCTGAGGATGCAGATGATGAGAACACAGGAACCGAGGATCAATAACTGGACCATGGGCAAAGCGCTCCTTTCTGTTGTGCGGAATGGGTTTGCGGGGCAGTCAGCCCTGCTTTGCGGGAAGCTGATCCTCGCTGAACTGAATGTCCGGAAGCAGCTCGAAGTAGAAGTCGGAATAGACCTGACTGAGGGCTTCAATGCAGCGGGCCTGCGCCTCCTGAAATTTCACAAGAGAGATCTCGTCGCTTTCCAGTGTGATGTACGTGCTGATCCAGAGCTTGCGTCCGGTTTTGACGATCTCATGCTGAATTTTGGAGAAGTGGTGCTCTCCCAGCGCGCCTTCCACGATGGACCGGATCTCCTGAACGGTCTCTGCCTCCGGCGGGATCAGGATGAGATCCCGGATCCCGGAAACAACCGTTTTGATGGGAACCGGCAGCATGATCATGGACAGGACGATGGTGATGATCTGGTCCAGATAGGGCACCAGCGGACGGAACCACGGGAAGGGAACAAAGGAGGGGAGGAAAAAGACCGCGGCCATCCCCAGAGAGATCACGCTGTCCATCCGCCAGCCGTCCATTTCTGCAGTAATCAGGGGGGAATTCAGATTTCGGTTTTTCCGCTTGAGATAGAATGTAACGGCAATGCCCAGCACACAGGCGAACAGTTCAAAATATGCCACCGTGCCGAAGGCAGGCGTATGACCGCCGTGGAACAACAGGTTGAGGTTGTTGGTAATCAGTCCCAGTGTGGCTGCCGTCATGGTGATCCCCTTGACGACCAGAAACAGCGTCTCGATCTGCATATAACCGAAGGGGTGCTTTTCGTTGGAGGGCTTGTAAAGCAGCGGGATCAGCAGCACGGAGGGCAGCAGCATAAAAAATTCGATCCCGTCATAAACGGCGTCCAGCAGCACGGCCTGCGAGCTGGTATAGACAGCCATCGCCAGTTCTAAAATTACAAACAGCAGGTTTCCGTACATGGATACCGACATCGCGGATTTTTCCCGGTTTAAGTTTTTCTTCTTGACACGCATAGGGGCCTCCGAAAGATTTTGAAATATTTTATTATTATAGCAGGAGGGCTGTTTGACTGCAAGGGAAAGCGGGGAGCAGAGCGTGTTAAGATTCTGCCGTTCTTTCTGAAAATAAAACAAAAATTTTTCCGACCAAAAAAATTTGCTTTTTCTTTTTGGATGTGCTATAATAAGTAAAAATAATAAAAAGAACCGTCTTTTAAGAAGGGCTTTTGGTATTGCGCTGCGCGGCGTTGTATGGAAAGCTCTTCTTTTTTTATATATCTGCGGCCGAAAGGCGCACATGTGAGATGAAACGGGAAGAGATGCGGAAGGAAAGGAGATTGTTATGCAGTTGATCGGACAGGCGATCCGCCATGATACGTTTGGAAAGGGAGTTGTGACCGGCTGGGACCGGCACACCCTCACAGTTTGTTTTTCCGAGGGTGATAAACGGTTTTTGTTCCCGGATGCGTTTGAAAAACATTTGACGCTGCGGAATGACGCCATGCAGGAAACGATAGAAAGCCTTTTGCAAAAAAAAGAGGCGGAGCGGGAAGCCCGTCAGCAGGCGGTGCAAGAGGAGCAGGAGCGCAGACACCGCATGGAGACCCTGAAGGTTTCTGAAAATTCTCAGGCAGCCTTTCAGATTCCGGCGGAACAGCTGGAAACCCCGTTTTCCGACTGGTCCGTGTCCACGGGGGTGTATCTCAGCGGCGGTTCCAAGGGAGAACCCAGAATTCCCGACCGCATGAAGCCCAATTCTCTGTGTCTGCTGACGCATCGGGCCAGCGGTGCGGCAGAGGGAACCCGCCGGATTCTGGGCGCTTTCATGGTGGAGGAGGATTTCTTTGGAAATCTCTGCCGGAACGGCGTGATCCACGCCCATCCCGCCTGCCGCATGGCGCTGGCACCGGAGGAGCAGCCTTTGTTCTGGCCCTATTTCACGCAGGAGCCGGCACGCCAGCGGTGGGGCAATACGGCGATGAAATATTTTTCCAACCGCACGGCGGAGCAGATCCTGTGGGATCTGGTGAACAGCAGGCGTCTGCCGGAGCAGCAGGCAGCTGCAAACGATTTCTATGCGTATTTTTGTGCCATCAACCATCTGCCCTCCAGACTGGAGCAGGCAGACACGGCCTCCGGCAGCTGAGGGGTTCCTTTCATCAAAGAAAATGTGCGCCGCGGACAAATCGTCCGCGGCGCACGTGTTTGAAGATATCATTCCATGAGAAGCGCAGCCGGTCAGGCTTCTGCGTAGCGGGCCAGAAACTGCTTTGTCCGCTCCTCGCGAGGATGGTCAATGACCTGATGGGGCTCACCCTGCTCGACAATGACGCCGCCATCCATGAAAATCACCTGATCTGCCACATCCCGGGCAAAGGCCATCTCATGAGTGACGATGATCATGGTGGTTTTCTGCTCTGCCAGCGAGCGGATGACCTTGAGCACCTCACCGGTCAGCTCCGGATCCAGCGCGGAGGTGGGTTCGTCAAAGCAGAGGATATCGGGGTGCAGCGCCAGCGCGCGGGCGATCGCCACCCGCTGCTGCTGACCGCCGGAGAGCTGATGGGGATAGTGGCTGGCACGGTCGGCAAGGCCCATCTGCGCCAGCAGCTCCCGTCCGGCCTCCTCAATCTGGACCTTGGTCTCGCCGCCCCGCTCCTTTGCCAGCAGTTCCCGCGCCAGCGTGACGTTCTGCAGGGCGGTATACTGGGGGAACAGATTGAAGTTCTGGAACACCAGACCGAAGTGGAGCCGCTTTTGGCGGATCTCGCTCTCCAGCTGGGTTTTGGGATCGGACGCATCAAAAATGATGCTTCCATTGACGGAAATGCTGCCGCCGTCGGGCTTTTCCAGAAAATTCAGGCACCGCAGCAGCGTGGTCTTGCCGCTGCCGGAGGAGCCGATGATAGAAATGGTCTGCCCCTGCTCCAGCGAGAAGGAGATATCCGTCAGCACCTGTGTGGCGCCGAAATGCTTTTCAATGTGTTGGACTTCCAGAATAGGCATGATGCGGTCTCCTCCTTACTTAAAATAGTCCAGCTTCTTTTCCAGCCAGCTGAACAGAATGGTCAGCAGACCGTTGAAGACCAGATAAAACACAGCGGTATAGAACAGGGGCCAGATCAGTCCTTTTTTGATGTAGGATTCACCCATCCAGATGATTTCATAGACCGAAATGACCCGCACCAGAGCGGTATCCTTCACCAGCGTGATGAACTCATTGCCCATGGGGGGGACGATGCGCTTGATGACCTGAAGCAGCGTGACCTTGAAGAATATCTGGCGCTTTGTCATGCCCAGCACCTGACCGGCCTCATACTGTCCGCGGGGAATGGACTGGATGCCGCCGCGGTAGATCTCAGAAAAGTAGCAGGCATAGTTGATGATGAAGGTCACCAGCGCCGCCGTGAACCGGGGCAGCAGGGGCAAGTCGAACAGCAGACCCGGACCGTAAAAAACGACCAGAATCTGAAGCAGCAGGGGAGAGCCGCGGATGATCCAGACCACGGTACGGGTCATCCAGCGCAGCGGTGTGATCCGGCTCATGGAGCCGAAGCTGATGATCAGCCCCAAGGGCAGGGCAAACAGCAGCGTCAAAAGGAAGAGCTTGAGCGTGGTGCCGAAGCCCTCCAGCAAAGACATGGTAACGGTCAGCAGCATTTGAAATCCTCTCTCTGTCAGACGGTGGCGGGGCAGAGGACCATGTTGCATGTCCTCTGCCCCCGGTTTGATGGGTTTGGGATGTACTTACTTTTTAACGATGGCTTCATCAACGCCATAGGTGGTGGCAATATCGTCCACAGTGCCGGCATCGTAAGCGCCCTTCCAGAATTCATTGAAGGAAGCCACCAGATCGGAGCCCTTCCGGAAGCCCACGCCATATTCCTCGCTGTTGAGCTGGACGGTATAGGTCAGATCGGGATAGCTGGTGCCCTCGCCGATCATGGCGCCCGCCATCAGCAGATCGATGACACAGGCGTCAGAAGCACCGGCGGCCACTTCCATCAGCGCCTTGGCCTGCGTATCCATTGCGGTGTAGGGAATGTTCAGGATATCCAGCTGCTCGGCGCCGGCGGAGCCGTTCTCCACGGCAAAGTTCAATCCGCTGAGGCTCTCCACCGTCTGGTACTGGTCGGCCTTATCAGCAGCGACGACCACGACCTGCGCATTCATGCAATAGGGATCGGAGCAGTCCATCAGGCTCTTGGTTTCTTCCGTGAGGGTCATACCGTTCCAGACAGCGTCGATGGCCTTGGTCTCCAGCTCCATGGCCTTGTTGTCCCAGTTGATCTCCACGAACTCCACGTCAACGCCCAGATGTGCGCCGAAAGTGCGGGCCATGTCGGCATCAAAGCCGACCCACTCGTCAGAGCCTTCCAGCTTGTAATCCATAGGAGCGAAGTCGGTCATGCCGACCACCAGCGTGCCTTTGTCCTGCACATAAGCCACATCGCTTTCAGCGGCGGGCGTCTCGGCAGGCGTCTCAGCGGGCTGCTCCTCCTGAGGAGCCGGCTCTTCTTTTGCGCCGCAGGCGGCCAGAGACAGAACCATCATTGCTGCCAGCAGCAGTGCAAACAACTTTTTCATCATCATTACCTCCATACTTGTTTGAGTGTGATCCACTCGTTTAATTCATTAGTAGTTTACCATGCTAAACTACTGCTGTAAAGTCAAAAAAGGAATGAATCGCAGAAAAAGAAGCCCTTGTTTTTTGTGCAGTTTGTCAAAGAAAGACGGGCTGTCATACTTTTCCCCAGCGGGACATAGAGTACAGTAACACGATGGCGCGGAAAGCGGCGGCCCCCAAGCCCTGAGGCTGCCGGTGAGAACGGGCGCCCGCAGGCGCATGGAGGTTGTTATGAATACCAGTATTTATCAAAATATCGCGACCCGCACGGCCGGAGACATCTACATCGGTGTCGTGGGGCCGGTGCGCACCGGAAAATCCACCTTCATCAAACGGTTCATGGAAACGCAGGTGATCCCCCACATTGAAAATGTCTACCGGAAGGAACGGGCCAGAGACGAGCTGCCCCAAAGCGGCTCCGGACGGACCATCATGACGGCGGAGCCGAAGTTCGTTCCGGAGGAGGCGGCGCAGATCCAGCTGGACGGCGGAGCGGCCTTTTCCGTGCGGCTCATCGACTGTGTGGGGTATATGGTGCGGGGCGCAATCGGGCAATACGAGGATGATGTGCCCCGCATGGTGACGACTCCATGGTATGACCACGAGATTCCCATGACAGAGGCGGCGGAGATCGGCACCCGCAAGGTCATTGCGGAGCACTCCACCATCGGCATTGTGGTGACCACGGACGGCACGGTGGCGGATATCCCCCGGGAGGATTATCTGGAGGCGGAGGAGCGGGTGATCCGGGAGCTGCAGGAGCTTGGAAAGCCCTTTATCGTTCTGCTGAACTCGCAGGATCCGCAGGGGGAACGGGCTCAGGCCATTGCACGGGACATCGTTTCCCGCTATGAGGTGAACTGCGTGCCGGTAAACTGTCTGGATCTCAGCGAAGAAGCGGTGGCGGAAATTTTGAAAGCGGTGCTTTATGAATTTCCCATGCAGGAGCTGGACCTGTTTTTGCCGCCATGGGTAGACGCCCTGCCTACCGAGCACCCGTTGAAGGAGGGGCTTTACGAGTCAGTGCGGCAGGCCACCGCGCAGCTGCGCCATATCCGGGAAGTGGACGGCGTCATCCAGACCCTGCGGACCTGCGAGAGCATCAGCGAGGCTGTCGTGACCGCCATCGATCTGGGCACCGGCGTAGCCTCGGCAGAGCTGCGGCTGCCCCGCCAGCTTTTCTACCAGACCCTGTCGGAGCAATCCGGCTTCTCTGTGGCAGATGACGGGGACCTGATGAGCCTGCTGACCCGTCTGGCAGCCGTGAAAACCGAGTATGACAAGGTGGCCGGCGCGCTGAAGGATGTGCGGGAGACCGGATACGGCATCGTAGTGCCCGGAATCGACGAACTGAAGCTGGAGGAGCCGGAGATCATGAAGCAGGGAGGACGATACGGCGTCCGGCTGAAAGCCAGTGCCCCCAGCATTCATATACAAGACAACAAACAGAAGTTTCAAGATCATCAGCCGCCAGAATGGCAGGACGTTTTCGGTGGATGTGACGCTCGTGGTATAACAGGGTGTCGCTGGCCGCATCGGAATAGATTTGGAAGGGAAGGGATGACAGCTATTTATTATTTAGCGGGAGAGCATCGGCAAACATCTGTGTTGGAGCACTGTATTGCGTGAAAGGGGACCATATATGGATCTTGAGCAGGAGAACAGCATCATGCTACATATCAATGAGTGTTTGTTCCGCAAAGGCATGATCACACAGGCCCTTTATGATCATGCGAAAGCAATGATCGTGAGCAGGATCTAAGTATACTAAGACGGAAACGCCGGCACAGTCATCAGTTTATCTGGTGACTGTGCTTTCGCATGGTTACTACATAAATTTTTGCCGTGTCAGGATACAGGCACAGACACGGTCCGCAATCATGCCGCGGTCTCGGGCAGCGTAGAACTCTAGAAGTGGTTCCAGTTCTGCAATGATTTCACTGCGGCTGAATTTTGGGATACGCAGTTGGGCACCGAATTTCTCGCGGGCAGCAATGATCTGGCGGTTGAAGGTCATATTGAACGGTCTGCTCCGCACACTTTTGATATGGGCAACTGGGTCAATGTCCATACCGTAGATCTGCGTGTTGGAGAGCAGGGAAGCTCCATGGTCAAAAATAGGACAGTAGCTGTATTTTCCGTTCTGTTCCAGCACCGCAATGTTGTTCAGGTGACGGTCCTCGTTGAGAAACAGGGCGTCGATCTCAAACAGTAAGGTCATATATTGAGGGAACTCCGGGAGCTGCGTCACCTCGGCGGTTTCCTCCGCCAGCCAAGCAATCCGTTTTTTATCACTGCTGAGACGTTCCAATGACACAATCAGAGGCTTATTCAGGACACGCTTATAGAGGTGGCTCAACGTGATGATGGATTGTCCCGGTTGCAGAAAGTTTTCACTGGAGCAGCCATTTCGGTCACGGTGATGCACGTGCAGCCGCTCCATCCCATACCGCACAAAGCGGAAAGGAAAGTCTTTCTCCACGTTGCTCTGCTCTAAAAAACGGCTTACAACGACCTCGCTCAACGCCTCATAGCCGAATTGATCCAGCTTGTACCAGCGGTTTGTAGCCTTGTCAAACCACTTTTCCTGATTGCCCTTAGAGGATGTCTCGGCAATTTTTTCATTTGTAACCAGTTTTACGGTCATTTCAGATCCTCCACGGAAAGCCATTGCTGATCTTCGGCCATTCTCCCTCCAGTGCGCTGAATGATGTCTAAGGGATCATAGTGGTCAAGCCCCAGCGATTCCAGATAGCTTTGCAGGCCTTCACGCTGACGAGGCAGGCAGCGTTCCTCCAAAAACGCGGTAAAATCGTCCCAATTTGGCAGTTTATTTTTTCCAAAAGCAGTTTTGACGAGCGCATCTATATGATTTTCGACAGAAAGGGTCTGGTCTGTAAAATCCGCATAGATGACGGTACATAAAATCGCATCATTGAAATACTTGAGACATTTTACATCATGCTGCATGGCTTGTTTCTGTTCGGCAAACTCCTTGCCGGACAGCTTTTTTTTGATTAGAATTTGCTGACCGTCAAATTGTAGTTCGACTTCCCTTTGAGAATTGCTGACTCCGATAGCAGAGATCCAAGAAGTGGGAATGGACACCTTATATGTTTTGGCGTTCTTACCAGCAGTGCCGCCCACAGCACCGACGATTATGTTTCCGCTTCTGATTTCCATAGTTCATCACCAATGTTATTTTACACAATTCGTTACGAATAGTCAATAATAACGAGAGGAAAGACGGGCCTGCTTACTTACTCTTCCGTTGTTACACTGACTTTTATACGTAGCCCCTGATATTTGATCCTGTATTGGGAGATATGCTCAAGGTATTGTTGAAGGAATGATTCCTGAGCTGCTCCGTAGGTAGGGATGACGGGGGATGGAAATGTTTCTGGAAGCTTTAGACCGACATAGCAATAAGGAGATGGCCCAGTACGAGACTTGTGGGGGCGTTTGAATACAAATCTTGATTTGGTAAACTCCTTGAATTTCTTATTGAACATCACTTTTGTCATACTTGAAATTCTTCCGGCCTGTGTGACTGCAAGAAACTCACGATAACTGTCATACACTTCAGAAGTAGTGCAGAGGCAGTCCTTTTGATTGTGGCAGAGCTTTAAGAAAGATTCGATACATTCTTCCTCGGAGGGCGGTGATGGTGTATGCGGATAGGTGAATGGATGTGGATCAGCAATAGAGTTCTCTTGAAGGGTTTTTAGTTTCAGGCCATAAGGTATCAGCGTATTGTAGAACCAAGATATATCTTGCGGCTCGAATTTCAAATCATAAGGAGTAGATGACTCAGCGTGTGAAAAGTCAATGACCTTTGCTTTGAAAAATTTTTTAAAGTATTCGGCCTTTCTTTGATCATCTGTCACACAGACGATGCAGAGCCGGTTGTGGTAATGCTGTGGCGGAGCAAAGTCAGATTCAATGGCGATGCGTTTACCTGCGATTAACTTTTTCAGAGTAGCACGGCTTCTGTCAGAAGGGTAGACATCATCAACAAGAATCGTGCATTTTCCTGTGCTCTGTGCAAGAAATAGGGAACGCAGGTATTTGGGTTTGGTAATCTGCGTCAGAGTTAGACAGGTGCGCTGCCTAGCTTTTGGATGGGGCTGGAAGTCGATTTTGGCAGCAGTATGGCTGAGCACGTCAGAAAAAAACGCTTGAAGTTCTTTCTTATGTTCTTTGGTATGGAGTACAAGAAACTTAGAACCGTCTGTCTGCATGGAGTCGGTTAATGCGGAAATGAATTGATCTAACAGTAATAAATCGCCGTTTAGAATATTGCTGAAAAAAGGCAGAATAGCTTTTGAGAAATCAGACGTAGTATCGATAGGCAACGGAATCACTTTAGGCTGGTAGCCAAGGACTTCGTATGAATCTTGAAGTGTGCAGTATTGAAAACAATCTCCATCTTGAGAATATTGAATAGCTTGCCATCTTCTCTGGTGTATGTATAGGGTGGGTTGGGAGAAAAGAGCTTTATTAGGACAAGGCTCTTTGATTATGATTTGGTGTACAAGACTAGGATCTTTTTTAGATTTTTTAAGCAATTCATAAAAACAACTTTTTATGAGTCTTAAAGGTATATATTGTTCGCTTGCTGTAATAAGCTCTGATATATAATCAGGTTCCAGTATAGAAGGGAAGAAGTATGTAAAAGTTTTATCATCATAGAGATCGCGGTATTGGGTGTTGATATATATATTTCCCTCTGAAGAGCATCGAAACGCAGAATGCTTTAAAAATTTAAAGGCAATTTTTAGATTGTATTTTTTAAGGCCATCAATGATTAGAGAAAGGCGATCATAGGGGTAAGTGGATATCAGATTATAAAGTGCTGAGTATAATTGATCGACTGTTTTTCCTTTTGTAGGAAATGATATGTTAGCGGACTGCAATACAGAGGAATCAAAGATACAACTCAGCAGATATGGGAAGCCATCTTCGGTCAAACGATTAGATTTTCTTTGTGAAGCGTAGGGATAGTAGTAAATCGTGTAAACATGATGCTTTTCATCCCGATAGAAAAACCGAAACGGGTAATTGAGAACAGGTGGGCATCTGGCAACACTGCATATAGATAAATATTCATTTAAGGCGTCGCTATATTGTTGCAGTAGATTTTGGGCTTTTGCCTGATAGTCACGGGTAGCAACAAATTGATTCTGTAAGGCAGACAGGTTGTTTGGATCTTTATATAAATCAAAAAATCGTTGCGGCAATGAGCGATTTTTCTCCATGTCAATGCTCTCCTCTCGTGTACCAATAATACTAGTGTACCATAAAAATCAAAAAAGTAAATAAAAACTTGAAGATAAAGGGATGAATCAAATGACATAAGAGGGCAGACCCATTTGCGATGTGAGATAAAAAAACTCCGAGATGCATGGTCTGGTAAAATGTTACACCCCATTGAACACATCGATAAGGCACGCACATGATGCGGCGAATCGATGATCAAGGGGGAGCCCTTTTATGAAACTTGAAGATGAGCTCACATTAACACGCGAGCAAAAAAATGCAGTCATGCTGCAAATCAATCAGCGGCTATACGAAAAAGGTGAAATCCCGCGAGGACTATATGAACAAGCAAAAAGGAAAATTATGCTAATTAAAAGCGAGGGATAGTATAATACGGAAAAATGTTTGTTAATTTTAAATAATATTTATAACAGTATAATAAAGAGAGGAATAGGTTTGTCCGACAAATTCCTCTCTTGCTATCAGCGTCAAGGAGGTAAACGATGAGCAACAATGGAAGCAGAAAAATTAGCGTGCGACTAACTGAGACCGCTTACGAGCATTTAATAAATGCGAAAAAGAACGGATTTACGACTTCACAATTCATCAATCATGCAATCACAAAGTGTAAGGATGGCGGAGACATAAATGCATTACGTACCGCCATGGGTTGCATTTGCAATATCCAGACCGAAATGGAACATGAAATGGAACCTGAGATTAAAAGTGCTGTACGGAAGGAGTTAGATACGTTGTGCCATGTCTTAAAATCGTCCCTGAAGCTTACGTGAATTGTGATGCCCTTGGGACGTTGGTCCATGGGTATATTTTTCCAAAATCGAAAATCTATGGTGGGCTTTCTGTCGATCCCGCCCATGCGGCAGAGCAAATGCAGTTAGTAAAAGCATTATGGATGAAGGAGAGTGGCCGTCAACTGCTGCACTTCATAGTATCTTTCAGCACATGGGAATCTGATCGGATCAAAAGTGCAGAGGAACTGATACCACTCGCATATGAAGTGTGTCAGTATTACGCTGCTGACTTTCAGATTGTTTTTGGAATTCACCTCGGCAGAAGTGGATTATGGCATGTGCATTTCGTTGTGAATTCGGTTAGTTTTACAACAGGGAAGCGGATTCTAGACCGAAATAGTTTATATTTTGATTTGGGATGCTATGTTCAAAGCTGCCTGCCGGATGGAGGGAAGGTCCCAGTTTACTTTCATTGATATAGCAAATACTATAATGAGTACAAAAAGGACGCAGGGAAAATCCCTGCGTCCAATTCGTTGTTTTGCTATTTCATATGTTGCAGAATGAAATCCTGCACAGCAACCTTGGGAATCCTCCAGACACGTCCATTACGATAGGCTTTGAGCTTGCCAGTTCTTAGTAGCTCATAGATGGCGTTATATCCGATCCTCAGAGCTTCGCAAGCCTCGTCTACGGTAAGGATATCTTGGTATTCTTCCAGCATTCAGACATCCTCCTGATTAGAACGGTAAACACTACGGAGGGGGCATAATGCTGGGTCAGCCGAGCAGGTGTTGCATAAGCACTTAGCAGTTGCGGAGCAGGTCCTCTGTCGAGTTGGGAATGACTTTCGGCCATATAAGTCCTGCTTTTCGATTTGCTGCATAACAGCAGTTTCAGAACGCTGCAAAATCATGGCGATTTCCGTAATGCCGGTGCCCTCATTGAAAAGCTTGTTCACCTTTTCTTTGTCTTCATTGCTCCAATATTCGCCGCTCCGTTCCAGCAGGGTAGGGGACCGGCGCATATTCCTGACAGCTTCTCTAAACTCGTTATTGTTCATCATAATAAATCACTCCTTTATCATTCTTCTTGATTTACCATGATGTTCGCTTGTTAATAAGATAATCTTATGGCAAATACAGCAGACCTTTCATTGTATAATGATAGACTAGAACTGCATTAAGCATGAAGTGCTTCGAGGAACTCGGTGAAGGTATTAGCAACTGGATAAATATCGTTGCTCTCGTGATCGAGGAAGACAACCTTATTATCTTTAATGCAAAAGAAGTTACCAAAAGGATCTAGGCCAAAGGGAAACATAGCCAGTCTCGTTTTGTCCGCAGTTTCAAACTCGCCAATAAAATCATAGATACTATCATCATCACCTTTGTTAAAGGACAACAGACCACCAAATACCATATCCTTCTTTTTTCCCAAATCAAACTTGGATGGTGAAGGCATACCACCATTATTCTGCTTAATACACTTCTTCAAATCAGCAGGAATGGGGTTAAAGTATTTGAGTTCCAACATTTCAACTTCTGTGCCTACTTTCAACGGAGAAACATACTTCCACTCAATCATCTGCTAACACCTCCTCCTTAAGTGCGCCCGCCACCCCAAATGGCTTTTCCACCTGTATGACGGTACTCAGAGTGCATCTTTGTAGGAACCAACTGCATATTACCACATTCGGGACCATGATGCCAAGTCAAACCCTTAATTCTCGGAGCACCATCTATAATCTGCTCCAACTGCTCCTCACTGAACTGCTTACCCAATTCAGGATTTTCCGCGATAGCAACGCGAAGCTCTTCGGTACAATGCTTAAACATTCTCCAATCATCAGCAGAGTACATCTCAGGCGGGACAGTGGTCTCAAAAAGAACTTCGGGGAACTCCGGCATAACAACTTGAATTTCATAGTTGTTGACAGTCACAGTATAGTTAACATAGGGAACTTCGGAGGGAGCATCGACCTTATATTCGTTGATACAAGTCAGTTTGATTGTGCCCTCGCTGTTAATGGTGCAATCCTGCAAGGTCACATCCGACATATTGGTGCTTTCTTGAATGGCATGAATTTCTTCCTGTGTCAAAGGGCGATAATCAACCGCAGTCGACGTGACATCTCTCACAAAAGTCTCATTGTAAACTACATCTACAAACTCTGCTTCAATCTGAGTAGCATCACCAACCTCATTGATCATCGTGTTGGCTTCTCTCATTACTTCAATGGGGTGTGTTTTGATATATTCATAGTCGGGTTCAAGGACCTTGCTACCTTCTTCAAGTTCCTTTTCGGAAAACTCACTTACTTCAGCGCCCTCAATGGGTTTACCTAAAATCTCTAAGCCCATATTAAGAAAATCCTTTCTTCACCAGAGCTTCAATCTCGTTGAACAGCTTTGCATCCTCAACATAGAAATACCTTCTGATACTGCCAAGCAAATCAACAGACTTATCGTATCTCAGCTTTATCAATTCAGAAACGGTGAGGATACATCTGCTCTTGGGGTCTTGCATATAACCATTATGCATCATCTCACGAACAGGAGCAATACCTTCGCTCAACCCATCTTTGAACAAAGCAGTCAAGGCATCATGCAGTTCATCAGCAACCAAATGGTCGAGCTTATAAACACCATTGATAAGGAGATTTATAACTCCCTCGGCTAACAAATCACCAAACAACTGATTCTCTTCTCGACAATAGATCAAAGAAACATTCTTCAGTGTCAATGCTCTCTTGAGAGATGCTTTACAGTATTTCAGGGTCTTCAAAACAGCATCTTCACTCTGAGCCATTAAACAGTTAAGCATTATCAAACTCAGCTTGTCCAATTCAGAAGAAGTACTTTCTCTGACCAAGCTATAATTGATTTCCTTAAACATCTTACCCTCTCTATCGAGATAAGCATCCTTATCAGACACATTCTTATCCTCGATAGGATTGACCTTGACGAACACGGGAAGGCTCATACCTTCCTTATGGCATAGTGCAAAACCTGTTTTCAGACCGCCCAAATAAACGGCATCCTCTGCCTTGACACCGATGGTATTGGCAACAAGGGCTTGGTCATCAGCGGACACAACTCGCTGAATAATCTTGTTGGATGAGTTCTTGATAACATCAGGGGCCAGCTTACTCGGAATCTGCTCGGCAATAATAACACCTTGGCCGTAAGACCGCATCTCTGCAATCATATTGGTGAAGTGTTCAACTGCCTTGCCTTTTGGATTACCCATGTTCTCAGAAGACTTTTCAGTATCCACATTCTTCAAAAGTCTATGGGCTTCCTCGATAACCAGAAGGTGCTGCAAGCCAGATTCACTCTCGACCTTTTCTTTCTTTACCTGTCGATACTCATTGATGAACACCACCAACAAGCCGACACAAAAAGCCTTATCAGAATCGTCAGAAAGACCTTCCAACTCAAAGACCACATTTTTTTCCATCAGTTCATCTAGGTTGATTGGTTCATTCGTGTTGAACATAAAACCCTTAGAACCTACGCAGAGACTTTCCAGTCGGGTGAGAATTGCAGTTTTGATGTTACCACCAACTTCACCATCATACTGCATTTCCTCTTCGATGTATCTTTTTACCTCATCTTTCAATTCCTGCATTGTAGGGAACAGGTATTTGTGGGCTTTCAAAGCATACTGCTTCTTCATGTAGTCATAGTCAAAGATTTTTGCGATATTCTTTTGGTTCACCAGATGAGGATGATAACCCAAAGTCAGATTCCAACCCTTATTGCGATAAACATTGTGCAGACACTTCTCTAAGATATACGGCATAGGACCATAGAAGGAGAAAGAGGCATTGAACAAGTCTTTTAAGAAATCAATATGGGTCTGCAAGTTAATGCCACATTGAATATAGAACGGATTGAACTGCAAACAATTGATTTCGGGCTTGCCCAATGTATACGTCAAAGTCTTTCTACAATCAGGCAAATCAATATTTCGATATTCTTTCTTTGCAGACTCGATTACCATAAAAGGCTTATTGCAGTTTCTCAAAATGCCCTTAATCGTCGTAGTTTTACCGCTGCCAGTAATACCACAAACGAAGGTGTGTTTGTTTAGGTCTGCTTCACTCAAAGAGAACTCCATGTGCTCTAATGGTCTATGACCATCAGATACCTTACCTATAACAACCCCACCAGAAGAAGCAATCATGGGGTATATCTTGCCTTTCTTCAACTCAAAGTCCGGAACACTCTCAAAAGGAGGTGTGCAAATCAGACCCAATTCAGTTGAAGTAACAGGGGCAAGCAACGGATTTCCATCTTCCAACGTAGGAATAAGGATCTCCTGTGTATCGTTCAGTTGAAGGTCAAACTGTCTCAGTGGAAGAATGTCAGCAGAACCTTTAGCCAATTCACCACATAGGCAAGAGCGAATGATTTTAGCTTCAAAGGAATCAGATGCAGAATAGGCAATAGCAGTTCCCCACATGCCCAAATTCTGTCCCTGTCTCAATCTCTCGATGGCCTTATCGCAATATTCCATCAATTCAAGGGCAAAACCATTCTGGACATCATAGGAAATAGTCTCGCTCGTTCCGATAGCCTTAGATAGAGCATCGGAAACACTTGTCGATACAGAAGTGCTTACATTAACACCACCCATAGCAATAGGGCCAAGACCACCCATAGCCATCACACCAACAGAAACAGAACCTGTGGTGGATTTAGTTTTCGTGGTCGTATCAGTCTCGCTGCTCTGGTTTGCCAAATTCCGCTTGCTGACAGCAAAACACTGGTCTCTGACATCGACAATCTCAGCATACTTAGCCTGGATAACTTCAAGGGGATAAGGCTTTGCAACACAAAGAACCGTATAGTTATGACCATTCAGACTTCTCATCAAAGTCGAGATGTCAAATCTCTGCTTATCGTCCTCGACCTTCAGAATAGGAACAGCAGAAATGATACCAGCAGTTTTAGCATGAGATTTACGACTCGCAAAATCTATTGTGTAGTCTGCAATCTCAATACCCGTAAGCAACCCCTCAATCAAGGATTTAATAACACTCTCTGCTTCTTCACTCTGAACACCAATGACAAGGCTTGTCTGCCCATCATAGCTGGCAATACCATAGGCAATAGGCTCATTGAGAGAACTGGTCGCCACAAACAGCTTTTCCATCTTCTCATTGAGATACAGGGCCAAATCTTCCACATCTTCAGTTGTACAGCTTTTCAGGCGGAAGAACTTCATCTCTTGAATGATCTTAGAAGAGTTGTCTGCCACATGCTCCTTGACGTTGGTGTTGTTGACCTGCAAATAAGGAGCTACACTCTGGACAAAGTTTCCTGCCTGCTGGCTCAACACATCAACATTCTTTTTGAGAACTGCTATTTCCTGTTCTTTGGCAGAGAGATTGTTATCTTTTTCGCTCATATCTTCACCTCACAGAGTCTTTTTCAGTTCTTCCACCTGCTGATTATAGTAGTCAACAATGGAATCAACCCAATTCAACAGTTCATCCTCCAAATCATCAAGAAAGGAAAGGGCACCATCAGTATAGTTTGCAATATTCTTGGCAGGAACAGTTTTATAGGCTGTATAGCCTCCACCAAGACCTACCAGAACAGCACCTGCAATAATGACAACCAAAGGAATATGAACTACTCCAGACAAAGCACCCAAAAGGATACCACCAACAGCGGCTCCACCAACAGCAGCACCGGCAGTTGCATATACCACATTGATTTCCTTGCTGGTAATACCTTTTTTATAGGCAGAAAGGTCGCTGACATCAAACTGATAAGCACGATAAATCTTCTGCTTCAGTTCCAAATCATAGAACTTGTTGGCATTGACATCGCTCTCGAAAATAGGCTCTGCCAAAGTAGCCTTAGATAACTCAGAATAGAGAGTGGTGATATAACCCTTGCTGCTTGCAGTAATCTTGCCAGATACATACTCCATGATGCTCTCAGTTGCAACAGTAGAGTCATGGGAAACACGAATAAGATCCGAAACTTCTTCACGGATTTCATTGAACAGGTTCTCAATCAAACCTTTGACTTTCTCATTAGACATTCTTATCGACCCCTCCTTTAACAGTATCCACATCGGTCAACTGACTGCAAATGCTCTCAAAGACAGCCTCCAGCCGTGCAATCTCGGCAAGCTGCTCATCAACAGACTTCTTTTCGTCAAGCAATTTCTGGTAATCATCCTGCTTGATTTTCAAATTGCGGGTCAACTCACTACTATACTTTGCAGTAACCCCCTCAACAAAGTCATGCAGATCAGACACAGCATCACTCCTAATTTTCTTGATTCTGCTGACAATGTTCTTCTGAAAAGCAGAGTAATATCTGGACTGATTTACCTCAGTGCAGGACACGGTTCGCTTATTGAAAGAGCTACCCTTGGTATAGTAGTGGGTTTCAGTGTTTTTTAACTTCTGTTCCTCGCGGATTTTCTTGACCACTTCGGGGGTCAGGTCGGGCTTGATGACCGTATAATTGATGTCAGCATTGGCACTGAACTCAATCAAACTTCTGTCGCATTCTGCAACGATTTCCTTTTGGAGTTTTTTCTCATATTGAGTAAAAATATCAATCTTACGAAAGGAGATTTTCTCTAATTCATCGAGGCTCTGGCTATTGGAGGGGTCGATACCGTCAATCTCCTTCATATACTGTTCGATAACGGCATCAGCCTTTGCCTCGATGATACCCCCCGCGGCAGAATACTTATCTGAAATCTCGTCCACAGTTTGGCGAATTTTTCTTTTCAGATTTTCAATGCTACGATTGGTATTTCTCAGCTTGTTCTCCAATTCTTCGGGGTTGGTAACTTTCAGCTTGCGGTTCTCAATGTCTTCCTTCAAGTCAGCCTTAATCTTTTTGAGAACCGTCTGCATTCCCTTCAGGAACTCACTCAGGGCAATATACTGTGCCTTGTGTGCAAACAGATTTAGGGCATCATCAATGTTGGCAAAACGAGAGAGGGTTTTCAGCGATTCCAAATACTTTGTTCTGTCATTCTGAGCTTGGAACCACGCTGGCAGGAGGAAAGAATCAAGACGGCCAGCCGTAGTTTCAGCCATCAAATAAGAGCCGATTTCTTCCACGGTCATGCTCTGGAACTTATTCCAGTAGAGTTCTACTTTGCTATCCACGGCGATGATCTGCTTCGGGTCAATACGAGGGAACTGACGGAGAGCCTCAGCATGGATGCGCTTGATGTTCTCAGGTGTTTCGTTGGCAGCACGGGTCAGGATGAGGAACTTAGCCCCCGAATTTCTATCAGCACTCTTAGTCTCCAAGAACTTTCTGAAAGAAGTAGCCTCCAAAGCAGCGCCTGTAAGGGGCTTGAGGAACATAATAGCATTGGCGTTCTCGATATACTCATCAGTAATCTTGCCAAGCTGACCCTCTGCATTGACACCAGGGGTATCAATGATTTCGATGCCCTTCATATCTTCATCATCGAATGGATACTGAATTTCAATCTTCTGAACAATATTTCTCCAATTCTTCTGCGCCTCAAGTACGTACTGCTTAATCTTCTCGGCATACTCTTTTGCGGGCAGATGATAGAGGTTTTCCTGCTGGAGCCGCTGCACCCATTCCGTGATTTCACTCAACTGAATACGCTTGTCTTTCTTTGGAATGATAAGACTCATATTCAGAACAGCCACGGGAATATCACGATAGTTGTCGTCCATAGCTGCATGATTCTGAAGGAACGCCTGAATAGCCGCTTCATCTTCAAAGAGCTCTTCTCGACCATTAGCATAGGTGGCCTTCAGAATAAACCTCTCACCATAACGGATTTCGACAATGGCGGAAGTGCACTGCTTGACATCCATAGGGAGAATTTCTTTACCCAGATAGGCATTGATGAAAGTGGACTTACCGCTCTTGGCCTCGCCAGCAATCATCAACAAGAACTTATCCTGTCGAATATTTTTGATCCTTTTTTCAAGATGATACAGAATATCATCATAAGTGGTTTCTCTACCTTGTTTAACTTCGTTTACCATGGGTAGAAACTTCTCATAAGAAGATAAGACCTGTTCCTTATACTTGGAATAATCGCTAATCATACTTTTTTGCCTTCTTTCTGTAATATTTACAAAGATTTTTTTAATCTTTATATTCAATTATTTTAATTATACTTCCTTGGCTCCGCAGCCACATATCGATTCCTTTTCCGAACACCTCGGCTTCCACAGTCCAGCCCTCGCTATCCTCGCTGATGACCTCTGATGTAGGCAGCCGATCCAATACAGCTTCCAGTGACGGTCCGGTATAGCGGAATCTAATGCGTTGCAGTTTACCACCGTACATGAACTGTACCCGCTTACGGAATTCACCCTCTTCAAAGCGTTCAGAGTATGGGACCCGGAAACGCTCATTCAAAACTTTAAAGCTTTGGATTCGGTCGATCCGATAAATTGTCGGAAACAGGTCATCCGGGTTTTCAAAATGACTTTTATCCTCTAAAAACGCCGTCAAATAGAAATAATATTCAGAAAACATGATGCCTACTGGTTGGACCCGGCGCATCACCAGCTTTGGTTCTTTCATCCGTTCATACTGGATCTCCATGACCCGGTGTTCTTTTACGGCCTGTCCCATATCCCATAGGCCATTCAGGATACTTTTGCCGTGGTGAGGTTCCATGTAATGAAGTTTTTCGTTGGCGATCAACTCCTTAACCGCTCTCCGCTGTTCCTGCGGAACGGCACATTCAACCAACTTATCCAAGATCGGATGCATCTCATCCCGGCGCAGTGAGCGGCTTTCCAGCAGGATCTTGCAAACAGCTAAGATCTCACTGTTGCTTAGGCCTGCGGGAACACTGTTGACCATCCGATATCCTTTCACAGTTCGGTCATAGATGATCTCCTGCGGCAGGCCTTTTTCCATGAGAAAAAAACGAAGTGACTCGATATCCCGTTGGATGCTACGCATGGTGACTCCATATTCCTCTGCCAAAGAAGCTTTGTTTAGGATCTGTCCTGCCATTAACCGCGCATAGATGTCAAGAATCCTTGCAGACTTCACTTCTGCCGCCTGTCCCATTTCATTCACTTTTCTTCCTCCACAGCACATTTTTCATATCTATTAAATATAATATTATCTTTTTAAAATCATGTCAATCGCTGTTTACATTCGGTAGG
>JAPFEH010000073.1 GCA_026169195.1 Dysosmobacter sp. | reverse complement strand
TCTCCTGCTGGAGTATAAGCGCTGGCAGGATGCCAAGCGGGAAGCCTTGGGGGATGCCTGGCGGGATAAAGACGATCGGATCTTCACCAATGATGAAGGGGCTCCGATGTTTCGGGACAGTGTTACCCAGTGGTTCACTAAATTTGTGAAAAGGACCGGCTTGCCGAAAGTAACCGTCCATTCCCTCCGGCACACTTACGCCAGCCTGATGATCGCAGATGGTACCCCTCTTGTCATTGTTTCTCATAACCTGGGCCATGCACAGACCAGCACTACCAGCAATATCTACTCCCATGTCATCGCCGCGGCCGAGGCAAAGGCGGCAGAGGCCTTTGACCGCTTCGGCGATCTGGTCGCTCCAGAAAGTGAAGACATAAGTGAAGTGAAATCACAAGAAGTAAAGAAGAAGGCCGCAGGAAGTTAAATTTCCTGCGGCCGTTTCTATGGAGCTGGTGAGGGGATTTGAACCCCTGGCCTATTGATTACGAATCAATTGCGCTACCACTGCGCCACACCAGCTTATGTGATTTTATGCCTGTTGAAGTTGAGATAAACCCCAAATAAACCCCATTTTTGAATTTCTGAGGAACCGTGCAACTGTCTGCCCATTGTGCCCCAAGCCTTCCCGGCTTTTCGCCCAATTTTGAACAACTCATTACGAATCAGTTGCTCTACCAGCTGAGCTACACCAGCTTATAAAATGTTTCCTGCCCTCTCTCAAAAACGCCAAACGCGTTTCAAAGCGGGACACCCTTTCAACATCCATGTGCTGAACATTCGATATGATAGCATACTTTTCTTCCATCGTCAATACCTTCCGCACAGAAAGAACAGGTTTCCGGAAAAGAAAGAGAGGGAGGCCCCATCCGCCCCCTCTCTTTTTGCCGCTTTCTTGTCCGCAGCCGCCCCTTCTTTTCGAAATTGCTTCGAAAAGAGGAGCCGGCTGTTCCGCTTCCACCCGTCAGACACGGGGAACCACATCTCCCGTTTTCTTGAAAATACTGTTTTCCGGAACAGCCCCCCGGACACAGGAGGTGGGATATACGCTGACGCCGCGTCCCAGAACCGTGCCGGGATTCAAAACGCTGTTGCAGCCGACCTCCACATGATCTCCCAGAATCGCGCCGAATTTTTTACGGCCGGTCTCAATCTGTTCCTCGCCGTTCCGCACCACAACCAGCGTTTTGTCCGATTTGACATTCGAAGTGATGGAGCCTGCGCCCATATGGCTCTTATATCCCAGAATGGAATCTCCCACATAATTGTAATGAGGGGTCTGCACGCCGTCAAACAAAATCACATTTTTCAGCTCCACAGAGTTCCCCACCACACATCCGGCGCCCACCAGCGCACTGCCCCGGATAAAGGCGCAATGCCGCACCTCCGTTTCCGGTCCGATGATGCAGGGCGCACCCAGATAGGCCGAAGGAAACACCTTGGCGGTTTTATGCACCCAGACATGGGGAGCAGGCTGGTCATACTCCTCCGGCGAAAGGCCTGCGCCCAATTCTAAAATCAGATCCTTGATACCGTCCAGCGCCTGCCACGGATAGTCAAACTGCGCAAGATATTTGCCTGCCAACGTATGAGACAGGTCCAGCAGCGCAGTCACATGGATGTTCATTTCTATCAGCTCCTCACAAAAGATCGTACCGCATTATATACCAGCTTTCCTTGCTTTGCAAGGTTCCCGTTGCTTTTGCAGCCTCCTCACGGTACAATGAAACCATCTCAACAAAGGAGCGTTTTTATGAAACTGCTGATCGCATCAGACCTTCACGGTTCCGCCTATTACTGCCGTCTTTTGCTGGAAGCCTTCCGGCGGGAGGCCGCTGACCGTCTGGTTCTGCTGGGAGACCTGCTGTATCACGGCCCCCGCAATCCCCTGCCGCGGGAGTATGACACAAAAGCCACCGCCGCCATGCTCAACGCGCTGGCACCTCAGATCCTGTGCGTCCGCGGCAACTGCGACACCGAAGTCGACCAGATGGTGCTCAGCTTCCCCGTGCTGGCAGAGCATTCTATACTTTCCATGGACGGCATTGAAATTTTTGCGGCTCACGGACACCATTGGGGACCGGACAACGTCCCGCCTCTGCAGCCCGGCAGTTTTCTTCTGTGCGGCCACACCCATCTGCCGGTGCGGCGCTCTCTGGGTACCGTCACCTACCTGAACCCCGGATCGCTGTCTCTGCCGAAAGAAGATACTCCACACAGCTACATGACTTTCGAAAACGGCAGCTTTTTCTGGCACGAGCTGGAAACCGGAACGCAGTTTCAGCCCCTGCCATGAATCGTGTGCCGCAGCAGGCCTCTTGATATTCCCCATTCAAAAAAGCTTCCGGAAACACGGCAATGCCGTGTTTCCGGAAGCCTTGCGTGATACCATCCGGTATCACGTTTTTTCTTTTTCAAGCGCACTGCCCTGTTCTACATCGTCCTGCAAAAAAGCCCGATGAATGGCGTTGAGCACCCGCTTTTTATCCGCGCTCCACAATGGCGCCAGCAGATCCCGCTTCGCGCCGTCTCCGGTCAGGCGGTGGACCACCATTTCCCGGGGAATCTGCCGGATACACGCCTCCAGCGCCTGAATATAGGCCGGAAGCGTCATCGTCTCCAAACGCCCCGCCTCCCACTCCCGCGCCAGATCCGTCCCCCGCAAAACATGCAGCAGGTGAAATTTGATGCCGTCCGCACCGCTCTCTCCGATGTACCGGGCGGTTTCCGCCATCATCTCCGGCGTCTCGCCCGGAAGCCCCAGAATCTGGTGGACGATCACCTTGATTCCCCGCTCCCGCAGCGCCTGTACTGCCCGGTCAAATACCGGCAGATCATATCCCCGCCGGAGCCACCGGGCCGTTTCCGGATGGATCGTCTGTAATCCCAGTTCCACCCATACGGGCTTCCGTGCATTCAGCGCCGCCAGCATGTTCAGCGTTTCCTTCTCCAGACAATCCGGTCTGGTGGCGATGGACAGCGCCACCACCTCCTCCGGCATCAAGGCCTGCCGGTACAATGGCTCCAGACGTTCCACGGAGCCATAAGTATTGGTGAAGGATTGAAAATAGGCGATATAGCGGGCCTCCGTCCCCGCTTTGGCAGCAACCCGCGCCTTGGCTGCCGCCAGCTGGTCGCAAATCTCCCCCGCAGCCGCAAACGCTCCCGCTCCATCGCAGAAAATACAGCCCCTTGTTCCCAGCGTCCCGTCCCGATTGGGACAGGTACAGCCGGAAGACAGCGCCAGCTTATAGACCTTTCCGCCATACTGCTCCCGCAGCCGGTCACTCAGACGGTTCCAGTACATGATGCGGTGTATACGGGATGCGGTACGGCTCCGTGCCCCGCTCTTCCAGCTTCTGCTCCAGCCACGCCTTGATGGACTCCACGCCCGCTTCCGTCCAAGGAAACGTCTCCGTTTCCACATTCTGTGCCAGCTCAAAGCTTGTATTCTCATAAACCCACACTTGAATGGTGGAATCCGGCCGGTTCATCCATCCGGTGCGCTGGAAGCGATACCGGAACGTACCCAGACTGCCGGGATATACCGAAGCTTTCGTGAAAAAACTCAAATTCAAAAAATCAAACTCGCCGCTCATAGCGCTCCTCCCTTTCTTCCCGCATTCAGCATAGCAAATCCACCGGCGACTGTCAAACCGCAAAAGCGGGTATACTAGCAAAAAAAGGAGGTGCCCATGTCCCATTCTATCTGGACCCGAACTGTCCCGCTGCCCGTATTCGAACCGCTGAGCGGTCACCTGCAGGCAGATGCCGCCGTGGTGGGCGGCGGTATAACCGGACTGCTGACTGCCGCGCTGCTGCGCAGAGAGGGCGCCAGCGTGGTCGTTCTGGAGGCTGACCGCATCGGCGGCGGGCAAACCGGCCGCACCACCGCCAAGCTGACCGCACAGCATGGCCTGAAATACAGCCGTCTGCTGCAAAAAACCGGCCCCGAAAGCGCCGGACAATACGCCCGTGCCAATCTGGAGGCCATTGAACGGCTGCGGCGGCTGGTGCAGGAATGGAAGATTTCCTGCGATTTATGCGACTGCACTGCCTATCTCTATACCCGCGCCCATCCTGATCGTCTGGAGCAGGAATACAACGCCTGCCGCCGGTTGGGGATGGATGTCTTTCTCACAGAAGCCCCGCAGCTGCCTTTTTCCGCTCAGGCGCTGGGGCTGCGGGAGCAGGCCATGTTCCACCCCTTAAAGCTGATGGCAGGGCTGGCAGACGGCCTTACGATCTTTGAGCGCAGCCGGGTGTTGGAGGTCTCCGGCCACACTCTGCGTACCGCGCACGGCTCAGTATCCGCAGGAACTGTGATTTTCACCTGTCACTTTCCCTTTCTCAATGTTCCCGGCTGGTATTTTCTCCGACAGCACCAGCAGCGCAGCGATGTACTGGCTCTGGAAGGGGCATCCGTCATAACAGACTGCTATCTCGGGATCGATCAGGACGGACTTTCCTTCCGCCCGTACGGGAAACTGCTGTTGCTGGGCGGCGGAGGACACCGCACCGGTGAAGAACCGCAGGAGCCCGCATATGTGTCCCTGCTCCAAGCGGCACGGCAGCTCTGGCCTCACTGCAGGGTCGTGTCCCGCTGGTCCGCACAGGACTGTATGCCCATGGACGGCATCCCCTATATCGGTCCCTATTCCCACAGCCGTCCGGACTGGCTGGTGGCCACCGGCTTCCAGAAATGGGGCATGACTTCCGCAGTGATTGCCGCAGAGATCCTCAGCAGTCTGACACTGGGGCGGCAGCTCACCGCAGATCAAGCCGTCTTTTCTCCGCAGAGATTTCACGGCCGCGCCTCCCTTCCGCAGCTGTCGCAGGACTCCGTGCAGGCCGTGCGCGGTCTCAGCCGCCTGTTTTTGGAACCGGGCCGCATCCCCGCCGAGGAGCTCCCTCCCGGTCACGGGGGAATTGTCCAGTTGAATGGAGAAAAAGTCGGCGCCTATCGGACGGAAGACGGGATTTTGCTGGCTGTAGCCGTAAAGTGTCCCCATCTGGGCTGCCAGTTGACGTGGAATTCCGGTGAAAAAAGCTGGGATTGTCCCTGCCACGGCTCCAGATTTGATGTATATGGACATCTGTTGGACGGACCGGCTCAAAAAGACCTGTAATTGGTTGCCACCGGCTTTCAAGTGCGCTATACTGTGGTAAAATTCCCGCAGAAAGGAGCCGACCATGAAAATCCTGATTGTTTCCGACTCTCATGGGAATATCGACCACATGGTACAGGCAGTCGAGCAGGAGACTCCCGACAGGATCCTCCACTTGGGGGACTGCTGGCAGGACGGTGTCCAGCTTCAAAAGCACTTTCCGATGCTTCCTTTGGAGCAGGTTCCGGGAAACTGCGATTTCCATCCGGCGGAACCGCCGGAAAAGCTGTTGTTCTGGGAGGACAAGCGCATCCTGCTGTGCCATGGCCATACCTATGGCGTCAAACAGTCGCTTTTAAGAGCCGGATACGCAGCCGAGCAGGAGCACCTTGATCTCTTTCTCTTTGGTCATACCCACCAGCCCTTGATAGACCGTCGGGGAAGGACCTTTTTTCTCAATCCCGGAAGCATTGGCGATCACCTCCGCCCTTCCTACGGTATCGTCACACTGGAAGACGGCAGGCTGGACGGGCGCATCGGTCTGCTGCCGTAACAGCTCCGGAGCAAGCGGTCTTCGGAATCATTGTCCGAAACCCGCCAAAAGCGTACAAACCGGATCTGTTCTGTGCCGGTCCGCCGTTCGCAGGCAGCAAATCGAAAGGAAACAATGCCTCCGTATGATCTGTGGATCATACGGAGGCATTGTGATTCGGCAGCACACCGGTTATTGTTCAGGCACATGGGTATGGCCGCAGGTATCACAGTGGCCCTGACAGGCCTTCAGTTCGTCGCCATAGGGGATCTCATTGCGGTCATAGTAATCCTTCACCGCCGCCCGAACCGCTTCTTCCGCCAAGACGGAACAATGGATCTTGGCAGGGGGCAGTCCGTCCAAGGCCTCCACGACCGCCTTGTTGGAGAGCTTCAGGGCCTCCGACACCTCTTTTCCCTTAATCATCTCTGTTGCCATGGAGCTGGTCGCAATGGCGCTTCCGCATCCAAATGTATTGAACCTGACATCGGTGATGACCTGTGTCTCCGGATCCACCTTGATATACATCCGCATGATGTCGCCGCACTTGGCATTGCCTACCTCGCCAACGCCGCTGGCGTCTTCCATTTTTCCAACATTTCTTGGATTCTGAAAATGATCCATCACCTTTTCACTGTATAATGCCATCTTGATAACTCCTTTCAAATCAGGTGGGGACGCTGTCCCCGCTCCAGTTCGTCCCATACGGGCGAGATCACCCGCAAATAGGACACGATATCGGGCAGTTCCTTCAAAATATAGTCAATTTCCTCCTGCGTGTTGGAGGCACTGAGACTCAGGCGAAGAGAGCCGTGCGCCACCTCATGGGGGCGGCCCAGCGCCAGTAGCACATGGCTGGGATCCAAAGATCCGGACGTGCAGGCGCTGCCCGAAGATGCGGCGATCCCCTTTCCGTCCAGCAGCAGGAGCAGGGATTCTCCCTCGATTCCCTCAAAGCAGACATTCATATTTCCGGGCAGGCGGCGTTCCGGGTCTCCGTTCAGAGCCGTGTGCGGAATTTTCATCACGCCTTCCATCAGCCTGTCCCGCAGCGCGGTCACATAAGCCGCGTGTGCCTCCATGTTTTCACAGGCTTCTTCAAAGGCCGCCGCCGCGCCGCAGATGCCGGGCAGATTCTCTGTACCGGCCCGCCTGCCCCGCTCCTGCGCACCTCCGTAAATCAGGTTGACCAGCGGAATTCCCCGACGGGCATACAGTACGCCCACACCCTTTGGTCCATGAAATTTGTGGGCCGAGAGAGACAGCAGATCAATATGCATGGCTTCCACGTCGATGCTCAGATGCCCCGCCGCCTGAACTGCATCCGTGTGGAACAGGACTCCGGCTTCATGACAAACCTCACCGATCTGCGAAACCGGCTGGATGGTCCCGATCTCATTGTTTGCAAACATCACACTCACCAGACAGGTATCCGGCCGGATGGCCGCCTTCACCTGCTCTGCTGTTACGATCCCGTCCTCCGGAATATCCAGCAGCGTAACGGCATATCCTTCTTTTTCCAAGGCCTCCAGCGTATGCAAAACTGCATGATGCTCGAACTTTGTGGAAATCAGGTGTTTTTTTCCCTTTCTGGCGCCCAGCGCCGCCGCAGACCGGATGGCCTGATTATCCGCCTCACTGCCGCCGGAAGTAAACGTGATGGTTTTGGGATCGGCATTCAGATATTTTGCAAAGGTCGCACGTGCCGCGGCTAACCTTTCCGCCGCCAGCTGACCGGGTGTATGAAGACTGGAGGGATTGCCATAGAATTCCCGCAGGCAGGGCATCATTGCCGCAAGGGCAGTATCGGATACAGCGGTGGTCGCCGCATTGTCAGCATATATTTTCACGGAACATTCCTCCTATTCCTATGTGTTTACTGTGATTTGATGCTACCACACATTATCCTAGTTGTCAAGTAGGATTTTAAGAAATATGAAAAAATTCCCGGACTGTGTCAACAGTCCGGGATTTCAGAAGCCTTCTCAGGCATCCGGTTCATATTCATAATCGACGGATGCACGCTCTGTCCGAATCGACTTGCACAATGCGGATACCGCCTGATGACGGGGGTCCGCCTGATAGGCTCTCAGCGCTTCCATATTTTCAAACTGACTGACCAGAACCGCATCATAGTTCCCATCGCCCGTATTGGCAGCAACCTCGGACCACAGCAGCTGCGGGATCACCCCCTGCAAGCCGCGCAGCCCCTCCAGAAAGCGTGCCTGCTCCGTCTCCGTACCGGAGCGGAATTTCCACATGACGATATGGCGGATCATACGGCACCCCTTTTGGCGTTGTAGGCTGCAATCCCCAGTCCCAGCAATTCCACAGCCCGTCTCAATTCCTCCGGATTGGTCACATACGCGATCCGGATCTCATTGCGGCCTTTTCCCGGAGTCGCATAGAATCCTTCTCCGGGTGCATACATCACAGTCTGTCCATGATCCTCAAATTCCTCAAGCAGAAAATACTGCAATTTTTCCGCATCATCCACCGGCAGCGTCACCATCAGATAAAACGCCCCCTCGGGAATCCGGAACTGCACACCGGGGATCTTCCGGAGTCCTTCCACCACCGTATCCCTGCGGCGGCGGTATTCTGCCCGGATTCCGGCATAATAGCTCTCAGACAGGCTGCGATACATGGCGGCAGCCCCCATCTGATCCAGCGTTGCGGCGCACAGGCGGCCCTGACAGATTTTCATGGCATGGCCCATCAGCTCCTGATTGCGGGAAACAATGGCGCCCACACGGGAACCGGTGGCGGAAAACCGCTTGGAAACCGAGTCCACCACCACGACATGCTCCGCAGCGTCTTCGAATTCCAGCATGGAGCTCATCCGCTGTCCATCATAGACCAGCTCGCGGTAGACCTCATCACTGATAAGGAACAGATCGTGCTCCATGGCAATCTCCGCCATGGTCCGCATTTCCTCCCGACTCAGCACCACGCCGGTCGGATTGCCGGGGTTGGTCATCAGGATCGCCCGCGTGCGCTCTGTGATGCAAGGCTCGATCTGCTCTCTGGCGGCAAAACGGTAGCCTTTTTCCGGATCGGTCGGAACCGGCTTGATGACCGCGCCTGTAACCTTTACAAACGTATCGTAGTTGGGATAATAGGGTTCCGGAACCAGAACCTCGTCCCCCTCCTCCAAAATGCAGGAGAAGATGATCTGCAACGCCTCGCTGCCGCCATACGTTGCCAGAATGTCATCATCGGTCAGGGAAATACCCAGCCGCTCATAATACTCCCGCACCGCCTCTACAAAGGACTCCACGCCGGCAGAAGGCGCATATTCCAGCACTTTTTCACGGAACGTGCTGACGGCATCAAAAAATACAGCGGGCGTTTCCACATCCGGCTGACCGATATTGAGGTGCAGGACCTTCCTTCCCTTGGTTTCCGCCGCCACCACATAGGGGCGGAACTTCCGGATCGGGGACAGGGAACAGGCTTCAATTCTACTGGAAAATTTCATCATCAATGCCTCCTTGGCAGGAATTTCGAATTCTGTAAGATCATAAAAAAACGCCCCTGACTGCCGTCAGGGGCGAAACAAACTCCGCGGTACCACCCTGATCTGCCCTGCACACAGGGCATCTCATGTCATCCGGTAACGTGGATGAACCGTCCCGCTCTTCACGGGCTGCTCCAAAGTGGCTGCCGTCTGGCGTGGGCCGAGGGTTCGCACTCTTTCCCTCTCACTGGACGCCGGTTTCAGACTGCTGGCTTTTTCACTGCATTTCTTCGTCTATTATACGCATGATTGATTTTTTGTCAACCCCGATATGAAGAACTTTCATGTATCCTCTTCCGGAAACGGACATTCTTCATCGCCGGACTCCGATGCCGGCGCGCCGCCCATCTGCATCTCCTGCCATTGCTCCCGGGTAATCAGCAGCTGCCGCGGCTTAGAGCCTTCAAAGGGCCCCACAATGCCGCGCTCCTCCATCTGGTCTACCAGACGGGCAGCCCGGGAATAGCCCAGCTTCAAGCGGCGCTGGAGCATGGAAACGGACGCCTGCCCTGTTTCCAGCACCACATCCACAGCGGCAGGAAGCAGTTCGTCTCCCTCTTCGCCGGAGACATCTGCCGCTGCGGCAGCTCCCTTTCCTCCGCCCTTTTCCTTCTCCTGTATGCTCTCTTCGATCTTGGCGATGACTTCGTCCGAATATTGCGCCTCACCGGACTGCTTGACGAAGCTCACGACCTCCTCGATCTCCTCCGGAGAAATGAAGCATCCCTGAACCCGCTGGGGCTTGCCGCCGCCCAAAGGCGCATACAGCATATCTCCCTTGCCCACCAGCTTTTCCGCGCCGGTATTATCCAGAATAATGCGGGATTCCAGCGAAGAGGCCACCGCAAAGGCGATGCGGCTGGGAATATTCGCCTTCATCAGTCCGGTGATCACATCGGCAGACGGCCGCTGAGTGGCAATGACCAGATGCACACCGGCAGCCCGTCCCATCTGCGCCACCCGGCAGATGGATTCTTCCACTTCCTTGGCGGCCACCAGCATCAGATCCGCCAGCTCGTCAATGACCACCACCACGCTGGGCAGCGTCTCCAGATCCTCGGAAGCCCGCGCCAGCCGGTTGAATTCTTCCAGCTTCTTCACACCGTGCTCCGAAAACGTCTTGTACCGCTTCATCATCTCAAACACCGCCCACTGCAAAGCGCCGGCAGCCTTCTTCGGATCCGTCACCACCGGGATCAGCAAATGCGGGATCCCGTTATAAGGCGCCAGCTCCACCATTTTGGGATCGACCATAATGAAGCGGACCTCGTCGGGCGTGGATTTATAAAGCAGGGAAATAATCAAAGAGTTCGTGCAGACGGACTTACCGGAGCCTGTGGTACCTGCGATCAGCACATGGGGCAGTTTTTCAATATCTCCGATCACATTGCGGCCGCCAATATCCCGCCCCAATGCAAACGCCGTCTTCGACCGGTGATCCGTAAAATCCCGGGACTCGATCACATCCCGAATCAGCACCGGCGTCACACGTTTATTGGGAACTTCGATCCCGACCACAGAGCTTTTATCAGGGATCGGCGCAATACGGACGCCAGTGGCGCCCAGCGCCAGCGCAATGTCATCTGCCAGATTGGTGATCTTGCTGAGTTTGACCCCCTGCTCCAGAACGAATTCATACCGCGTCACCGACGGTCCATGGACCACATCCCCCGGCGCAGCATCCACGCCGAAGCTGGTCAGGGTGTCTGCCAGACGACGGGAATTGTTCCGCAGCTCCGCGCCGGCCTCCACGTGGTTTTCTCCCTGACTCTCCCGCAGTAAGGTAATGGGCGGGAACTGATAGGCACTTTCGCCGGAGGCCATTGTCTGCTGGATCTCTGCTGCAACAGCCGCCGTCTGATCCGCCACCTCTTTGGCAGTATTGCTTTTCTCCTTGCGTGCAGGAGCCGCTTCCTCCGGAGCAGTGGCCACAACCGGCGCCTGCCTGACAGGCTCCGCTGCCGGCTGCACCTCCCGCCGAACGGACCGGACAGGCTCCGCCGCCCCGTCGGGGATCGCCGGTACGCTCACAGCGCTCTTTTTCTCCGGCTTCGGCTGTTCCAGCAAGACCTGATCCGGTGTTTTCTGCTGGTCGGACTTATGCCGGAAGAAGCCGGTAAAGCGCCCCTCCTTTTGCGGGGCGGGACACAGCGCCTCTGCCGGAACTCCGTCATCCAGCGGAATGTCGATCCGGAGCGGTTCCTCCGTTCTCCGTTTCACGGAACCTGTCGGAGCCGTTTGCGGTCTGGGTTCTTCCGGTTCTTCCACATAGCAGGGCCGTGTACGGTGGCGCTCCTGCGCCTTCCGCAGCACCGGCAGCAGTGCTGTCACCAACAGCGCCGTCCATGCAGCCACGGATAAGATCACCGTGGCAATGCGGGTAAAGGCGCGGACCGAACCCGTGGCCAATAAGCCGGCGATCACTCCGCCGGATGCCAGCTCTCTTCCGCTGCGCCACAGCAGCGGAATCATTGTCTTGTCAAAATTCAAAAGGTCTCTGCAAAAAGCGGCATGCCAGAAAATGCCGAATACCAGCGGCAGCAGCAGCGCACAAGTCACGCGCAGACACACCGGCCGCCCATGATGAAACAGCAGGGTCCCTCCTGCCAGCACCAGCGCCGGCGCCGCCAGCCAATAGCCATATCCCATGAGGCCTTTGAGCACATTTGCCAGCCCGTTGACAAAAAAGGCGCTGGTGTCAAAATAGCTGACCGCCACCAGCAGTGCCAGCACCAGCGCCGCCACAGCGCCCACTTCCCGCCGGATCGGCTGTTTGGGAGGTGCTTTCTTTCCGCCGGCACGGGAAGCCCCTGCTTTTCCGCCGCCCTTTTTGGTTGTTGTCGGTTTCTTACGTGTTGAGGACGCCACCGTGTTACCTCCCGTCAGGATTGTACCAAAGTCAAAATCAATGTCACAAGACCGGCCGCCCAGCAATAGTACGCAAAGAAGCCGAACCGGCCTTTATCCGCGATCATTTTCAGCAGCCGGATGCAGCCATATCCAACCAAAGCCGCAACCGCCACACCCACCAGATATACCGGAACCTCCGCCCATATCACGGTATCCAGCGCATCCTTGATGCTGAGAATATTGGCTCCCAGAATTGCAGGTATGGACAGCAGGAAGGAAAAGCGAACGGCAAACCGCCGCTCAAACCCCACAAAGCATCCAGCGGTGATGGTCGTACCGGAGCGGGAAATGCCCGGACAGGTGGCAATGGCCTGTGCCACGCCCACCAGCAAAACGTCTTTCATCGTGGCATTCTTCTCCGTCTTGCGGCCCTTTTTCACACGGTCACTGGCAAACAGCAGGCAGCCTGTCACCAGCAATGCCCCGCCTACAAAATACATATTATCTGCCAGTCCCTCTACCAGATCCTTGACGGGCAGCACCGCGAAAAGCGGCAGCGTTCCCACCACGATCAACAGAATCAGACGTCGGGCAGGCGGAACCGGCGCAGGTGTGCTGTGACGCGCCAGATCCCGGACACCGCAAAACAGTTCCAGAATCATTTCACGGATATCCTCCCAATAGGCGGCAAACACAGCTACCAGCGTTCCCAGATGCAGCAAGACATCAAAAAACTCGGGAACCTCCAGTCCCTTCATCCCCAGCAGATGCTCGGCAATTGCCAAATGTCCGGAGCTGGAAATCGGCAGAAATTCCGCCACGCCCTGAACCAACCCCAGCAGAACAGACGACAGCAATGTCAATCAGACCACACTCCTAACGTTAAAATTTCCACATAGAATATAGTATAGCACGACCCGCCTGCAAATTCCAGTTCTATTTGCAGGTCCTCTGTTGCTCCGGAAAAAAGATCCGGGGGTTCTGGTCCCCCGGATCTCAACACGCTTGTTATTCTCCGTCCAATTGCCGCAGAGCAGTCTTGGCGGCTGCCTGCTCCGCTTCCTTTTTGGTGCGGCCTTCGCCCCGGCCCAGTACCCGGTCATCCACGGAGGCCTCCATCACAAACACGCGGCAATGATCCGGCCCCGTCTCTTCTACCAGCCGGTATGCAATGGAGCTTCCCGGCGTCCGCTGGACCAGCTCCTGCAGCGCAGTTTTGTAATCTCTCCGTCGTTCCTCAATGACCTCTTCCTTCTCCACATCCAATAAACAGCGGTGAATCAAACGGGAAGCGGCGGAAATGCCGCCATCCAGATAAACTGCCGCAAACACCGCTTCCATTGCATCTGCCAGAATGGAGGTACGTTCCCGGCCGCCGCCGGCCTCTTCGCCCCGTCCCAGCTTTAAGTACTTGCCAAGTCCCAGCTTTCCGGCCGCTTCATAAAGACTCTGTTCGCACACCAATGCCGCCCGGATCCGGGTCAGATCCCCTTCCGGAAGGTCCGGATGCTGAACAAACAAAAATTCCGCCGTGACAAATCCCAGCACGGAATCTCCCAGAAATTCCAGACGTTCGTTGCTCTTAAGCCCCGCTCCCCGATGTTCATTGGCGTAGGAACTGTGGCTCAGTGCCTCTGCCAGCAGAGCAGGCTCCCGAAAGGTATAATTCAGTTTTTTCTCCAGTTCCTTCATGTCGACCTCTCCAAAAGGAAGCCCCGCGCTGACGGCGGGGCGATTCCTCCATTATTTCAGCTTTCCGGCGATGTAGTTCACTGCATCACCCACAGTTTTGAGGGCGGACAGATCCTCTTCCTGAGTCTCTCCCACTTCAAATTCCTCTTCCATGGCCATGGCCAGTTCCACCAGATCCACAGAATCCGCGCCAAGATCCTCCTCAAAGGAGGTCTCCATGCTCACCTCATCCGGATCCATGGAAAACTGCTCGGCTACCAATTCCCGCATCGTCTGAAAAATCTCTTCAATAGACATTGCCTTTTCACCCCTTACAGTATGATGGACCTTCCATCATTTTCTGATTGCTTGAGGCAATCATACGGCATATGACACAGTGCTGTCAAGAGGGAGAATCCACTTTTTCTGTTGGATTGCCTACTTTCATCAGCGCAATATCCCGCTGAACATCCTCAATGAAGCCGCTGGCGGCATATTCCCCCGCCCGCAGAATGGCATTGCAGATGGCACGGGCATCCGAGGAACCGTGCGCCTTGATCACCGGCTTTGAAATCCCCAGAAACGGAGTTCCGCCCACTTCAGAAGGATCCAGCAGCCGCTTCATCTCCGCCAGATCTTTTTTCACCAGACCGGCAGCCAGCTTGGTTTTCGTATTGGTAAAGAACATCTTTTTCAATTCCTTCAGCAGGAATTTTGAAGTGCCCTCCACTCCCTTGAGCAGCACGTTGCCCGCAAAACCGTCCGCCACGATCACATCGGCAGCCCCCAGCATGGCGTCGTGTCCTTCTACATTGCCGATAAAATGGATCCGTCCGGCGTCCCCCGCCTGCTTCAGCAGCGCATATGCTTCACGGCGCAGGCTGTCCCCCTTGGAAGCCTCTGCGCCAATGTTCAAAAGCCCCACTCTGGGCGTCTCCACCCCCAATACCCGACGGGCGTAATAGCTGCCCAAATAGGCAAACTGCAGCAGGTATTCCGGTGTGCACTCAGCGTTGGCTCCGCAGTCGCACAAGACAGCACGACCGGAAGCCGTGGGGATCACAGGCCCCATGGCAGCCCGCCGGATGCCCCGCACCCGCTTGACCAGCAGTGTGGCGCCTGAAAGCAGCGCACCGGTGGAGCCGGCAGAGACAAACGCGTCCCCCTCACCTGCTTTCAGCAGGTTCAATCCCACGGTCAAGGAGGAGTCCTTTTTCATTTTGAATGCCATGGCAGGATCGTCCTCGATCTCCACCACCTCGCTGGCATCCCGTATTTCCACACCGGCAGGCAGGTTCTTCTCTCCGCAGGTCTCCATCGCCTTCAGGATCTCCTCCATGCGGCCCACCAGCAAAACCTCCGCTCCATGCTGCTTGACAGCGGTCAGAGCACCCTCTACCACAGCCTGCGGCGCATGGTCGCCCCCCATGGCATCTACGATGATCTTCATTGCAAGACCTCCTCTTTTATGCGTTCAATGATGTCCAGCGACCGTGCCGACAGTTCTGCATTTTTGTTTCTTTTTCCCTTGACACGGTGATCCAGCGGCGGAATGATCCCGAAGTTGATATTCATGGGCTGGAACGCCGTAATGGAGGGATTGGATACATACAGCCCCAGCGCGCCGATCGCCGTTTCCTGCGGAAAGTCAACAGGGCGCATTCCCCGCAGCCGCCGCGCCGTCTCTACGCCCACCAGAAACCCGCTGGCGGCAGATTCCACATATCCCTCCACGCCGGTCATCTGTCCGGCAAAGGAAATGCGCGGCTCCGCCTTGAGACGGTAATAGCGGTCCAGCAGTTTGGGGGAATTCAAAAATGTATTGCGGTGCATGACGCCATACCGCAGAAACTCCGCATCGTGAAGGGCCGGAATCATGGAAAACACCCTTTTTTGTTCCGGAAACCGCAGATGGGTCTGAAATCCCACCAGATTGTACACAGAGCCCTCCGCATTATCACGGCGCAGCTGCACCACAGCGTAGGGCCAGCGTCCGGTGCGGGGATCGTCCAGCCCGCGGGATTTCAAAGGGCCGTACAGCAGCGTATCATGCCCCCGACGGGCCATGACCTCCACCGGCATGCAGCCCTCAAACACCTGCGCGTCCTCAAAGCCATGGACCTCCGCTTCCTGCGCGGTCGTCAACGCCTCCCAGAACGCCTGATATTCCTCTTCATTCATCGGGCAGTTGACATAGTCCGCACCGCCCTTATCATATCGGGAGCCAAACCACGCCTTCTCCATATCCACGCTCTCTGCGGATACCAGAGGCGCCGCCGCATCGTAAAAATGCAGATCGCTGTTTTCTCCCAGCAGCATCTGCAGCCGTTCTGCCAGTGCGTCCGAGGTCAGCGGTCCGGAAGCAACCACCACTTCCCCGTCAGGAAGCTCCGTTACCTCTCCCGGAACCACCGTGATATTCGGATGGCTGCGGATTTTCTCTGTGACCAAAGCGGCAAAGCCATGCCGGTCCACTGCCAGCGCGCCGCCGGCCTCTACCCGGGTGGCATCCGCACAGGTCAAAATCAGGGAATCCAGCCGCCGCAATTCCTCTTTCAAAAGGCCCACCGCATTTTCCAGCTGGTCAGACCGCAGAGAGTTGGAACAGCACAGTTCCGCAAAATCATTCGTCAAATGAGCCGGCGTCCTTTTTACCGGCTTCATCTCCCGCAGGGTCACACGGATCCCCCGCTGCGCCAGCTGCCAGGCACATTCACTTCCGGCAAGTCCCGCGCCGATCACTGTTGCTTCCATCATGAAAGTCTCCTTTGTTGAGGGTATCCTCCCCGCAGAGCGGGCGGACGGGTCCCATACCGGAACCGCAATCTGCACTGCACAGCAGTGCTTGATCATCTCCGCTTAAACAGATTCCTCTTTCTCTGCTTTTTTGGCCGTTTTCTTGGCGGCAGGCTTCTTCGCGGCAGATTTCTTTTTCTCCGTCGCGGCCTTTTTCGCGGCAGGCTTTTTTGCCGCTGTCTTCCTGACAGGCTTTTCCGTCTGCTCCTGAGGCTCCGCAGCTTCCTCTTCCTTCTTTTCAGCAGGCTTTTTGGGATACCCCCGCTTCTCCTCCGGAAGGAAATTGGAGCAGGCCTCATTGATGCAGAAGGGTTTTTTGAAGCCCCGTCCGGCCTTTTTGAACATGGTATGACCGCAGACCGGACAATCGTCCTTCACCGGAACGTCCCATGTCATGAAGTCGCACTTGGCAGACTCATCCCGGCTGTTGGTATGCTCACAGCAATAATACGTGTACTGCTTGTTGGTTTTCTTGCTGGTTCCGGTGCGCTTCATAAGACGTCCGCCGCACTTGGGACAGCGCCCCGGCATCTCCACCACCAGCGGCATCGTAAAGCTGCATTCCGGATAGCCCGGGCAGGCCAGAAAACGGCCGAACCGTCCGGACTTGACCACCAGATTGCGCCCGCATTCCGGACAGATCTCCTCACTGACCTCATCCGGAACCTTGATGCGGACACCTTCCAGATCCTTTTCCGCTTTTTGCAGATTGGCTTCAAAGTCCCCGTAAAAGTCCCGCAGGACGCTCTTCCACGGTGTCGAGCCCTCCTCCACAGAGTCCAGCCGCTGCTCCATGTTGGCGGTAAATTTCAAATCGGCAATGTCGGTAAACTTATCCTTCATCAGTTCCGTCACCACGCGGCCGAGGTTCGTGATCCGCAGATACTTGCCTTCTTTGATCACGTATTCCCGGTCAAGGATCGTGGAGACCGTGGGAGCATATGTGGAAGGACGGCCGATGCCCTGCTCTTCCATGGCGCGGATCAACGTTGCGTCTGTATAGTGGGCGGGCGGCTGGGTAAAATGCTGATCCCGGCTGAAATCCTTCAACTCCAGAATCTCGTCCTCCTGCAGTGCCGGCAGGGGCGACTCTTTTTCTTCCTTCTCCTCATCGCGCCCTTCCTCATATACGGCCGTATAGCCGGAAAATTTCAGGCTGGAGGAGCTGGCCCGGAAGCTGTGGCTGTTGGCTTCGATTTCCACTGCCACGCTGTCATAAACGGCATTGGACATCTGGCAGGCCACATACCGGCTCCAAATCAGCCGGTAGAGTCGGTACTGCTCCCCTGTCAGATCCTTTTTCAGCATTTCCGGCGTCCAGTTGACATTGCTGGGACGGATCGCTTCATGCGCGTCCTGCGCGCCCGCTTTGGCTTTATAACGGTGGGTCTGGGCAGGATAATACGCCTGACCATACCGCCCCAGAATAAAGGTCTTGACATCTGCAAGCGCCTCTTCCGAAATGCGGAGAGAGTCCGTACGCATATAGGTGATGAGACCGACAGTCCCCTCTCCTTCAATGTCCACACCCTCATAAAGCTGCTGGGCAATGGCCATGGTGCGGCGAGGGGTCATGGAGAGCTTTCTGGACGCCTCCTGCTGCATGGTGGAGGTGGTGAAGGGCGGAGAAGGACTGCGCTGCTTATCCGTGCGCTTGACGCTTTTCACGGTGAAGGGCGCATTTCGGGTCTCCTCCACCACAGTCTCAACCTCTTCCGCCGATTTCAATTCCGCCTTTTTCCCGTTTTTCCCATGATACCGGGCGGAAAACGGCAGCTTTTTCACATCACTGCCCGTGAGGTTCGCGTCCAGCGTCCAGTACTCCTCCGGCTCAAAGGCTTCAATCTCCCGTTCCCGATCATCCACCATGCGGGTCGCCACGGATTGAACACGTCCCGCGCTCAATCCCCGACGGATCTTTTTCCAAAGCAGCGGGGAGAGCTCATATCCCACCAGCCGGTCCAGAATCCGCCGTGCCTGCTGGGCATCCACCAGATCCTGATCGATCTCCCGTGGCTCCTGAATACTTTCCCGCACCACTTTTTTGGTGATCTCATTGAACGTGACCCGTTTGGCCTTTTCATCCGACAGATTCAAAAGCTGCTTCAAATGCCATGAAATCGCTTCTCCCTCCCGGTCCGGGTCCGTTGCGAGATAGACGGTGTCTGCCGCCTTGGCAGATTTTTTCAAATCATTGATAATGTCCTCTTTTCCCTTGATGGGCTTATAGACCGGCTCAAAGTCCTTCTCTACATCCACACCAATGGTGCTCTTGGGCAAATCCCGCAGGTGTCCCATGCAGGCCTTGACTTCAAACTCATTGCCCAGATACTTTCCAATGGTCTTTGCCTTCGCGGGGGACTCCACGATGACCAGACTATGATTTGCCATAGTTACCTCCAGCGCCGTTTCCGGCGCACAAATTTATTCGCTCAATGTCACGGCGCGTGTATAGCACTTTCCACTGTGCTGCCGGACATATTGTTCCAACTCCAGCAAGGTGAGCGCAGAAAGCACCCGTCGGGTGGGAATTCCGGTTTTTTCGATCAGATCATCCACCTGCATCGGCTCTTCCTCCGATAACGCCAGCAGCAGGGCGGCTTGGTCGTCCGTCAGGCCGCAGTCCGGATCCGAAAGTGAGATTGCAGGCGGCACAGGCCGTACTTCTTCCTTCTGCCGCGCCTGATACCCCACTTTTTCCGGTTTCTTCCGGGACTCCTCCCGGTACAGTTTATCCGGGAACCGGGCCTCATACTCCTCTAAAATGTCCCACGCATCCCGCACAAGTCCGGCGCCCTCTTTCAGCAGCCGGTTGCAGCCTGCGCTGTTGGGCGCGTCAATCGGGCCCGGAACCGCAAACACATCCCGCCCCTGTTCCACGGCAGTATCCGCCGTAATGAGCGCGCCGCTGCGCTCCGGAGCCTCTACCACCAGCGTGGCGAGAGAAAGGCCGGACAGGATCCGGTTTCGTACCGGAAAGTTGGTTTTATAAGGTTCTGTTCCCGGCGGATATTCCGACAGCAGCACACCAGCGGCAGCCACATCCTCATAGAGATAGCGGTTCTCACGCGGATAGCAGATATCAAGACCGTTCGCCGCCACGCCGACCGTACACCCTCCGGCCCGCAAAGCTCCGCGGGTCGCCGCCGTATCAATGCCGCGGGCAAGTCCGCTGACCACCACTGCTCCGCCCTTCGCCAGACCAAACCCCAGCTTTTCCGCGCAGGCAACACCATACGGGGTGGCATCTCTGGTGCCCACCACCGCTACAACCGCCTCCTCGTCCAGCGCAGGCAGACGGCCTTTTGCATAAAGCAGGCAGGGCGGATCATAGATGTTCCGCAGTCTTCCCGGATACTCCGCATCCGCGATGGTCAAAATCCGCAGATCCAGCCGGCAGCAGTCTTCCCAGATCCGCTCCGCTGCGTCCAGATTGTGGTCTTCCAGCAAGGCGGCCTGCTCCCGGGTGATCTCCTCCGTCAGCAGAATTTCGCCGGCGTCAGCATAAAACACATCCTCCGGCGAGCCGAAACGATGCAGCAGGGTCAGTCGTGTCTGGTTTTTCAGTCCCCGCAGCCCTGTGAGCCACAGCCAGTATTTCAGTGCGGACACACTCCCGCCTCCTTATGCGTCATTCCGGGCTGCTTCCCACAGCAGCACCGCAGCGGCAGCCGCTGCATTCAGGGATTCGCAATGGGACTGCATCGGGATCAGCACCGTTTGATCGCACATGCCCAGCAGCTCCCGGGAAAGCCCCCGTCCTTCGCTCCCGATGGCAACAGCGCAGCGGTTCAGATCCACCTGCCGGATATCCGCGGTGTCATTCCGCAAAGCGGCGCCGTATAAAGGAAGGTCCGAAGCAGACAGCAGCGCCCGCAATTCTTCCGTGCCGCAGCTCCACACCGGACAGCGAAAGACCGCTCCCATGGTTGCCCGAACGGTTTTAGGATTATAGAGATCCGCGCAGGCATTCACCAGCAGCAGTCCATCGGCAGAAAACGCATCGGCTGTCCGCAGGATGGTTCCCACATTTCCCGGGTCCTGCACTCCATCCAGCACCACATACCGCTTTCCTTCCAGCCGTTCCGGAAGATGGGCGGCGTGCATTCCGCAGACAGACAGGACTCCTTGAGGAGACTGTGACGGGGCAAGGGTCTTCATGACGTCTTTCGGCACCAGCACCGCGCGCACCCCTGCCGGAACCGGCGGCAGGGCAGCTTCCTCCGTACACACCACAACACGCACATCCCCGCCATGGAGCAGGGCCTCCTCCAACAGCTTCGGACTGTCACAAAGGAACTCTCCCTGCCTCCGGCGATAGGCGGCAGAGGCCGCCAGCTTGCGGATATGGGTGCACAGGGCGTTGGTACGACTGGTAATTTGTTCCATCTAGCAGCTTCTTTCTCCCGTTTCATGAACACGGGGTCTGATATTTCTTTTTATCATATTTTTATCATATCGGTATCATCTGCCATTGTCAAGACATGGTTTCCCCGCCTTCCGCTCTCCGGAAAGCCCCGGAAACGCCGGCGCACACCGGCGTGTCAAAGGGAGCACACCGGACAGGTGTGCTCCCTTTGAAAAGCGGATCGCTGTGGAATCTCAGTACAGCTTTGCGCCTGCCGGGATCCGGTCGTCCACCATCAGCAGGTTCAGTCCCTCGCGGCCGTTTTCCTCATGTACCGCGGAAATCAGCATACCTTCGGAATCAATGCCCATCATCTTTCTGGGGGGCAGATTCACAATGGCAATGGCAGTTTTCCCGATCAGCTGTTCCGGCTCGTAGTACTCATGGATCCCGCTGAGGATCGTGCGGCGGCGGTCCGTACCGTCATTCAGCGTAAACTTCAAAAGCTTCTTGCTCTTGGGCACCGCTTCACAAGCTTCGATCTTCACTGCCCGGTAATCAGACTTTGCAAAGGTCTCAAAGTCCACAAATTCCTCAAACAGCGGCTCGATCTTCACATTGGAAAAGTCGATCTTCTCCGCAGACTTTTCCTCTGTCTTCACAGGCTCTTTCTTCTCGGGAGCCTCGACTTTTTCCGTGGGCTTCATGGTGGGGAACAGGATGACTTCCCGAATGGTATCGGTTCCGGTCAGCAGCATGACGCAGCGGTCGATCCCCATGCCCATACCGCCGGTGGGCGGCATACCGTACTCCAGCGCATTGAGGAAATCCTCGTCCAGCATCTCCGTTTCGTCATCGCCACGCTCCCGCTGCTCCACCTGCTTTTCAAAGCGGTGGCGCTGGTCAATGGGGTCATTGAGCTCAGAATAGGCATTGGCCAATTCACTGTGGCAGACAAACAGCTCAAAGCGCTCTGTCAGCCGGGGATCCTCGGGACTGCGCTTGGTAAGCGGAGAGACCTCCACGGGATACATCGTAATAAACGTGGGCTGGATGAGCTTTTCCTCCACCTTCTGGTCAAAGCAGGCATACAGCGCATTGCCCCACGTTTTCTCTGCGGCGGCGGCCAGCTCCACGCCTGCCGCCTTGGCAGCGGCAACGGCCTCAGCGTCATCCGTGATCACGCCAAAGTCAATGCCCGCATATTCCCGGACGGCATCCACCATCGTCATGCGGCGCCAGCCGGGAGTCAGGTCGATCTGCTCTCCCTGCCACTCCACCTGATAGGTGCCCAGAATCTTCTGTGCGGCGCCGGAAATGATTCCCTCGGCAATGTCCATCATGCCGTGGAAATCCGTATAAGCCTGATACAGCTCCACCGTGGTGAATTCCGGATTATGCTTGGGGTCCATGCCTTCGTTGCGGAAAATCCGCCCGATCTCATAGACCCGGTCCATGCCGCCCACGATCAGCCGCTTGAGGGGCAGTTCGGTGGCAATGCGCATGTACATATCAATATCCAGCGTATTGTGGTGGGTAATAAAGGGCCGTGCGGCTGCGCCGCCGGCAATGGTGTTGAGCACCGGCGTCTCCACTTCAATGTAGCCTCTGTCATCCAAAAAGCTGCGCATGAATTGAATGAACTGGGAGCGGATCACGAAATTCCGCTTGACCTCCGGATTCACCATCAAATCCACATACCGCTGGCGGAACCGCAGCTCCTTATCCTGCAGGCCATGGAACTTCTCCGGCAGGGGCAGCAGGGATTTGGAAAGGAGGGTGATCTCCTTGGCACGGACGCTCATCTCCCCCCGCTGGGTACGGAATACCTCGCCGTCCACACCGACAATATCACCGATATCGTACTTCTTGAAGGTCTTGTAGGCCTCTTCGTCCATTTCATCCTGACGGGCATAGAGCTGGATCCGTCCATCCCGGTCCTGCAGGTCGCAGAAGCTGACCTTGCCCATTCCCCGCTTGCTCATCAGGCGGCCGGCCACCTTCACGCTCTGGCCCTCCATGGCTTCAAAATGATCCTTGATCTGCTGAGAGGTCGCGGTCCATTCAAATCGGGTCTGCCGGAAGGGATCCTGACCGGCTGCCTGGAGGGCAGCCAGCTTTTCCCGCCGAACCTTCCGCTGCTCGCTTAAATCCAGTTCAGGCTCGGCCTGCCGGTTGTTCTTCTGTTCAGCCATCGTCATTCTCCTTACCGTTCGATCTTCTTCACTGTATAACGGATGGCGCCTCTGGGCGCTTCCACTGTCACGGTATCCCCCTCCTTGGCGCCGATCAGCGCCTTGCCGAAAGGAGACTCCTCAGAGATGATGCCGTGCATGGGATCAGACTCCTGAGAACCCACGATCTTATAGGGGGGCATCTCTTTTCCGCTGCCGTCAGCCACCGTGACGGTGCAGCCGATGGTCACCTCATTGGTGGCGCCCGCCGTTTCATCCACGATCACCACATGCTGCAGGATCTCCTCCAGCTCTGCGATGCGGGAATACAGCTTGCCCTGCTCGTTCTTGGCCTCATCATACTCACTGTTCTCACTGAGGTCACCGAAGCCGCGGGCAATTTTGATCTGCTCCGCCACCTCGTCAGAGCGGGTGGTCTTCAGGTAATTCAGTTCGTCCTGCAGTTCCTGCGCACGAACCGCACTCATTTTATATTCTTTTTCCATGTCAACGATCCTTTCCGGTCAGTTCCCTTCGGGCACTGGTTGTACCATGCTTATATTGTAACAGTCTAGTATTATAGAGGGTGGTTTTCAGAATGTCAAGGGGGCAAAGCAGGCAAAAAACGCCCCTATTTGGCAGAATTCCCTCCTCCAACGGTAATCTGTCCCGGACGCAGCCCTCCCTGCTCCCGCAGCACCGCCAAAAGCTGGCCACGGTCGCATCCTTCCGGCAGTTTTTCTTCCAGAGCCGGCGGCAGCATCAGCGGCGGCAGCGGCGATGTCTCGTCGTACAGGGGAAGCATCCGGCAGCTTTCCCAATCCCCTCCGGCATCAAAAACCACCAGAGCGTCCGTCTCCTCCATCTGCTCTTTGGACGGGTTCAACAGCAGCGACACGCCATATTCTCTCCGCAGCTGCCGGGCCAGCTCCTCCCCGCCCTTTGGCAGATCCAGCAGCACATAGCGGTGCCGTAAGGCCAGTTCCGTGACTGTCCGCACCACCTCTCCCGTCAGCCGGTCTGCGGAAACACCGATTTTCGCCCCGGCAGTCCCGCGCCCGCCGGAGTTCAGGAGCCAACGGACCCAGTCTGCTGCGATGGACTTTCTCAGCCCCAGCGTGGATGCCGGACCAAGCCCCTGTTTCTCCAGCTGCGGCATCTCCTCGAACTGCTCCGGCAGTACCAGACGCGTGACCCCCTGCTTCCGCAGCCGCTTCCCTGCCGACCGCACCCGACGGCGCAGCACAGCCTCCGGCGTATGCGGGCCCCGGGCGATCTCCGCGCACCAAAACCGCACCCGCAGGATGCTGCGCTCCCGAATGGTGACCGCTCCCCCGCCTTTTTCCGGATTCTTCCACAAAATCATTCCCACCATAAAAGCATCATCCTCCCGCTCCATGGTATGGAGCGGGAGGATGGAATATGTGCGGATCAGGCAGAGCCTGACAACGTATATCCTGTCAGATAGCCCTTTTTCGGATTCGCCCCATGGTTCAGCGGATTCACCCGCACGCCGTTCTCCGTGACCTCAAAGTGGAGGTGCGGACCGGTGGAATGGCCTGTGGAACCGGTGATCCCCAGCACATCGCCTTGGTTCACATACTGTCCGACGGACACTTTCCGGCTGCTCATATGCGCATACAGCGTGGTGTTCCCCGCGCCATGGGAGACGACTACGTAATGGCCGTAAGAATTGGAATACTGCGAGACAATCACGGTACCGGCCTTGGCGGCATAAATCTTGGAGGTGTAGCCCACCCGTCCGATATCCGTACCCTTATGGTTGGTGGAACCTACTCCGCCGGGAGAGCTGCGTCCGCCCATGGTGGATGTGATGTAGCGGCTGTCCACCGGCCAGATATACCCGCCCGGATTGGAATGGACCGGCTTTCCCTGCGCCGCCTGTTCCTCCGCCAGCTTTTTGGACAGGCGCAGAGCCTCAGCCAGAATATTTTCTTCTTCCTGCGCCAGTGCATTGATCGTGGACTGGTATTCTTTTTCGTTGGCCTCAATTTCCTTTACCAGCGCGATGGCCTCCTGCCGCTGCTGATCCAGCTCCTTTTTTTTGCTGACCAGCTCCGCCTTGGCAGACTCCTCCTCCGCCTTGCTGGTTTCCAGCGAAGCCTTTTTCTGCGTGATCTCCTCCTGCAAAGCCTTCAGATCGTCGATCACCTTCTGATCGGCGTCCATGACTTCATTGACCGCATCCATCCGGGTCAGCAGATCCGTAAAGCTGTCCGCCTTGAAAAGAACCGACCAGTAAGATACCGTTCCGCGTTTTTCCATGGCCCGGACCCGTTTGCAGAACAGCTCATACTGCTCCGCTTCCCGCTGCTCGGCATCCGCCAGCTCCGCCTCCGTCTGGGCAATCAGCCCCTCATAGGCGGTGATCTGCGCCTCCGCGTTCCGGATCTGGGCGCCGGTGGTCTCGATCTGGTCATCCAGCTTCTTCCGTCTGTCCAGAACGGCCGCCTTGTCCCCCGCCAGTCCGTCCAGCTGTTTTTGCAGGTTCTTTTTCTGGCTTTTCAATTCAGACGCTTCATTTTTCAGCTTGTCGATCTCCGCCTGCGTGACAGCCAGCGCGGGTGTCAGCTCCGCGGCAGTCAGGCACACAGCCATGGTCAAAGCCAGCAGGACGCGGCCCAGCCGGCGAAATGTTCTCTTCTTCATACCCTCTCCTCACACCTGCAGGAACTTCCGGATTGCAGAAAGACTGCCGCCCACGCCGATCAGGATTCCTGCCGCCGCAAATACTACGGCCACAGGCACCCACAGTTCCTGAAAGGGAATCACCCGAATCAACTGCAGTGTATCATTATTGCTCACGCCCCGGGTCACAGCCGCATACAATCCCCATTGCGAGAAAAAGGCGATCACTGCTCCCAGCAATCCCATCATGAACCCTTCGTAGACGAAAGGCCAGCGGATAAACCCGTTGGTGGCGCCCACCATCCGCATGATGGCGATTTCCTCCCGCCGGTCAAAGGTCGTGAGCTTGATGGTATTCGAAATAATGAACACCGAGACCACAAACAAAATCACGATCAGCGCCACGCAAACCACCGTAGCCACATTCCGAACCGTGATAAAGCCCCCGGCAATTTCCTCATGGGCAGCCACATCACTGATGCCTTCAATGGCGGTCACCTGCTGCACCGTTTGGGAAATCTGGTTCAGATTCCCGATTTTGAGGGCGTAGCGGTCCTCAAAAATCTCTGGATCCAAGTCTTGAAACAGTTCCTCATCAGAATACTCCGCTGCAAAATCCGCCGTGGCCTGTTCCTTGCTGATGTAGGTGACAGAAACCACATTGGGCACCGCCTCCAGCTTCTTTTGCAGCGCCTTGGACTGGGCGTCCGTATAGCTGTCGTCCACATAGGCAACGATCTCATTTTCCTGTTCCAAGTCCCGCAGCAGTTCATTGGCATTCACCGCCACCAGCGTAAAGGTCCCCATGATCAGCAGGCAGGCAACCGTAATTCCTACCGCCGCAAAAGACATGAACCCATGGCTGAACATATTGGAGACGCCCTCACGGGCAAAATAACCGAACTCGTGCTTAGCCATGGATGCACCCTCCTACATAGCCGCCCACGCTGTCATTGACCACATGACCGGAATCAATGGTGATGACCCGCTTGCCAAAGCGGTCCACCAGATCTTTTTCGTGGGTCACCACCACCACCGTAGTCCCCAGCTGGTTGATCTTCACCAGCAAACTCATCAGCTCCAAGGACCGCTCCGGATCCAGATTGCCGGTAGGTTCATCCGCAATGATGGTATTGGGGTTATTCACCAGTGCCCGGGCAATGGCCACCCGCTGCTGTTCGCCGCCGGAAAGCTCCGTGGGATAGTTTCCTGCCTTTTTCTCCAGTCCCACCAGATGCAGCACATAGGGGATCCGCTTTTTGATCTCCTTCGGGCTGGCGCCCACAGCCCGCATCACAAAGGACAGATTGTCATACACCGTCTTTTTTTCAATCAGGCGGAAGTCCTGAAAAATCACGCCCAGCGTCCTCCGCATCAGGGGAATCTGTTTTTCGGAAATATTGCTGACCGAGAAGCCGTTGATCATAATACGGCCCCGGCACGGCTCCACTTCGCCGATCAGCAGCTTGATGATGGTGGATTTTCCGGAACCGGAAGGCCCCACCAGAAACACAAACTCTCCATCTTCAATGGACAGACTGATGCCCCGGATCGCCTTGGTCCCGTTTTCATACTCCATCTCCACATCTTTTAAACGGATCATGCGCCACCTCACATAGTTTCAATATCACGCACCGGCCCCGGCAAATTCCCTATTTTGCTCCAAGGTCGACATAATTCCAAAGGTAATCACATTATATACGGTTTTCCGCCGCAATGCAACAGTGGTTTTTCATTGTTTTGAAGTTTCAAAACAGCGTTTCCAACGGAAGCGCTGCATTCCGGCAGACGCGGTGCGCTGACGGACGCAGAGCCTGCCAATCAAACAGCATGGTTTTCTCTTGCAGGGACAGCGCGGGCATGATATCATCCTCCTATAAGAAGTTCCAGCAAAGCGTCATCCGGTGTCTGCACACGTTCAAATTTTATAAGGAGTGATGTTATGATCGCAGCGGCAGTTCTGTTTACCATTTTAGGCGGTGTTCTCGGCGCATCCCTTGAGCCTGTCTCCTTTTCCGTTTCCATTCCCATTGCGATCATGGGCGGATTTATTCTGAAAGCGATCAGAGACCAGAAAAACTGACGGCTTCCAAGTTCTCCAAGGGAAACCTGCATACCGCCTGACAAACACAATCCCGTGCGTCTTTCCTTTCGGCACACCGGAAACACGCGCTCTTTTGCAAATTCCCTCCATTGCCCTCCGCTACTCTTTATGATATACTGTCACTATCTTGACACAAGGAGGTCCGGTCATGAAAAGTGTGAAACCCGGTCGGGGGCCATCGGCCATGGGCGCTGTCGGCTCCGTCACTGTTGTGATGTTCGGCATTTTCTGGATCGCCATGGCTGTTTCCACGAGAGCGCCGGGATTTTTTCCGTTGTTCGGGGTTCTGTTTGTGCTCATCGGCATCATTCAGGCGGTGTATCACTTCAAAAATGCCACCGGAAAGAATCGCTATTCCTCCTTCGACATCGTAGAGGACCGTGAGGAACCGGATCCCCTGAACCAGCGCTTCGGCGCGGGGATGCAGGGTGGTTCCTCTCAGGATGATCCCGGTGAGGCGTTTCGCTATTGCCCCTATTGCGGCGCAAAGCTTGGGTACGAATTCGAATTTTGCGGCAAGTGCGGCAAAAAACTTCCGGACAGCCAGTAAGGAGACCTTATGAAAATCGGACTGCAATTTGCTATGCCCGCGGAGCTTCATGCTCTGCCGGGCGCCAAAAACCTGATCCCTATGGAAACCATTTCCGGTGTTCCCTTCTATGAGATCGCACCGGGACTGCCCGCCTGTGTCGGCGGCATCAGCAAGGTCAACGCAGCCATGGCAGCCGAGATCCTCTGCCTGCGCTTCGGCGTGGACATGATCCTCAACGCCGGCGTAGCGGGATGCGCCACAGACCTGCCCACCGGCAGTCTGGTCATTGCCTCCGACTTTGTGCAGCACGACGTGGACACCACTGCCGTGGGCGATCCCATCGGGCTGGTATCCACCGTGAACCGGGCAGAATTTCCCACTTGGGAACCGGAGCGGTGCGTGGCGCTGCTTCGGGAGCTCGGGGTTCAGGCCGTCACCGGCCGGGTCGCGACCGGCGACTGGTTTGCGGTCAAGGGCAGCCGCTCCCGCTGGATCGCGGACACCTTCCGCCCTACGCTTGTGGAAATGGAAGGCGGCGCCATTGCTCAGGTGTGCTTGCGAAACAACATTCGTTTCGCCGCACTGAAATCCGTCTCCGATCATCTCTTTTCCGATCATCAGGCAGAGGAATATTTCGATTTCGGTCATGCGCTGGAAGAACTGGGCAAAGTGGTTCTGCCTCTCGCGCTGGCCTTGCAAAAGGAGGAATAACCGCATGGAACGCATTGCCAGCTTCACCGTTGACCACAACCGCCTGCTGCCCGGTCTTTACTATTCCCGCCGGGACGGCGATATCATTACCTTTGACCTTCGGTTCAAGCGCCCGAATACCGGAGACCTTTTGACCAACAGCGAACTGCACTCGGCAGAACACCTGATCGCCACACTGCTGCGAAACTCCAAAGAGCGGGATGCCGTGATCTACTTTGGACCCATGGGCTGTCAGACCGGCTTCTATTTCCTGTTTGACAGCCGGATGCTGTCTCTGGAGGGTGCAATCGACCTTTTGAAGCGTGTATTTGACGCTGCTGCATCCTTTGAGGGCGAAATGCCCGGTAAAAGCGCCGCAGAATGTGGAAATTACCGCAATCTGGACATCAAGACCGGTAAGGCCGTCTGCAAATGGTATGCGGAGCTGATTGCCGGCTGGACAGCAGACGCTCTGCATTACTGATCCCCACTCCAGATCAACAAAATCCCCCCTGACGCAGATCTCATTTCGCCTGCATCAGAGGGGATCCTTTTCATCAATTTTCATGATCTCCGCAGTTGATCCAGCAGGATCATTTCCCGAAATTTTCGCAGCGGCATCTGCTCGCGGTTCCATTGCTCCACCAAGCTCCGGACGGCTGCCCCGTCACGGCTGAAGGGCGGCATCATCACATATTCCTGCCCGCTCGTCTGTGCCCAAATACCAAACTTTCCCTCCAGATCGCTTTCCAGCACCCGATATTCCACCACTGCCTCCCGATGCCACAAAACCTGTGTCAACGATGTGACAAGCTCTTTGGGTGTGGGTTCTTCTAAAAGCCGATAACCAACGGTCTGCTCCAGTACCTGTCGGTCTCCATATTCCCAGATATCCCGAACCGCCCGAGCCGCCGCTTTGTAAACCGCTTCTTCTGTTTTCCGGCAAGTCCGGCTCACCTCGCGGCAAAGTTCCCCCATAGCCCGCTCCTCCGGCATAGCGGCCAATGCTGCTTCCAGAATCATGCATAACATCGTATGTCCGCTCTTCCAATGCTGTCCGCTAAAGCCTGCCACAATTTGAGAAACCTCTTTCATCCTCGATCCCTCCTTCGCCTATCATACCCGACTTTTCCGGAATTCTGCAAATTTTGACAAAATCGGACAAATCAGGACGTTCGGGAAGCGCGCATTTTACTGTTCCTCCGGCTCTTCCCAATCAATCAGAAACAGGTCATTCGGGGTACACTCCAATACCTGACACAGCGTTTCCATGGTTCCGTAGCGAATCGATTTGGTTTGATTTTCCACCATGTTGTTGAAATTCTGGTAACTCATCCCCAGCTGCTTATAAAGCCAGTATTTGCTTTTTCCCTTTTCTTTCAGCAGCGCCAATACATTCAATTTTATCATAAGGTATTTCTCCATTATCTAATGTATTCATCAGAATAATGAAATGATCCGTTCTACTCATAGATTATTCCATTATCTAATGTTTCCATTAGATATCGGCAAAATACAAAACCGGGCGGGTATGTTTTTCAGCATACCCGTCCGGCTCTCTCAAGGTCAGCGGCCTTTATGCAAAGAATTGCTTCAGTGCTTCTAAATTCTTCTCCATCAAGGAACAATATGTGACACCGCTGTCCATCTCCGCCCGCGTGACATTGTGGCAGGTGTGAAACATTGCGGTTTGTGTCCCCGTTGCCTCCGCAATGCAGTCTGCCACCAAGTGATTGGAAAACTCAATATACCATATGGTGGGAATTTCCTCCGTTTTCACCTTCTCCGTCAGGAACGCCACCGTAGCTGCCGATGGTTCCGTCTGAGTCCCGCACCCCGGGAAAGCCGCATAATAGTCCAGCTGATACCGGTCGGCAAAATACAGCAGGGGAAAGCGGTCGCCAAAAACGATGGTGCGGCTGGGCTGCGCATCAAAAAATGCCGCAAAACGCCGATCCAGTTCCTCCAGTTTCTCCGCATAGCTTTTGGCATTGGTCCGGTAGATCTCCGCTTTGGCGTTATCCAACGCAGCCAGCTGCTCTCCCACAGCAAGTGTGATCTCCGCTGCATTGGCCGGTGATGTCCACACATGCTCATCCATGCCGGTCACGGCTCCCAGCCCGTGCTCTTCCGCAGCTTCCCCGTGTTCATGCTCATGGTCATGCCCGGGCTGGAGCTGCATTCCTTCCGCATGCCGTTCCTCCAGCAAGTCTACGCAGTCCACCATGCGCAAAACCGCCCCCTCCGGTTCTGCCGCCGTCAGGATGGTTTCCACCCAGCTGTCGCTCTCTCCTCCCAGATAGATAAACAGATCGCACTGCTGCACCGCCAGAATATCCGCAGGCGTAGGTTCATAGGAGTGGCTTTCCACACCGGGCGGCAGCAGCAAGGTCACATCGGCTTCCTCTCCCACGGCAGCCCGGGCAAAATCGTAAGCCGGAAAGATCGTAGCCACGATCCGGAGCCGCCCGTCCTCCGGTTCAGGTGGTTCGGCCGCCGGAACACAGCCCGCCAGCAGCAGGATACAGCAAATGCACAGCAGAATTTTTTTCACGGAATACTCCTCTTTCAATTTGAGAATGGTTTTCAGATGTATTATCATACCACGACGCATCCTGACATGCAATCCCCAAATTTCCAGCTTCCGGTCTGCCGCAAAGCATCCGCAGAAAAAGCGCCGCTTCCCTGTTTCATTGAGAAAAACACTTTTCATCCGGTTCTATCCGGCGTATACTGTATTTATTACAAAAGACAGGAGCTTCCTTATGACGAATTTTCTCAAACGCATCAAGGCAAACACGCTGTTTTCCGCCGGTCTTTATGTCCTTCTGGGGCTGGTGCTGCTGGTATGGCCGGAATGGTCCACCGAAGCCTTGTGTATGGCACTGGGACTGGTTCTGGTGCTGTGCGGACTTTCCGATGTATTCAAATTTCTTCGAAACCGGGATGGTACCCTTTATGCCGCCATGCATCTGCTGACCGGCGTGATCCTGTCTGCGGTGGGAATCTGGCTCATGGTCCGGCCGACTCTAGTCGCCGTGATCATCCCCCGCATCATCGGCGTACTGATCTGCTTTCACGGCCTTGGAAATCTGGGAGACACCCTGCAGCTAAGGAGCGGTCATTCCCCCCACTGGAAAACCGCAGCGCTTTTAGGTGCGGTCACGCTTGTGCTCGGGATCATTTTGGTGCTTTCCCCCTTTCAGGCCTTTACCACCGCAGTACGCATCATTGGCGTTGTCTTGCTCTACGACGGCATCAGTAAAATCTGGATCACCCTCCAAGTCTCCCGCGTCATCAAAGCGGCAGACAAGGTATCCAATGACCTGCGGGATGCCGCAGACGCTGAATACCGGGACATCTCCGACGAATGATCCGCAAATCCCTCAAAACTCCGACCGGAGCCCCCTTTCACCACGAAAGGGGGCTCCGGTCCTGTCTGCGCAGTCACACGCAGCATTTCAAAATCCCAACTGCCGCTCCGATCAACAGTACCGGAAGGAGCAGAAGCATCCCGCCGGCAAACAGCAGACAGCCGATCAAGAGCGGGACCGCCACAGCAAACAGGGCGGATGCCAGAATCTTAGCCGTCCCCCACGTGAGCCGCAGGGCCAGCCCTGCGGCTTTTACAGCCAGCCAGATAAACAGGGCGATCATCAAAATTTCAAACATGTTTGTCACTCCAAAGATTTTCCGCTTTACCGGCGTCTCCGCCTCCACCGGTCATATTCAGGCCGTTTCGGTCAAACCGCCCCCTGTGTCACCGGAGCCAGCAGGACTTTTCCGGTGCCCCGGTAGACATTCACCAGACCCTCGCCGGATGCGGCAGAGCCGATCAGGCTCTTGCCGGAACGCTCCACCGTGAAGTTCAGAGAGCCGCTCCATGCAATGGCCATGTTTCCGTCCACCTTCAGCACGTCGTTGTTGAGGGTGATCTCCACCAGTTCCTCCTTGGGACACAGGGACTCCAGACAGAGGATGCCGCTGCCCTGAATCCCCAGATTAAACAGTCCCTCATTGCCCAGAGCCGCAGAGGACAGGTTGGACCGGGCTACCGCCTTGTGCTTCAGGGTGGACTCGCAGGCCAGAAACAGCCCGTCATCCAGCACAATGGAGCCGTTCCAGTCCGCCACATTGATGAGCAGGATGTGCTTATAAGTAGGTTCCAGCACCAGTGTACCATTCCCTGTGTACTCGGGCTTGATGGCGGACTCGCCGGTGACGCTGCCCCGCAACGCCTTGCCGAACAGATCGCCCACACCCTTCACGCCGGTGGTGGCGTTGACGTCACCCACCATCCACTGCATGGCGCCGGCCTGCGTGGTGATATTGGCCTTGGACACATCGCAGATCACCTGACGCTTGCGGACGTTCATCTCATTGCAGAAGTAGGCTATCTGTGCGTCACCGGGCATCACGCTCAGGTCCCGCAGGTATTCGATTACCGTGAAGGCTCCCAGCGCATCCAGTGTTCTGATATCGTTGTTGTCAGTAAAGTTTTTGATCTGATACATGACGTACTCCCTTTCTGTTCTTCAAAATTATGAGAACCGCCGATCCTCATTGGATGCGGAATCCCGACGCACATTTTTCAAAGGCGTAGAGAAGCCTCTCTTCCGGAGAGGGAAAAAATTTCAACTCACAGGTCTCCATCTGCCGGAAAGAAATCACCTGATTTCTCCAGTCAACCCAAAGGGCGCAGTCCAGCGTTCCATCCTCCATCTTGACATTCCCCCGCTTTCTGTATGGCTCTGCCGGGATGATGGTATCATTTTATCTCTGCGCCGCTCTGAAAAACATCAAAAAATCAGCAAAATAGACCTGCTTATTTTCATTTTCACAGCAGAATAGCCGGCATCAGGGTTTACACTGCCGGTTTTTCTCCTGATACGCGCGGTATTGCTCCGCGTCAATGACACCGGTAGCCAGCATCTGCTCCGACCATAGCTGCAAGGTTTCCACAGTGATGGAGATCCGTTCCAGCTCCTCCTGGATGAAGATGAAATCTTCGATCTCATCTCCCGAGATCTGGCCGTCGGCTGTGATCTCTATGAGCCGCTCTTTCTGTTTGTTCATGGCGTTCAAGGATGCCAGCATCTCCAAAACGATTTGAGACAGGGTCTTGAGCTTGACCTCCGGCACATATTGCTGCCCGATGGGGCACTGGTTGGCACAGTAGTAGTTGCACAGCGCCGGCTGTTTATATTTTTCAGACATGACGAGGATCTCCTCCGGATATGGAAGGGACCGCTCGTTCTCGATCTTCTCGATCCGGTCCGGCGGAATGGATCCCAGCAGCTCTCCGGCAGCCTCCCGGGAAAGCTTCAAGCTCTCTCTTGTCAGCTGATAGATATTTTTATTCTCTTTGGTCGACATTCTTGCCATGGTCAAGTTCCTCACAGTTTTATGGTTTTTGAAGGATCCAGCCCCCTGATAAGCCACGAGGGGGCCGCCTGAACCAAATGATTGAGGTCATTATAACACGCTTTTCAACCAGAGCAAATCATTTTTGCATCCCATGAAAACCAGCCGATCTGTCGGCTGTCCAGCGCGCAAATAAAATCAAGGATAAAAGAGCCATGGTTTGCCGCTCCAACCTGTCAGGGAACTGCAAACCATGGCTGCAAAATGATCGATTCAAACAACGGGCTGCCTGCCGGGGATGGAACGCAAAAAGCGCTCCTGCCCTGCCTGCTCCGGATGGTGCTTGGCCCTAAGCTGCCAGCCACTGAACGGAGACGGTGTCCGTTCCGTTGTCCACATAACTCAAGGTCAATTCCCTGCCGGGATATTGCGTCGAGACCGCCAGAGCCTGCGGCAGAGGCAGCAATAAGGACAGCTCATCTTGTGCGCTATACTGCCGGACACGCAGGGTCAGCGCAGAAACGGCGGTTCCCGAGAGAGTGATGGAAGCGGCATGGCCTCCATCCGAAAATCGAATGGGAACGCCTCCGGATTGATACCCAAAATGAAGCGTGGTACTGGTCCCGTTTTGCCGGATATCCTTCAACCAGATGGTACTGTCTCCGCTGACAGAGGACAGCAGGGTGTTGAGCAGAGAGCCGCAGCCCAGAGATGCCTCCAGCAACGTGGGAACTTCTCCTTCAGCCGAGATGGACAAAAGACCGCTGCCGCCGCTGCGGTAGGCGATGGTGCCATCGGTATGAATCCGGAGGGTGCGTCCATTTTCCATAATCACCTGTGTACCATTGGCATCCGGATAACGGTTTTGGGTGTTGGGGTTGAAGCCCAGCGCGGTCAGCAGGGGGGTGGAATCCGACAAGGCGGAGACTGAGGCAAGAACCGGCAGCGCGGGTTCTTCTTCTAAAAAGAGAGAGCAGGGCGCCAGATCAGGATATTGGGTCTGCAGCGTATCCATGGCAAACTGCGCGCCGCCCAACTCATATCGTCCTATGGTATTTTCTAAAATTTCAGGCGTCAGGGCCGTTTCACAGCGCAGGAAGCTGTTCCTGCCGTCCCAGAGAAACAAGACTACCGCATTCTCTTGTTTCACCACCGCCAGCTGCCTGACAAAAACACTTTCATCCTCGCCGGAGGTCCACATCAGATCTGCCAATACCGTCAACGGCAGAGGAGAGAGGAAGTCGCAGTAAACGGAGATGCTGTCCAGCGCCTGTAAAAATTCCTCTTTTTCGCAGGAGGCTCCCGAACGGGCAGATCCAAGTGCCTGTTCCAGAAGAGACCGCAAAGGAGAAAACGCCTCATCCGAGGTGGTCATTGTCACACTGCCGAAACGGCCGTAAGGGCCGGTGACCACCGCGTGTACCGGAGCTGTCAGCGGAACCGATTGACCGGCATTTCCAGAGGGAGCCTGCGCACCCGCGGGGTCAAACAGCTGCCAGTAGCCGGAGCTGTCCGGCCGATACATTTGGGTAAAAAGGAGAACCGCGGAAACCGCCAGCAATGCAATGATGAGATTTTGAATGGAATCCCAACGTTTACGGGTTTTCTCGTTCATACAATACCTCTATTTCAGGAGTATGCGCCGGCAAAACCGCTCCTGTGCAGCGAAGAATCATGTCTCCTCCCCGCAGCAGCCTTTTTCCTGCGCGATGGGAAGCGTCAGGCGGACTGTGGTCCCCGGACCTTCATGCGGTACCAGCATCAGCGTCCCTTTGTGGCGCTGGGCGATTTCGCGGGCAATGGAAAGCCCCAGTCCGGTACCGCCGGATTCTCTGGATCTGGCCTTGTCCACCCTGTAAAAGCGATCAAAAATACGTTCCCGGTCCTGCTCCGGAATTCCGATCCCGTCATCGGAAACCTCCATCCAGACGGTATCCTCCGAAGAACCGGCAGTGATGCGGATATGACCGCCGTCAGGCGTATACTTGATGGCATTTCCCAGCACATTGGTCATGACCTGCTCGATGCGGCTGCGGTCACCGGTAATAAGAGGCAGACTTTCCGGCGGGAGATAGACCAGCTCATGCCCCCGCTGCTTGGCGTTCAGGGCATTGGCGCGGACCACGCTTTCAATGGCTTCCCCAAAGGGAAAGCGGGAGAGCACCAGCTCCGCGTTGCCGGAATCCAGACGGCTGAGCGTCAGGAGATCCTGAACAATGTTGGTCATGCGGTCTGTTTCGTTGATAATGATATTCAGAAAACTGTCGGTGATCTCCTGAGAGATCTCCCCGCCGGATTCCCGCAGGGTCTCGGCATAGCTGCGGACATTGGTCAGCGGCGTCCGCAGCTCATGGGACACGTTCGCCACAAATTCCTTTCGCCGTTCCTCGTTGCGGTGCTGTTCCGTCACATCATGCAGAACGATCAAAACACCGCCCTGCTCCTGAGAGGAAAACGGCGCAAGATATACCTCCAGCGTTCGTTCCCCCACCCGCAGCTCATCTTCCACATAGTTGGGCTGCTGCAAAGCCAGAACCTGCTCAAAGGGATGCAGGTCTCCCAGCAGTTCTTCATACGTGCAGTCAGGCGCAACCGTCTGCTGCAGCAACGCGTTGGCTGCGGGATTGCAGTGGATCAAATGCCCCTCATGGTCAAAGGCTACCACGCCGTCGGTCATATGAAGAAAGAGGGTGTCCAGTTTATTCCGCTCGTTTTCGATGGCCAGCAGCGTCGCATGCAAAACGCCCGCCATTTCATTGAAGGTTCCGGTAAGAACACCGATTTCATCCGTAGACTCCACAGGAAGTTCACTGTCAAAATCTCCGGAAGCCATCTTTTCAGCGCCGGCTGTCAGCTTTTCGATCGGGCCTACCATCGTTTTGGACAGCAGGAAGCTCAAAAGCACGGAAATCAAAAGGCCGATCACCAAAGCCTGCATAATCAGCAGAGAAAGCTGGCTGTTCAGACCGGAGACCGTATCTTTATTGTCCAGAATATAAATGATAAAGGCGTTTCCGCCGCCCAGAATGGGAACTGCGGCATCCATGTAGTTGGCTGTAATGTCACTCTCGTCCCCGACGGTGGTTCCATCACCGGAGACCACAGAATTCCGGGCTGTCAAAAGGTTCGGGCTCTGCTCCCTTGGAAGCTGGTCCTCGCCGGCAGATCCGTTCAGATAACTGCCGGTCGCGCCATCCAGCACAAAGTAGTTCCGGGTCCGGTAATCGATACCCAGTTCGCCGGCCCGAACCTCCAGCATCTCTTTGATCAGGCTGGCGCCGTCCTCCTGTGCCGCGCCGCTGCGCAGGTCTGCCACAAAAGAGCGCTGGCTCTGTCCAAAGACGCTGTCAATTTGCTGATAGAATGTGTTGATATAGAAGCTGGAAACGCTGGTGGTCAAGAACGCGCCCACCACTGCCATCAGGGAAGAAATCAACAGCAGCAAAATCAGCGACAGCTTCATATGAAGACTGCGGAACATATGGAATCACCGCCTTGTGAGGAATCAGTGGATGAAAAGGGGAGCCTATACCGAGAAGTAGTATCCGGCTCCGCGCCGGGTCAAAATGTATGTCGGGCTGGCCGGATCGGCCTCGATTTTTTCCCGCAGACGACGGACGGTCACGTCCACCGTGCGTACATCATCCCCCACATAGCCATAATTCCAGACCTGTTCCATCAAGTCCACCCGGGAGTATACCTTGTTGGGATGGCTGGCCAAAAAGGTCAGCAGCTCATATTCCCGCTGAGTCAGGTCAATGGGCTTTCCGCCCCGGAAAACCTGATGACTGTCCGTATTGATCGACAGCTCTCCCGCCACAGGCATGGCGCTGGCAGAGGCAGCGGGAATGGCGGCAGCGGACATGGCGCTGCGGCGGATGTTGGCAGTCACCCGGGCGATCAGCTCCCGCATGGAAAACGGCTTAGTGATGTAGTCATCCGCGCCCAGCTCCAGCCCCAGCACCTTATCAGCCTCTTCCTCCCGGGCCGTCAGGATGATGACCGGCACATTGTTCCCCTCAGCCCGCAGGGCTTTGCAGACATCAAAGCCGATCATTTTCGGCAGCATCACATCCAGCAGCACAAGGTCCGGATTTTCTGTCCGGGCCTTGTGCAAGCCTTCCTGTCCATCATAAGCTTCCAGTGTCTGATACCCTTCCCTTTGAAGGTTGAATTTTACGATATCGACAATATTTTTTTCATCCTCCACAATGAGGACTGTCTTTTGCTTGTCCATTGGTTCCTCCTTTTATAGATCCAACTGGAGCTTCGCTTTCAATACGGCGGTCACCGTCTTGGCGTCTTCAATTTCACCGGTCAGACAGCGGTGGACCATTTCATCAAACGGGATCCGCTCCACATTCAAAAATTCGTCCGGATCCAGCTGCTGCTCCTCCATGTGGAGCCCGCGGGCCAAAAACAGATGCAGGACTTCTCCATAGCAGCCGGGAGCCGGCAGAATGCGGCCCAAGGGCAGGAAAATATCCGGTACGGCTCCTGTCTCCTCTTTCAGTTCCCGCAAAGCGCCGGTCACGGGATCTTCCCCGGGGTCCAGCTTGCCGGCGGGAATCTCCAGAAGCGTTCTGCCGAACACGTAGCGGTACTGCGTCACTGTCAAGACATTGTTCCGGTCATCCAATGCCAGAACCGCCACTCCATCCACGTGGTCTGCCACTTCCCGCAGGGCGGTTTTGCCATTTGGCAGCAGCACAGTATCCACGTGAATATCCATCAAAATTCCGTGATACTTGTCTTCCCGGCTGACGGCGGTTTCTATCAGATCATTTTTTTGCAGCATAAAACGACACCTCTTGTCTGCTTTCAGAAAAAGCAGGTTAAAATCTTACCATATTTTATATATTATAACATACGGAACTGCAAAAGCCAACCCTGTTCTCCCCCTTGAAGAATGCGGGCAATCGTGCTATACTACCCTCAACCAGCGGAAATGGCGCGATGTCCGCGCCTCCCCGCAGGCAGAGAACCCCAACGTTCCGGCAAGAGAGGTGAGTACCACGGAGAAAAAAGGAATCAAAATCGCGGCGCAGAACCGCAAGGCATATCACGATTACTTCGTGGAGGACAAGTATGAAGCTGGGATCGAACTGGCCGGAACGGAGGTCAAGTCCATTCGGGCCGGTACGCTGAACCTGAAGGACTCCTACTGCACCGTGAAAGACGGCGAGCTGTTCGTCCACAGTCTGCATATTTCCCCTTATGAAAAAGGAAATATTTTCAACAAAGATCCCGTTCGTTCCCGCCGGCTTTTGATGCACAAACGGGAGATTCGAAAACTGCACGCGCTGATTAAGCAGGACGGCTATACACTGGTGCCCTTGAGCGTCTATTTTAAGGATGCGCGGGTGAAGGTGGAGGTCGGTCTCTGTAAAGGCAAGAAGAATTATGACAAGCGGGAGGCTACCGCCAAGCGGGATGCCAAGCGGGAGATCGACCGCACCATGAAAGAAAGGAATCGATAACTATGTCCAATCCCATTGTTACCATTACCATGGCCGATGGCCGCGTGATGACCGGCGAGCTGTATCCGGAAAAGGCCCCCAACACCGTGCGCAACTTCATTTCACTGGCAAACAAAGGCTTCTATGACGGCCTGATCTTCCATCGGGTCATCCCCGGCTTTATGATTCAGGGCGGCTGCCCCGAGGGCAGCGGCATGGGCGGCCCGGGATATCAGATCGACGGCGAATTTTCCGGAAACGGGTTCCGCCAGAACGATCTGGTCCATACTACCGGTGTCCTGTCTATGGCACGCACCATGGCGCCCAACTCTGCCGGCAGCCAGTTTTTCATCATGGTCGCACCTGCACCTCATTTGGATGGGCAGTATGCAGCCTTCGGACAGATCACCGAAGGCGCTGAGATCGCCATTGACATTTCCCGCGTTCCGCGCAATATGATGAATGATAAGCCCAAGAAGGACGTAGTGATCGGTTCGATCCGGGTGGACACCTGCGGTGTGGAGTATCCTGCACCCGAAACCCACTGAGTCAATCTCACGGAAAGGAGGCGGTCCCCGCATGAAAACTGCCATCGTTACAGGCGCCTCCAGCGGTCTGGGGCGGGAATTTGTCCGCCAGCTGGCAGATGTATTCCCTGAGGTGGAGTGTTACTGGCTCATTGCCCGACGGGCGGATCGGCTGGAAGAACTGGCGGCAGCTGTTCCGGAAAAACGGGTGGAATGTCTGTCCATGGATCTGTGCGACACCATGAGCTTCATGGCGATTCAGGAAAAACTGAACGCACAGAAGCCGGAGATCGTGCTGCTGGTCAACAATGCGGGCTGCGGATATTTGGGCAGGGTCGGTGAAGCCGATACCGCCTCCCAGACCAGAATGATCGACCTGAATCTACGGGCGCTGACAGCCATCACCAACATGACGGTACCCTTTATGGTTCCCGGCAGCCGGATTTTGAATGTCTCCTCCATTGCATCTTTCTGCCCGACGCCGCGTATGACCGTATATTCTTCCACCAAAGCCTATGTCAGTTCCTTCACCGTAGGACTGGCAGAGGAATTGAAGCCCAAAGGGATTACGGTCACAGCAGTTTGTCCGGGGCCGATGAAAACAGAGTTTCTGGAGGTCGGCAATATTACCGGACACTCCAGAACCTTTGAAAACCTGCCCTATTGCGATCAGGTGCGGGTGGCAGACGGCGCGCTGCGCGCAGCCCGGGCCGGACGGACAATTTATACGCCAAAGCTTTTTTATAAATTTTACCGGATATTGGCAAAAGCAACTCCGGTCAAACTGATGGTCAAACTGACAAAAACGTAACCCAGCCAAAAATGTCATAGGATTGTAACATATTTCGTCAAAGAACTGTGTTACAATCCTATGTAGCGATCCCAAGTCCAAAACACCACAGTTGGAAATTGATGAAACCCCAATGCAATTCTTTCAGAGAGCCGCAGGCTTGTGAGAAAAGCGGACGCAGTTCCGTTTTCCATGGTGAGATAAGGGGGTGTACCGGTTTCGACGGGGGTATGGAGGCGGGACAAGCGGGCGGCGGCGCCTGACCGCCATAAAACGGGCAATTTATAAATTAAATAACAACAACACTGTTGCTGTTGCTGCCTAATTAAAGGCAGCCGTCTGAACCGGAGAGGCCACAGGCCGGGGAAGGCGTCGTTGATGTGGCGTCCGTGAGGCGGGAAAGAGTTGACCTGCCCACGCATCATGACTCTACCAAACCGCAAAGTCTGTCAGGTGTCTTTGCGGGGCGGGAATCCTGAAACCTGACTGCGCCCGGAGAAAGTCCCGTTAAAGTGCTTTCGGACGGGGGTTCAACTCCCCCCACCTCCACCAAACTCATCACTGGTCGAACCCAGGATGACAGAGTTTACGCTCTGGCAACTGGTTTCGTACTGGTGTCAAAAATAGCGAGTAAGCCGTAATCGGCCTACTCGCTGTTTTTGTTTGACGACAACTAAACCTTTTTCTTGTTTTTTAGCTCCTCATTCCATTGGGGATAATTGATTGTCAATACGATCTCTTGAATGATTTTTTTAGACCAGTTCCACTCAAATCCAAATCTTTGACAAGTTGAGGCTGTCTTGTATTATTCTTTTTTCGATTTCTGGGTTTCTTTTCTGATGATGTACCACTTTCACTGTGTTCGGATTCATCATCTGCATCATTAGCGGCGTTGCCTTTAGACAATGTAGAATGGGCTTGTCCTTTTTGCAGACTCCCTAATCCTTCTTCTCTAAGTTCTTTGAAAATCTTGTAGACAAGCTCTCCTTCCCCTTGAAGGTTAATGTCAATATTGCCCATTGTGATTTTGAGTTGCAGTTCAGACATAATTCCCACCCTTTCTAATTTTTATTTTGAGTCTTTTTCGTCCTTCAAATTATCCAAAGCGTACTCACAGCATTGGAGTACTAAATTATTCATAGGTCGCTTCAAGCAATGTAAAGCTATAGTCTGATTTCTTGCTGTCTGTAATCAGAGAATCGAAAGTACGGTTTGTGCCTTTTAATATAAGTTCCCGCAGCATATAGTCCGGTGCGGCGACACTTTCATTACCGATACGGATATAAGCTTCGGTTATACCGTCTGCTTTA
>JAPFEH010000068.1 GCA_026169195.1 Dysosmobacter sp. | reverse complement strand
GGCCAACATCGAGCGTAAGTGGTACATCCTGGACGCTGCCGGCAAGCCTCTCGGCAAGACCGCTGTCCGGGCTGCCGATTTGCTGCGCGGCAAAGGCAAAGTCACCTATACGCCCAACGCCGACTGCGGCGACAACGTCATCATCATCAACGCCGCCAAGGCTGTCCTGACCGGCAAGAAGGGCGAGCAGAAGTTCTATCGCCGTCACTCCGGCTGGGTCGGCGGTCTGAAGGAAACTCCTTACCGCATTCTGATGCAGGAGAAGCCCGAGCTGGCTATGAAGGTCGCTGTGAAGGGTATGATGCCCAACAACGTCATCAGCAAGGATTCTCTCAAGCGCCTGCACATCTATGCCGATGCCAACTATGAACAGCAGGCTCAGAAGCCCGTCGTTCTGGAGTAAGGAGGAGTAAGAGAATGTATCAGTCTAAAAAGCCTTATCTGTATGGTACCGGCCGCCGGAAGTCCTCCGTGGCCCGTGTCCACCTGTTCCCCAACGGCACCGGCTCCATCACCATCAACGGCCGCGATATTGACGATTATTTCGGTCTGGACACCCTGAAGATGGTGGTCCGTCAGCCTCTGGACGCTACCGGCAACACCGGCAAGATGGATATCGTTGCCACCGTTACCGGCGGCGGCGTGTCCGGTCAGGCCGGCGCTCTGCGTCACGGCATCGCCCGCGCCCTGCTGCTGGCCAGCGAGGATAACCGCCCCATTCTGAAGAAGGCCGGTTTCCTGACCCGCGATCCCCGCATGAAGGAGCGTAAGAAATACGGTCTGAAGGCCGCCCGTCGTGCTCCCCAGTTCTCCAAGCGCTGATTTTGTTATCAGTACCCCCGGAAAACCTTCAGTTTTCCGGGGGGTTCTTTTTCTCTAACACCAGCCGTTGGCATATCGCATCTTTTCACCGCAAGTTTTTTGCAAACTGTTCCGCCCCCTTCTCCGGAATACAAAAAATCCCTCAAAGCCTCACGGCTTTAAGGGATTCATTTGGCAAGGGGTAACAATCCAAATCCTCTCAGGTCGTTTGCAATTTTTCTTGAGAAGCATCCAACCGGCCTTCTGGCCGGCGGCGCCTTTGCGCCGTACAAGCGTTTTGCCACAGGCAAAACCTTGGCGCAGGGCGAATTCACTTCGCCCGAGCATTTCAATCATCGAAGGGTGGAGCGGCCAACGGGAGCGAAACCCAAAAGAAAATGCGACTTGTCGAAACAAGTCGCATTTTCTTTTGGTGGACGATACAGGACTCGAACCTGTGACCCCCTGCACGTCAAGCAGGTGCTCTAGCCAGCTGAGCTAATCGTCC
>JAPFEH010000047.1 GCA_026169195.1 Dysosmobacter sp. | reverse complement strand
TGGAGTGGCACCGCTTACGCTGCGCCACTCCACTTAAAACTTCAATATTTTCCTATCAGGGGGCTTTTTGTGCTGTCCGTACAATCTGGGGCAGTACAGCAAATGTTCGGGGGGTGTCGTTTTGCAGATCGCACATACAGGGCACTCTGTGCAGAAATGACCCTTGCATGTATTCGAAAAGCTGGATTTACGCAGCTTTTCTATCGTCAATCATAGCAAGGGCCAATCCCACAGAACCGACTGCTAATGCAAGCAGCTCCATTCCTGAACTACACATCTGCAGTAAAATAGCAAATAATAAAATAGCAATTCCTCTGTTCTTTTTCATAGCAGCACCCCCGCAAATTCAAATTTCTAGATCTGCTCGGCTTTATATGACCACATGGCAGGATCACTTACCAGAACCGGAACAGCCGTCTGCACGGCTGTTCCGGTTCTCTGTCCTGTGAACAGCGGCGGAGGAGAGCCCGCCTGCCCGTCACGGGCTTATTCGTACTTTTTCTCCACTTCCTCCAGACGGTCCAGGAAGGGGCTGCTGGTGCAGCTCAATTCAGCGGCGTCATTCTTAAACTTTTCCACATTGACCACGCTCTTCTTCACAGGCTGGATGGTGCCGGCGCCGGCCACACAGCCGCCGGGGCACGCCATGCCTTCCAGCAGGTAGCCGTCCCGCTTGCCGGCCTTCGCCATGGCCAGCATCTTGCGGCACTCCCGCAGACCGTCGCCGTACTCGATCTTGACCTCCCGGTCGGGATCGATGTGCTTGATGGCTTCCACCACGGCTGCCGCCACGCCGCCGCCTACGGCAAAGCCGCGGCCCATACCGGAGCCCTCGATCAAGCTGTCATCGGGGTCAAACTCGATGGTTTTGAAGTCGATCTCCTTGGCATCGAACATGCCCAGCAGCTCCTCAAAGGTCAGCACGAAATCCACGTCGGACCGGACGGACTTGCGGTTGGCCTCCAGCTTTTTGGCGGCGCAGGGCCCGATGAAGCAGATGCGGGCGTTGGGATGGTCCTTTTTCACCATGCGGGCGGTGATGACCATGGGCGTCAGGGCCATGGAGATGTACTCCTTGAACTCGGGGAACAGGGTCTTTGCCATGACGGACCACGCGGGGCAGCAGGAGGTGCCCATGAAGGGCTGCTTGGCCGGAACCTCCTCCAGAAAGTCCTTGGCCTCCTCCACGGTGCACAGATCCGCGCCGATGGCGACCTCCACCACATCCGCAAAGCCCAGAACCTTCATGGCAGCTTTCAGCTTGGCGGGGGTGGCGTCCGGACCGAACTGGCCCACAAAGGCAGGCGCCACGCAGGCGATGACCTCTTCCTTGCGCTTGATGGCGTTGATGATCTGGAAAATCTGGCTCTTGTCCGCAATGGCGCCGAAGGGGCAGTTCACCAGACACATTCCGCAGGAAACGCACTTATCATAGTTGATTTTCGCGCGGCCCAGCTCATCCGACTCGATGGCGTCCATGCCGCAGGCGGCGGCACAGGGACGCTCGATTTTGGAGATGGCCCGGTAGGGGCACTGGTTGAAGCACTTGCCGCACTTGATGCACTTTTCCTGATCGATGTGGCAGTGCTTGTTTTTATCCAGATAAATGGCGTCCTTGGGGCAGACGTTCATGCAGGGATGGGAAATGCAGCCCTGACAGCTGTCCGTAATGCGGATCTGCTTGGGCGGGCAGGAGTTGCAGGCATAGGGAATGATGTTGACCAGCGGCTCGTTGAAATACTTCTGATCGGTATAGGCTTCCTTGATCTGTGCGCTCAGGGGCATCCGGGGACCGTTGGGATTGAGGTCCATGCCCAGCGCCAGACGGACACGGGCAGAAACCACAGCCCGCTCCAAAAAGACGTCGCTGCGGTGGTGTGCCACCTCGCCGGGGACGATCTGATAGGGGATCATATCCACTTGGGACAGGTCGGAGCCGTCATAGGCCAGCCGGGCCACCTCGGTAAATACGCTGCGGCGGATGTCGTCCACCGCACTGTGTACGCCTCTCATACTGTGTTCCTCCATATATGCCGGGCGGTCGCATTCCGTCCCGGTTGATATTCTGCCGTTTGGCTTCATCATTATAACGAATCCTCATCTTTTTTGCAAGAAAAGTTTTCAGAATGTTCAAGAAAAAGTAGTTTTCAGATCATTTTCCCCAAAACCGGTCTCCCCACGGTTTTCAGATTTTTCAAATCCCATAAATTGAAACTCTTTTTTCCGTATGATATAATAAAACATTCAATCTGAAATGACAGGAGGACTTCTTCCTATGACTTGGAAAGAGCGAAGAATCGTCACCATCCTCACCACCATTCTGCTGGTTCTGATGGCGGCGCTGCTGATCGTCCTTGGAATCCGCTACCGGGTGTCCCGGGCTTTGCAGGAGGAAACGACCGGCCCGGGCGAAGCCGCCGCCGTCACGGATCCCGCCGCCTACACCACCCTGCAATACGACAACGGCTCCACCACGCTGTCTTTTTCCAAAAATGAAAACGGCGTCTGGTCATGGGACGGAAATCAGGAGTTTCCTCTGGACGATACGGTGGTCTCCTCCATTCTGGAGCTGCTGATCAACTGGAAGCCCCAGCAGACCCTGACCGGTGCGGAGGCCATTGAAAAAAGCGGCCTTGCCCAGCCCACAGCGTCTCTGACCGCCGGCACGGCAGGCGGCGCCTCTACCACCGTGCTGTTCGGCAGCGCCACCACCGACGGCAGCAGCTATTATGTCCGCCTCAACGGCGATGAAACCACCGTCTATATTGTGGCAGACAGTCTCTACAAGCTGATGCAGGTTCCGATTTACGAGATGTACGATCTGCCGGACCTGCCGGAGCTGCGGGAAAACCGCATCCAGAGCATCAACCTGCAGGGAACGCCTGCGGCGGATCAGCCCGGTCCCGTCACCGTATTGACCGCCCAGCAGGCGGAGGACGGTGCTGCTGCCACATGGCGTTCCAGCGGCGCCAATGTGACCGACCTTCCTCTGGTCCGGTCTCTGATGGAGGATATCACCTCCCTGACGTTTGCCAAATGCGTGGATTTCAACCCCTCCGATCAGGCCGCCTCCATCTGCGGCTTTGATGCGCCTGACGCCACACTGGAGATCCAGTATGCCACCGAGGGCGGAACCCAGCAGACCCTGTCCTTCTCCATTGGCACACGGCTGCCGGACCATTCCGGCCGCTATGTGCGTCTGGGGGACGACTCCACCATTTTCGCCCTGTCCACGGAGCTGCTGGATCCGCTCATGCGGATCGCGGCGGAGGGACTGGAGGACTGAGCCTTGAAAGGAGGCCTTCATGCGGGTATTGATCGTTGAGGACGAGGTGCGCCTTGCCTCCACCCTGCAGGATCTGCTGGATATGAACGGGTACACCGCCGACGTCTGTCATGACGGCGAAAGCGGTCTGGACAACGCCCTTTCCGGAATCTATGAGGTGATCCTGCTGGACGTGATGCTGCCGAAAAAGGACGGCTTCACGGTGGTACGGGAGCTGCGCGCCGCAGGAAATTCCACCCCTGTCCTGATGCTCACAGCCCGCTCCGAGCTGGGCGACCGGGTGGAGGGGCTGGACTGCGGGGCGGATTACTATCTCACCAAGCCCTTTGAGCCGCAGGAGCTGATGGCCTGCATCCGGGCGCTGACCCGTCGGCAGCCGGAGCTTCACAGCAGCGATGTTCTGACCTATGGAGACCTGTCCCTCAGCAAAAATGCCTTCACGCTCTCCTGCGGAGACCGGCAGCTGCGGCTGAGCCGCAAGGAATTCGACATGATGGAGCTGCTGATGCGCAACGGAGAAACCGTGCTGACCAAGGAAACGTTGCTGCTGAAAATCTGGGGGTATGAATCCGACGCGGAGGACAACAATGTGGAGGTCTACATCTCCTTTCTGCGGAAAAAACTGGAACATCTGCACTCTCAGGTCCGTATCAAGACCATCCGCATGGTGGGGTACTGCCTCGCAAACCCTGTCATTTGAATGGTTTGCCGGTTTTCCACGGAATTTTCCACGTTTTCCACAAGGTTTTCAACAAGGGGGCACGATCCGATGATCCGAACGCTGCGTTTGAAGTTTGTTGCCATCTGTATGGCACTGGTGACCGCCGTGCTGGCCGTGGTATTTTTGTCGGTTTATTTCACCATGGAGCGCAGCATTGAGGCCCTCAGCCGCAAGGTGCTCTATCAGGTGGCGCAGGACGCGGGATACAGCGGCAGCCGGGACTTTATCCGTCCGGAGATCGGCATTGACGTGGGGGGAGACCGGGTGCTGCTGCCCTATTTCACGGTGGAGATCTGGGGCTCCCAGGCCTACGTCACCGGCGGCACCTATGAGGAGCTGGAGGACACGGAGGCCCTGCGGGATATTTTGTCCAAATGTCTTGCCCAGTCGGAACCGGAAGGCACGATCCGCAGCTACCGGCTCCGGTATCTGCGGCAGGACAACGGACTCTATGAAAAAATCGCCTTTGTGGATATGTCCATGGAGATGACCATTCTGCGCAGCATGATGGGCCCCTATCTCCTGATCCTGCTGACGGCGCTGCTGCTGCTTCTGGGCGTCTCGATCCTTCTCTCCCGCTGGGCTACGCGGCCGGCAGAGCGGGCATGGAAACAGCAGCGTCAATTTCTGTCAGATGCCTCCCATGAGCTGAAAACGCCCCTGACCGTGATCCTCTCCAACGCGGAGCTGCTGGAGGCAGCCCCGCTGGAGGAGCGGCCCGCCCGCTGGGCGGACAATATCCACTCCGAGGCCCGCCGTATGCGGTCGCTGGTGGAGGAAATGCTGACTCTGGCACGGGCGGACAATCCGGTCCGCACCGCCGTGCTGACGGAGGTATCCCTCTCCGACGTCGCCGCCGACACGGTGCTGGCGTTTGAGCCGGTGGCGTTTGAAGCCGGAAAACCTCTGACCGAGGACATTGATCCGGCGGTCGATGTTCTGGGGGATCGGGAAAAGCTGCGCCAGCTGACGGGGATTCTGGTGGACAACGCCATCAAATACGGTGCGGAGGGAAGCCCGATCCGTCTGTGGCTCCGGAAAACGGACCGGCAGGCGCTGCTGACCGTTTCCAACTCCGGACAGCCCATTCCGCCGGAGCAGCTTTCCCATCTGTTTGAGCGGTTCTACCGGATGGACGACTCCCGCGGAGAGCAGTCCGGCTTCGGTCTGGGGCTTGCCATTGCCCGGACCATTGCGTCAGAGCACAAAGGCACGCTTCGGGCGGAAAGCGATGCGGAATCCACGCGCTTTACCTTTGTCCTGCCGCTGAAAAAATGACTCTGCCGGCAGAATTCCGGCAGACTGCCTGTAAACAGCAGCCCGTCCGTCCGGCAAGCTGCCGGACGGACGGGCTGTAACTTTGTCAGGATTCGCCAATGCAGAAAAAGCTGAACTGGCCGGAAGCCAGCAGCGTCCCCGCTTCATTCACGATTTCCACTTGGACAAGGCAGGTGGTTTTTCCACGGCGGCGCACCCGACCCTCCGCCCGGATCACCCCCGCAGACTGGTTGCTCAAAAAATGCAGGTCCCCGTGCTGGGTCACATAGCGGCGGCCGTCGGTATGCGCCGCCGCACCGGCGGCATCGTCCGCCAGCGTGTAAAGCGCGCCGCCGTGCACCATGCCGTAAGGGTTGGTGCTCTCCTTCCGGATCTCCAGACGGTAAACCGCCCGATCCTGCTCCACGGTCTCCAATTCCATAAAATTATGCGCCGTAAAAGCATTTTCTTTCCGGCGGATGTTCGTTTCCTGTTCCATGCTGGGCTCCCTTCGCTGAATTCTATCCCACTGTACCACGTCCCGCTCGTTTTTTCCACTTTTTTTCAAAAGATGTTAATTTCCACTTTCCGGATCTCATTGAAGCAAAGTCCCCCTTCCTTCGCCACTTTGACAAAGGAAGGGGGACTTTTCCCATGCAGTTCTGCCCGCTAGACCTTATTCTTTCTCTTTCTCACCAGCTGCCGGTTCATGTACTTGGGATTCACATACAAAATATAGATAAGGCAAACCGTTATCAGGGATGCGGCCGTTGGAAAATAATGCTTTGTATAAAATCCGAAAAGAGCAATGGCCCATTGCAATAAGCAATACAACAATTCTATCTGCGTATTCTTTTTCCGCTGTTTTTTCTCTTTTTCATATCGAAGATTCCACACCATCCAGACCGATGAGAACAGAAGCGGAAGCACCGTCAGAATCATCCAGAGCGGCGAGCCTAAGAAGGGATTTTCCTGTATGGCCGCGTTCAAAAAAGCCGCTTGGCAGATGATGGCGATTCTTGTCAGATTGGCCCTCAAAATCGGGTTATATTTTGGAGTATTCTTGTATTCCTCATGTTCCGTATGGCTTGTATTCACCAGCATATCAAGAGAAACTTCATATAATCCGGCAAGCGCAACGAGATGATCAGCACTTGGCGTTGTCTGATCCGCCTCCCATTTCGTAACTGCTTGTCTTGAAACGCCCAGCTGTTCGGCGAGTCTTTCCTGAGAGAGACCTTTTTGCATGCGAAGCATTTTCATTTTTTCTCCAAGTGTCATCGTATCACCTCTTGCTGCCATGATACTGGAAATCATCGCTGCTTTCAACCAATTATCCGGCAACTATCGGTTGCAACCAGCCATTTTGATTGATTTTTTCTTTTCCATTCTCATTGCTTTCTGTTTCATTCAACCCGCGCAGGGTGATATTACCGGAATCGAAACCTGACCATTCAAATGAAAAAGAAGTGCTATACGTACCGCTTGACATAAGTCCGATTTCGTACTATACTGTGCTTCACGAGTCCGAAATCAGACAAGGAGAGATACTATGAAGCTCTGCACAACGCCGCTTTTTCAGGCTTTTGACCGGATGTTCAAGGAGGAGATGGACCTTTACCATGACATCGCGCAGGGGCTGGGCCTGTCCGATTCCGCCCTCTGCGTGCTGTACGCCATGTGCCAGCTGGAGGACGGCTGCCTGCAGCGGGATATCTGCGCCAACTGCTATCTGAGCAAGCAGACCGTCCACTCCGCCGTGCGGGTGCTGGAAGGGAAGGGGCTTTTGCGGACGGAGCCGGGCCGCGGACGGGACCGGCACCTGTATCTGACTCCGGCCGGAGCCGCTGCCGCGGAGCAGACCGTCCTCCCCCTGTCTCAGCGGGAGACCGCGGCGTTCACCGCCATGAGCCGGGAGGATCAGGAAACTCTGGTCCGCCTCACCCGCACCTATCTGGACCTTCTGCGGGAAAAGACCCGCGATCTGATCTGAAAAGGAGAATTTCATGCGCATCCAGCTTTCTGACCATTTTACCTACCCGCGCTTGCTGCGGTTTGTCCTGCCCTCCATCGTCATGATGATCTTTACCTCCATTTACGGTGTGGTGGACGGTTTTTTTGTCTCCAATTTCGTGGGGAAAACACCCTTTGCCGCCGTGAATCTGATCTGGCCCTACATCATGTGCCTGAGCGTCATCGGCTTCATGTTGGGGTCCGGCGGCAACGCCCTGATCGCCCGCTCTCTGGGCGAGGGGAAGAAGGAACAGGCCAATCAGGAATTTTCCATGCTGGTATACACTGCCATCCTGCTGGGGCTTCTGGTCACGGTTCTCGGCATTGTCCTGATGCGTCCGGTTGCCATTTTGCTGGGGGCGGAGGGGGAGCTGATCGACCTGTGCGTGCTGTACGGCAATATCGTCATGGCCTCCCAGACCGCCTTCATGCTGCAGACCATGTTCCAGATTTTCTTCACCACGGCGGAAAAGCCCCATCTGGGTCTGGCCTTCACCGTGGCGGCGGGCCTGACCAACATGGTGCTGGACTATGTGCTGATCGTGATCGTGGACTGGGGGCTTGCCGGTGCGGCGCTGGCAACGTCGCTCAGTCAGGTGGTGGGGGGCATCTGCCCGCTCTTTTACTTTGCCCGCCGCAACAGCAGCCTGCTGCGGCTTGGAAAAGCCTCATGGAAGCTGCGGACACTGGCGCAGGTCTGCGCCAACGGCTCCTCCGAGCTGATGACGAACCTGTCCTCCTCTCTGGTGAACGCGCTCTATAACCTGCAGCTGATCCGGCTGGCAGGGGAGGACGGCGTGGCGGCGTACGGCGTTATCATGTATGCCAACTTTATTTTTGTAGGCGTTTATGTGGGATACTCCTTCGGCGTGGCACCGGTTGTAGGATACCACTTCGGCGCCGGCAATACCATGGAGCTGAAAAACCTGCTGCGCAAAAGCCTTTCCTTGATGCTGGCGGCGGGGATTTCCATGCTGGTGCTGGGAGAAGTGCTGGCAGCGCCCCTGTCCGCCATTTTTGTGGGATATGATCCGGACCTGCTGGCGCTGACCACCCGGGGCTTCCAGCTTTACGCCCTGTCGTTCCTCCTGATGGGCTTCAACATCTTCGGCTCGGCCTTTTTCACCGCCCTCAGCAACGGGCCGGTCTCCGCCGTCATCTCCTTTCTGCGGACGCTGGTGTTTCAAACCGCAGCCATTTTCATTCTGCCCATGCTGCTGCCCAGCGCAGACGGCGTCTGGCTTGCCATCACCGCCGCGGAAGCGGCTGCTCTGCTGGTAACGGGCTGGTTTCTGGTTAAAAAGCGGAAGCAGTACGCATACTGGTGAACCATGCCCGCGCATCCAGAAAACAACGCGTCCTCCGGATGTCCGAAAGGACATCCGGAGGACGTTTTGTCTCAAATTTTACAGGCGGGACGGGCAGCCCGTCACCGGAAAGCAGGTCACCGCAGTCCCACGATCCAGATGACCAATGCCAGAACCGTCAGAAAGACCCAGCTGATATATCGTCCGATTAGCTCCCAGTCAGACGGCTCTGCCCGATCTGCGCAGCGGATCCGGAAGGAAAGCTGCCAGCGGAACAGCTCGTCTGCAAACAATATGGAAAGAGCATTGAGCACACAAAGCACCGCAGCTGTGAACCACGCAAACCAATCGCCTTTATGGGTCAGTTCGGGATGATCCATCAGCTTCAGTATGGTAAGGGCAGTGGGCTCCATACCCATGACCTTCCCGTTGCCATCATATTCGATTCTCTGGTTTCCGGTGTCGACCGCATAGAAAAACTCACAGTCATGGAGTCTCCCATCCTCATTGTAGAGCCAGAGATTATCCCCTCCTCTGAAAATGCCTCCGCGAAACAAAACTTCGTCCCCACGTCGAAGCTCCACACCGGTCATAACATCCCGCGGCTGTTCTGCGTCTTCCGGAACAGCCGCAGGGTCCACCGTCACCGTATAGGGACCATAGGTCTGATCGCCGTACTGAAACACCACGCTCCGGTCCTCCGACACGATGAACCGCGCCTGCAGGCCCTTCACCTTGCCGGAATACACGGTGCTGCCGTTTTCCTGACTTGGGACAAGAATGGCGCCCCGATAGGCAAATCCCACCCGCCCGATCGTGATGGCATAAACCACCGCAAAGACCAGCGTCATGGCAGCCATCAAGAGCAGGATGACTTTTTGATAAATGTCCAGACATTTGAACCTTTCCACAGGCGCAGCTCCTTCCATTCCCACTCCGGTTGATTCCGCTTTTCTGCATCTCAAAACCTGAAAAAATGCGGGGATGCCTGCTTACCGTCCGTTTTTCCGCGCAGCCATGCGCCGGCTCACTTCCCGAAGCATGAAAACCAAAGCCCAGATCAGACTCATTCCCATGGCAATGGCCAGCGCCGCAATGCCGGTGGCAGTCCCGTAAGCGGACGCCGCAGCCCAATCATTGCGCACCACCGCGCTCATGGCATGGAACAAGGTGCCCCCCGGCACCAGAGGGATCACCGCCGGAATATAAAAGAGGGTGGAGGGCGCCCGCAGCAGCCGTGCCAGAATCTCGGCATACAGCTCCGCAGCAGCAGAGGCCAGCAGACAGGGGAAAAAGCTTCCTCCCGCAAGGCTGCTCAGCAGCAGATAGCTGCCCCAGCACAAGCATCCCCCCAGCGCAGCCCACGGCAGCAGCCGCGCCCGCAGGCGGAACACCAGCGCAAACCCCAGAGATCCGGTCAGCGCTGTCAGCAGCTGAATTCCTGTATTCCCCATCTCACACCCCCGTGATCCAGATGGCCAGCATAAACCCGGAGGCCAAAGCGCCAGCCCACAGCAGCGATTCCGTCAGCAGCAGCGCGCCGGAGATGGTGTTTCCCACCAGAATGTCCCGAATGGAGTTGGTGATGGCAAGTCCGGGGATCAGCAGCATGATATAGCCGATCATGATTTTGTCCAGCTGCAGCGCCGGCCACAGCAGCACACATCCGCAGGTCCCCAGACCGATCAGCAGCGCGCAGATCAGATTAAAAATGACCCGATTCATGCAAACAGGCATCAGATATTCCTGCAGCAGACAGGTGACCGCCGCAAACACCATGGACACCAGCATATCTGCCGGTCCGCCTCCGAAAAAAAGCGTAAAGCTGCCCACTGCCAGCATACTGCCCCCATAGATCCGCAGACGGCTGCGGGGCTGCTCCCGAATCCGCTCCACCTCGCTTTGCAGCTCCTCCAGCGGCAGCGGCGCGCGGGAGCAGCGGCGGCTGAGGGCATTGCACGCCTCCAGACGGAAATAATCCGTTCCCGCCGGATGGCCGATCCGGCGGGTCTGGGTCAGGCACGTGCCGTCTGCAAGGCGCATGGTCACCACAATGCTGTATGTGATGACAAACACGTGCATCTCTGATGCGCCGTAAGCCAGCCCCATGCGGGAGACGGTCTCCTCCACACGGCTGATCTCCGCGCCGTTTTGCAGCAGCAGTTCTCCGATATTCAACAGCTGATCCAAAATTGCTTCCATACAGTCCCGCCCCATTTCAGCCATACGCCGGCCGGCTTTTTCTGCTTATGCTTCCAGCGTCTCCAGCTCGCTCTCCCACAGGCTCCACTGGGCATCGCTGGGCATCCGCCAGTCGCCGCGGGGGGAGAGGGATACCATCCCCACCTTGGGACCGTCCGGAAGGCAGTTGCGCTTGAACTGCTGGGTGAAAAACCGCCGGCAGCAGACCTTGAGCCATTTCAAAATGACCTCCCGACTGTACTGCCTGCCCCATGCGTAGATTGCCAGACGGTAAATCTTCGAGGGCGAGCATCCCCACCGCAGCAGGTAGTATAAGAAGAAATCGTGCAGCTCATACGGTCCCACCAGATCTTCCGTCTGCTGGCCGGAGCGGCCCTGAACGGCGGGCAGCAGCTCCGGAGAAATCGGCGTGTCCAGAATGTCCTCCAGCACATCATGCAGCTGCCGGTCCGTCTCCTCATGGTCCTTTGCCAGATACCCCACCAGATGGCGCACCAGTGTCTTGGGGATTCCGGCGTTGACGCTGTACATACTCATGTGGTCGCCGTTATAGGTGCACCAGCCCAGCGCCAGCTCGCTGAGATCCCCCGTACCGATGACGATGCCGCCGGTCTGGTTGGCAATGTCCATCAGCACCTGCGTCCGCTCCCGGGCCTGCCCGTTTTCAAAGGTGACGGAGTGGTCCGCCATGTCGTGGCCGATATCCTTGAAATGGCGGCGGACGGACTCACTGATATCCACCGTCCGCAAAACGGCCCCCAGACGCTCCGCCAGAATCACGGCATTGTTTCTGGTCCGGTCCGTGGTGCCGAAGCAGGGCATAGTGACTGCCACAATATCGGTCATGGGCCGGTTCAGCATGTTCAAGGCAAGTCCCGCAATGAGGACTGCCAGTGTGGAGTCCAGTCCTCCGGAAAGACCCACCACCGCCGTTTTGGCGCCGGTATGCTCCATCCGCTGCTTCAGCCCCAGAGAGGCCAGCAGCAAAACCTCCCGGCAGCACTCCTCCCGCAGCGCGCCTTCCTCCGGTACAAAGGGGAAGGGCGCCACATAGCGGGTGAGCTTCGTATCACTGACGGTCAGGGAGAAGGGCACCATTTCCACCCCGTCCGGCACATGGTCAAAGCCCTGCGTCCGGCGGCGCTCATAGCACAGGCGGTGAACATCGATCTCAGAAAGGTGCATGCCGCCCTCAAACCGGCTCTCCTGCAGGATCACGCCGTTTTCCGCGATCATCTGGTGCGCGGTAAACACGGCGTCTGCCGTGGACTCTCCCTCGCCGGAACTGGTGTAAAGATAGCCGCAGACCAGCTTGGAGCTTTGCATACTCACCAGCTGGCGGCGGTATTCCTGCTTTCCCAGCACCTCGTTGCTGGCAGAGAGATTGCCGATGATCGTGGCGCCTGCGGTGGTCAGATCCAGAGCAGGGGAGACCGGTACCCAGAGATCTTCACAGATTTCAAACCCAAGGGCCAGCTCCGGCATCTCCCGGCAGGTAAAGACCAGCTTCCCGAAAGGCGCCTCCTGACCACAGATCGTCACGGTGCTGTTTTGTTCCGGTCCGGCGGTAAACTGCCGTTTTTCGTAAAATTCACTGTAATTGGGCAGGTTGACCTTGGGAACCACGCCTAAAATTTCGCCGTGCTGGATAATTACCGCGCAATTATACAATTTGTTGAATTTTTTCACCGGCATTCCGACGGCCGTGACCACTTCCAGATTGCGTGTGGCCTCCAGCACCGTTCCCAGCGCCTGTTCGGCTCCCCGCTGCAGGGTCTCCTGATGAAACAGGTCCCCGCAGGTATAGCCCGTCAGTCCCAGCTCCGGAAGCACCAGAACCTTCACTCCGGCTTTTTCCGCCTGCCGCATCATGGTAAAGGTCTGCTCCGCGTTATAATGGCAGTCCGCCAGCCGCAGCTTCGGTGTGCCGCAGGCTACTGAAATAAATCCGTCTTTCATCAAATGGCCTCCTTACCAAGCCGACTTTTCCTTATCTTACCCCGGCTTTGAAAAAAATGCAAGATTCCGCGCGGCAGCCGGAATGCGGTGAAGCAGCGGAGATCTCAGCGGTCTTCCGCGTTTTTTTCAACACCCTGTTGAAAACGCACCGCTCGCCGGCCTGTCCGTAGCACGATAAAAGGACCGCCAAAGGCGGTCCTTTTATCGTGTGTGTGTTTTAGGAGGGAGAAAACGCATCGGGTTGGAAGGACCCTCTGCTTGATGATTAAGATACCCGATCATTATTGCAGAATTATGTTATTCCTGTGAACAAATCGTGAATGTTTGAGAAAAACGATTACTTTTCAACCGTTCACGGAGCATTGCGGAAAAATCCTGCCCACCGGCTGTCTCTGCTCCCTTTTTCCACAATGTTGACATTCTTGTGGATCATCTGTACTTCCGGCTCTCCGCCACCGCCAGCTCGTCGCAGCGGTTGTTATACTCATTTTCCGCGTGGCCTTTGACCCAGTGGTAAGACAGCGTATGGATCTCCGTCAATGTCAGCAGCCGGTCCCACAAATCCGGATTCAAGGCGGGCTTCTTGTCGCTTTTCACCCAGCCGCGGGCTTTCCAGCCCTTCGCCCAGCCCTTGGAAAGACCGTCGATGACATATTTGGAGTCCGACCACAGCTCCACCCGGCAAGGCTCCTTCAATATGGAGAGAGCCTCGATCACCGCCGTCAGCTCCATGCGGTTGTTGGTGGTTTCGGCTTCTCCGCCGGAAAGCTCCCGCCGGTGGGAGCCATAGAGCAAAATCGCCCCCCAGCCGCCGGGACCGGGATTGCCGGAACAGGCGCCGTCCGTATAGATCGTAACTGTTTTCATTCCTTGCTTCCTTTAAGAACCATATTCATACCCGCAGATGGGACATTGGCAGCAGTCCTGATCGCACTCTGCACCGCATTCCGGACAGCTCTTGCGGGAAGCGTCTGCGCCCCCCTTTTCACAGCAGGTTCCCGTGCTGAAAAATTCCAGCTTCCCGCACATGGGACAGCGATAAATTTCCGTTTTCAAGGCGCCTGCAAGGAGATTTGACAGATCTCCAAGAACCCATCCGGTTTTTCCCAGCTGAAGCTGCTCCTCTCCGTAGAAATCCATGGAGCTGCCGCACCGCAAACAGGAAAGACTACGTTTCATAAGAACCTCCTACTGCTTTCGAAGCACGTCCTGCCGCTTTCTTTTGTATTCCCTTTTGGTCAGCAGCCCGCTTTCCAGCTGCCGGTCCAGCTGCTCCAGCTGCTGCCGGACCTCCGCTGTCTGCGCGCCGGTTTTCTGTGAAGTGCCGGTTTTCCGCTGCTCCATGGTCCGCGCCAGCCGGAAATAAAGCCGCGACGCCGCAAGCCCCAGAACGACCCCGAACAATCCCAGAACAATCAGGGTGAGATTGTACTACTACCCATAGTACGCTCCTTTTTTACGCTTCAGAGGGCGCTTCCACAGGTGTTTCCGCAGACTCCTCTGAGACCTGCTCCTCTTCCTTGTCCGCCAGCGCCATGGAGATGACCTGATCGCCCTCTTCCTTGAACCGCATGACGATGACGCCCTGCGTGGCGCGGCCGGCGATGCGGATGCTGTCCACATCGGTACGGATCAAAATGCCCGCCTGCGTCACCAGCAGCAGATCCTCGGTGCCGTCCACCACCTTGATGCCCACCACAGGGCCGGTCTTTTCCGTGACCATGTAGTTCTTGATGCCGATGCCGCCCCGATTGGTGATGCGGTATTCCTCCACGGGAGTCCGCTTGCCGTAACCGTGTTCCGTGATGGAGAGGACGGTCCTGCCCTCATGGGCGCGGGCGGCGCCCACCACGTAATCCCCGTCCCGAAGGCGGATGCCGCGGACGCCCACGGCCTCCCGTCCCATGGGACGGACGTCGTTTTCATCAAAGCAGACCGCCATGCCGTCATGGGTGGCAATGAGGATCTTCTGGGCCCCGTCGGTCTCCCGCACGGAGATCAGCTGGTCGCCCTCGTCCATCCGCAGGGCGCGGATGCCGTTGTTCCGGAGGTTCCGCAGCGTTCCCACCGGCAGTCTCTTCACGGTGCCGTTGCGGGTCACCATGAAGAGGAATCGGTTTTCCTCGTCCTCGATGTTCCGGGTATGGATCATGGTCTGGACCCGCTCGCCCTGCTCCACCTGCAGGATGTTCACAATGTTGGTGCCCTTGGCGGTCTTGCCGGACTCGGGGATCTGATAGCCCTTCTTCCGGTACACCTTGCCCGTATCCGTGAAGAACAGAATGTAGTCATGGGTGGATGCGGTAAAGACGTCCGCCACCACGTCCTCTTCCCGTGTGGTGATGCCCTTTTTGCCCATGCCGCCCTTGGACTGTGCCGTATACTCGCTGACCGGAGTCCGCTTGATGTATCCCGCCTGCGTCAGCGTAAAGACGCACTGTTCCTCCTCGATGAGGTCCTCAATGTCGATCTCGTCCTCCACATCCTGAATTTCCGTCATACGGTCATCGCCGTACTTGTCAGAGATGGCGGTCAGCTCCTCCTTCAAAATCTGGCGCACCAGACCCTCATCGGAGAGGACCTTGTTGTACCATGCGATCTTTTCCTCCAGCTCCTGATACTCGCTTTCCAGCTTTTCCCGATCCAGACCCTGCAAGGCCTTGAGCCGCATATCCAGAATGGCCTGCGCCTGCACGTCGTCCAGACCGAAGCGCTCCATCAGACGGGCCTTGGCGTCGTCATAGGCGGAGCGGATGATCTTGATGACCTCATCAATGTTGTCCTGCGCGATCAGCAGACCCTCCAGCAGATGGGCCCGCTCCTGCGCTTTTTTCAGGTCATACCGAGTGCGGCGGACAATGATCTCTTCCTGAAACGCCAGATATTCGTCGATGATGTGCCGCAGGGACAGGATCTTCGGCTGGGACTGATTGTCCACCAGCGCCAACATGTTGATGGCAAACGTGGTCTGCAGCTGGGTCTGGGTAAAGAGGCGGTTCAAGACCACCTGCGGATTGGCGTCCCGCTTCAATTCAATGACGATCCGCATACCGTTGCGGTCGGACTCGTCCCGAATGTCGGAAATGCCCTCCAGCCGCTTGTCTTCCACCTGATCGGCCATGTTCTTAATGAGCATCCGCTTGTTGACCTGATAGGGGATCTCCGTGATGATGATGCGGGTGCGGTCCTTTCCGAACTCCTCGAATTCATGGCGGGCACGGATGACCAGACGGCCGCGGCCGGTGGCGTAAGCCGCCCGGATGCCGCTGCGGCCCATGATGATGCCCCGTGTGGGGAAATCGGGGCCTTTGATGTGCTGCATCAGATCCGTCAGCGTAGCGTTGGGATCGTCCAGTACACAGATGCACGCGCCGATGACCTCCCGCAGATTGTGGGGCGGGATGTTGGTGGCCATGCCCACGGCGATGCCGCTGGAGCCGTTTACCAGCAGGTTGGGGAAGCGGGCAGGCAGGACCCGGGGCTCCTTGCGGCTCTCGTCGAAGTTGGGGTCCCAGTCCACCGTGTCTTTTTCAATGTCCCGCAGCATTTCCTCGCTGAGCTTGGACATGCGGGCCTCCGTGTACCGGTAGGCAGCCGGGGGATCGCCGTCCACGGAGCCGAAGTTGCCGTGGCCGTCCACCAGCATATAGCGCATGGAGAAATCCTGCGCCAGACGCACCAGCGCGTCATAAACGGACTGGTCGCCGTGGGGATGGTAGCGGCCCAGCACGTCGCCCACGCAGGTGGCGGACTTTTTGAAGGGACGGTCCGAGGTGAGGTTATCCTCGTACATGGCGTACAGGATCCGGCGGTGCACCGGCTTGAGGCCGTCCCGCACGTCCGGCAGGGCGCGGCCCACAATGACGCTCATGGCATATTCAATATAGGATTTCTCCATTTCCGGAACCAGCGGAGATTCCACGATCTTCTGCTGAGGATAGCGAATCTCCTCCGGATCATATTGGGGTTTTTTACTCATGTATGAAATTCCTCCTTAAAAGGGAGCTTGTTGGATGCGGTTTCAAACAGGGCTCCGGGCGGTCAATAGTCCAGATTCACGGCATACTGGGCGTTTTTCTCGATGAATTCCTTGCGGGGCTCCACCTTTTCGCCCATGAGGATGGTAAAGGTCTCGTCAGCCTTCACCGCATCGTCCAGCGTGATGCGCCGCAGCGTCCGCTTTTCCGGATCCATGGTGGTCTCCCACAGCTCATGGGGATTCATTTCACCAAGGCCCTTGAAGCGGGAAATGTCGATCTTCACATTGGGATTTCCGCCCCGCATTTCCGCGGAAACGGCGTCCCGCTCCTCATCGGAGAAGGCGACGCGGGTCGTCTTGCCGCGGGTCAGCTTGTAAAGAGGCGGAACGGCGGAATACACGTAGCCGTGCTCGATCAAAGGCCGCATGAAGCGGAAGAAGAAGGTCAGCAGCAGGGTGCGGATATGGGAGCCGTCCACATCGGCATCCGCCATGATGATGACCTTGTGATAGCGCAGCTTGGAGGTGTCGAACTCCTCGCCGATGCCGGCGCCCAGCGCGGTAATGACAGGCTGGAGCTTGTCGTTGCCGTAAACCTTGTCCGCCCGCGCCTTTTCCACGTTCAGCATCTTGCCCCACAGGGGGAGGATGGCCTGAAAGCGGCTGTCCCGTCCCTGTGTGGCGCTGCCGCCGGCGGAGTCACCCTCGACGATGTAAAGCTCTGTCAGCTCGGGGTTGTTCTCGTTGCAGTCCCGCAGCTTATCCGGCATGGCGGCGCCGCCCAGCGCGGTTTTGCGGCGGATGGATTCCCGCGCCTTCTTGGCTGCCTCACGGGCGCGGTTGGCGGTGAGGGCCTTGTCCAGAATCATGCGGCCCACCTGCGGATTTTCCTCCAAAAACGTATCCAGCTTGTCAGAGACGATCGTATTGACCAGCGTCCGGATCTCACTGTTGCCCAGCTTCGCCTTGGTCTGGCCTTCAAACTGGGCGTCGGTGAGCTTCACGGAGATGACGCAGGTAAGGCCCTCCCGACAGTCCTCGCCGGAGACCTTCTCGTCGTCCTTGAGCATTTTGATCTTGCGGCCGTAGTTGTTCAGCACGTTGGTCAGGGCGCGTTTGAAGCCCTCCTCGTGCATGCCTCCCTCCGGCGTGCGGACGTTGTTGGCAAAGGAATAGATGACCTCGTTATAGCTGTCGTTATACTGGATCGCCACTTCCGCCACGGAGCCGTCCTTTTCTCCGGCCATGTAAATGACGTCCTTGTGCAGCACGTCCTTGCTCTTGTTGATCCATGTCACGAATTCCCGAATGCCGCCGGCATAGCACATGGAGTGATACCGCTGGTTTTCCGGCTTTTCCGCGGAGGCGTTCCGCCGGTCCGCAATGGTGATGCGCAGCCCCGCGTTCAAAAAGGCCTCTTCCTGCATTCTGGTATGGAGGGTCTCATAGTTATAGACCAGATCTTCAAACATCTCCGGATCCGGCTTGAAGGTCACCGTGGTTCCGGTATGATCCGTGGTCCCCACGATTTTCATTTCCTGCGTGATCTGTCCCCGTGAAAACCGCATTTCATAAATGTTTCCGTCCCGATGGACCTGAACCGTCAGCCATTCGGACAGGGCGTTGACCACCGAAGCGCCCACGCCGTGGAGGCCGCCGGAGACCTTATAGCCTCCGCCGCCGAACTTTCCGCCGGCGTGGAGAACGGTGTACACCACCTCCAGCGCGGGCTTGCCGGTCTGGGACTGAATGTCCACGGGAATACCGCGGCCGTTGTCGACCACGGTGATGGTATCCCCCTCGTTGATGATTACCTGAATCTCGGTGCAGTAACCGGCCAGCGCCTCGTCGATGGCATTGTCCACGATCTCATACACCAGATGGTGGAGACCGGAGGAGGAGGTGGAGCCGATATACATGCCGGGACGCTTACGGACTGCTTCCAGACCCTCCAGCACCTGAATTTCCGAGGCGTCGTATTCATTTTCCGTATCCACAGCCGTAGAATTCAAAATTTCGTTTTCTGCCATATTGTTTCTCCTTTCAAGGGGGTGGCTTTTTCTTTACAAGACAGGAAGAGCCGGGCCGGAGCCAGTTCCGGCCCGATTCTTCCTGCCCTGTCTCATCAAACCCGACGCGTTTCCTGCACCGGTCAAAACTCCAGCTTCCGGCTCTCCACGCGGTTTTTCAAGGTGGAGGAGTTCAGCTGGCTGAGATAAACGATCTGCTCATGATAGGGATGATCGCAGACCACAAAGGACTTGGGCAGCTCTCCGGAAATGTCCAGCACCACGCTCTCCCGCTCCGCGGCCGCCAGATATTCTCTGGTCCGCCTGCTGGTGGAGCATTTGTCCAGATCAAAAATCCCGATGATCCGGTGGTCCTGAATGATTTCGTTTTGTCCCAAATGAAGATACATGGTCATTCCTCCCGCATGCGATCCAGAAAAAAGCAAACCAGCGGCGCTGCTGCGATCCATTCCACTTTTTTCCTCATATCCGCACCTTGTTCCGCTGATTCTGCGGGAACGTGTTCCTCACCGGATCACGCCCTGCTCCACATGAAACACCCTGCCGCCCAGAAGCCGCGGCAGGCGGTCATCCTCGCAGCAGGTAATCATGACCTGTCCGCCGTCAATGCGGTTCAGGACAAATTCCTGCCGGCGGGGGTCCAGCTCGCTGAGCACATCGTCCAGCAGCAAAACCGGATACGCCCCCGTCACATTTTTATCGATCTCCCGCTCTGCCAGCTTCATGGCGAGCGCCGCCGTGCGGGTCTGGCCTTGAGAGGCGTATTGCTTGGCGTCCCGCCCGTCAATGCTTACCAGAATGTCGTCCTTATGGGGTCCCGACAGACACAGGCGGGAAGCCCGCTCCGCGGTCTGATGGCGCGCCATATGCTCCCGCAGCTGCTCCGCCACCACCGCCGGCTCCGCCGCCGGATCGGTCACCGTGGACACCGTCGCATATTGAAGCGCCAGCGTTTCCCGTCCTCCGGAGCATTCGGCATGGTTGGCGGCGGCATATTCATGGAGACGCTGCACAAAGCGGGAGCGGTAATGAATCAGCACAGCTCCCAGCCGCACCAGCTGTTCGTTGAACTCTGGCAGCGCCGCCAGCAGATCCGGACGTTCCTCTGCATCCCGCAGGATCCTTGTCTTTTGTTCATAGGCACGGTGATAATCCACCAGCGCCGCCGCATAACGGGGGCGAAGTTGACATAAAGCCGTATCCATGAACTTCCGGCGGGCGGCGGCGCCCTCCCGGATCAAATTCAGATCCTCCGGACAGAAAAACACCGTGTGATACACCTGCGAAAGCGCCGCGCTGTTTTTGGCAGGCACCCGATTCACCGACAGCTTCCGCCGCCGGTCCCGAAACAGATCCGCCTGCACCTGAAATTCCCGCTCTCTCGCCGACACCGATGCCAGCAGGCGGGCGGCAGGCGCATCAAAGCGGATCATCTCCCGATCGGTTCTGGCCCGCGGAGATTTTCCACAGGAGAGGAACACCAGCGCTTCCAGAAGATTCGTTTTCCCCTGCGCGTTTTCCCCGAAGATCACGTTGCAGCCGCCGTCAAACTCCACCTGCTGACAGTCGTAGTTGCGAAAAGATTGCAGTTCCAGACGGTCAATCCGCATAAGCAACCGTCAATTCCTCGCCTTCAAACAGGACGGTGTCGCCGGGGCGGATTTTTTTTCCACGCATGGTGCAGATCTCGCCGTTCACCGTCACCGCGCCGCCTTGGATACATTCCTTTGCCATGCCGCCGGTTTCCACAAGGTTTGCAAATTTCAGCAGATCCTGCAGCTTGATATATTCCGTTGTAATGGTAATGGTTTTCATAACGCTCCTCACTCAGCAGATTTCAGCCGCACCGGCAAGACCATATAAAGGAAATTCTCTTCTCCCTCCACCGGCACGATGACAGCAGGGGAGACGCCGGTATTCAGCTCGATTTTCACCGTGTCCGCCGGAGCATACCGCAAGGCCTCCATCAGATAGCGGTTGTTGAACCCGATCTCCAGTCCCTCGCCGTCGCCGGAAATGCGGCAGACGTCCTTTGCCTCTCCGTTTCCGGTTTTTGCGGACAGCAGTACCCGATCCTGATCAAAGACGCACCGGACAGGGCTTTTCAGCTTCTCCGAGATCACCACGGAAACACGGTCGATGCTCTGGATCAGCGTTTTGGTATCCGCCACCACGGAAATGGGATTTTTTCTGGGGATGGCATTCTTGTAATCCAGAAATTCTCCCTCCAGACGGCGGCAGATCAGCTCCGTGTCACCGACTTCAAAGAGAATGTGGCGCTTGCCCAGTGTCACGGCGGCCAGATCCTCCACATCGCCGCAGATGCTCTTGACCTCGTTCAGCGCGGCGCCGGGCGCTACAAAGGAAAAGGCGCCTCCGTCAATTTTTTCCAGCGGCTCCCGACGGACCGCCAGCCGGAACCCGTCCACCGCTACCATGGTCAGCCCCTTTTCATTGATCTCAAACAGCGCGCCGGTATGCACAGGACGGCTTTCATTGGTGGAAACTGCAAAGGCAACTTCTTCGATCATGGCCCGCAGGGTCTTTTGCTGGATGGAAACGGAATATTCGTCCTCCACTTCCGGAAGATCCGGATAATCCGCGGCGCTGAGACCCAGAATGTCAAAATCCGCGTCTCCGCAGGAAAGGTGGACCATTTGCCGCTCGTCGGCGGTGAAGGTGACGATATCATCCGGCATTCTGCGGATAATGTCGCCAAATAAGCGGGCATTGAGGACAATGTCGCCGCCTTCGCTGACATCGGCGCCGACTTTGGTGCGGATGCCGGTCTGCATATTGTAGCCGGACACCGTCAGCTGATGGTCGGCATGGAGCAGCAGCCCTTCCAGTGCGGGAATGGAGCTTTTCTGCGCCACAGCGCGGCTGGTAACGGCAATGGCACTTTGCAGCAGCACCTTTTCGCAGCTGAATTTGATCATAGTAGACTTCCCCTCTCATATGGAGTGTGTCGCTTTTCAAAAGAAAAGAACTAAATTGTTTAGAAAAAGCAGTCGTAGACGAAAAAGCTGTGGAAAAAGGGGAAAACTCCTGAAACTGCAAGGATTTGACCGCCCACAGCCCCTGTGGAAAAAAGAGGACGGTTTTCAACAGCATTTTCAGACAACAGGTTTTCCACAAAATAGTTTTCCTTTTCCACAGCAAACGTGGAAAAATCAGCGCTTGGAATTGATGTTGGTTTTGATCTCTTTGACCGTCTCGGCAAAGGCCGGTTCCTTCTTCATTTTCTTCTCAACCTGCTGGATGGAATAGAGCACCGTGGAGTGGTCCCGGTTGTCAAAGACCTTGCCGATCTCGTCCAGACTCAGGTTGGTCATGGAGCGGATCAGATACATGGCGATCTGACGGGCCTGCACCGCGTCCCGAATGCGCTGCTGTCCGCGGATGACGGACTCCTCCAGACTGTAATATTTGCAGATATATTCCAGAATGACTTCCGGTGTGGGAATATATTCGTTGCTGCGTTTGAGAATATCCTGCATGGCGCGGGTCACGGTGTCTTCATCGGCATCGTTGCCCAGCAGATCCTTGTAGGCGAGGATTTTATTGATGGTGCCTTCCAGCTGACGGACGTTTGCAGTGACATTTTCCGCAATATAGGCGGAAATTTTATCCGGCAGCTCCATGCCCAGCAGGGCGGCTTTGTTTTTAACGATGGCAAGACGGGTCTCAAAGTCGGGAGGAGCCACGTCCACCAGCAGTCCCAACTCGAAACGGGTGCGGAGGCGGTCCTCCAGCTGGGTCATTTCAGAAGGGGGACGGTCCGAGGTCAGGACGATCTGGCGGCCGGATTCATAAAGATTGTTGAAGGTGTGGAAGAATTCCTCCTGCGTCTGCTTTTTGCCGGCGATGAACTGAATATCGTCCACCAGCAGCAGATCCGCCTGCCGGTATTTTTCCCGCATTTCGGCGGTCTTTCCCTCCCGGATGGCGTCCACCAGCTCGTTGGTGAAGTCGTCGCCCTTTACGTAGGCGATTTTGGAGAGAGGGTCGTTCCGGCGGATCACGTTGGCAATGGCGTAGATGAGGTGGGTTTTGCCCAGACCGGAATCCCCGTAAATCAGCAGGGGATTGTAATTCTGGGCAGGATGCTGCGCCACCGCCTGCGAGGCGGCGTAAGCCAGCTTATTGGAGGGACCCACCACGAAGGTATCAAAGGTAAATTCATCGGAGGTAAAGCGGTCGCTCTGCTTGCGGACCGTGCTGCCGTTGAATTCGGCGAAGGCCACGTCGTCCAGAATCTGGACTTCAAAATCCGTGGAGAAAATATCACGGAGCCCGTCCTTGATGTTTTTCAGATACAGGGATTCGATGTAACCCTTCTTGAAATCATTGGCGCAATGGAGGATGAAGGTATTTCCCCGGATATCCACCGCCTCCAGCTCGTCAAAAAAAGCGGCGATGGTGGTTTCCGAGAGTTCTTTTTTCAGCTGTTGCAGGACGATGGCCCACACGTCAGCGACTGAATTCAAAAAGATGCACCTCTCTCTAGTAGATAATAACAAAACAATATGAAGTATTATAGCAAAAAAACGAATCGGACGCAATACTTATTCTAATAATAAGAATTGAAAAATATGAACGGGCGGAGAGACCAGATATAGACGCTTTTCATAAAAGGACCACCATATTTTGGATTTTGCGGGAGAAAAGAACGGAAAAACAGGAGTTTTCTTGAAATTTGAAGTTTATATTGACATGTTTTGTGAAAATATGTTATACTAGCCTACGCGTCAACAGGCGCCTGAAATCATTTACTGCGCCGGTTTCATAGAAAGCGGTGTCGAGTAAGCGTCATGGAAACATGACCGGAAATCTGACAGGAGGTGTCTCAGCATGGCTACCAAACGTACCTATCAGCCCAAGAAGCTGCACGGCCAGAAGGTCCACGGCTTCCGCAAGAGAATGGCTACCGCCAACGGCCGCAAGGTCCTGGCCCGCCGCCGCGCCAAGGGCCGCGCTCGTCTGTCCTACTAATACGGACACGGAAGCGCGGGAGACACTTGAACAGACGCCTTATGGGACGGCGGGAATTGTGTAAGATTCCTCCGTCCCTGTTTGGGTTTGTGTTAAGGGGAAGAGTATGAAGCGAGCGGTCACGATCAAAGAGAATTATGAGTTCCGGCGGCTGTACCAGAAAGGAAAGTCGGCGGTTGGCAGCGGCATGGTCATCTATTGCCGCAGAAACAAGCTGGGCAGAAACCGGCTGGGGCTGACCGCGTCCACAAAGCTGGGACATGCTGTGGTCCGCAACCGGGCGCGCCGCCGCCTGCGGGAAGTCTACCGGCTCAACAGCGGGCAGCTCAAGCAGGGGTATGACCTGATTCTGGTGGCCCGGGGCCGCACGGCAACGGTTTCATGGAAGGAGCTTAATGAGACTTTTTGCAGATTGTGCAGGAAGCTGGAGCTGCTGGAGGACAAGCCGTGAAAAAGCTGATGATGCTGTTGATCCGGTTTTATCAAACGGCGATTTCTCCGTACCGGCCGCGCTGCTGCAATTATATTCCTACCTGTTCCCAATACGCTCTGGAGGCCGTTGAAAAATACGGCGCGCTCAAGGGCGGCTGGCTGGCGTTCAAGCGGATTCTCCGCTGCAATCCGTTCCATAAAGGTGGATATGACCCCGTACCCTGAAAGGACGGGGAGGAGACGCACTCTCCCCCTTGTTCTGCTGCCGGCGGCACAGGCTGCCGGTCAATGCCGCCTTGGCGGCTGGGTCAGGCGGGGCTTTTCTGCGCGCTTTGCGGAAAAGCCCGTGGTGCATGGAGGCTTTGTCTGATGCGGTGCGGAACCGGAAACCTGTATGCGTTCTCCGGTTCTCCTGTTTTGACAGGGCATCTCTTTTTTGCCTGAACCCGATTATATTTTGGAGGAACGTTGTATGTTTGCAACCCTTGGATACTACATTTGTGTCCCCTTCGCCGCGCTGGTCAAGCTGTTTTACAATCTGACCGGATCCTACGGCGTCGCCATTATCCTCTTTACCCTTGCCATCAAGCTTATCATGCTGCCCTTCCAGATCAAGTCGAAGAAGAGCATGATCCGCATGAGCCGCATGTCCGGTAAAATGCAGGAGATCCAGAAGAAATACGCCAATAATCAGGCGAAGATGCAGGAGGAAATGCAGCGGCTTTACACGGAAGAGGGCATCAATCCCATGTCCGGCTGCCTGTGGAGTTTTCTGCCCCTGCCCATTCTGATCGCCCTGTACTCCATCATCCGCCAGCCCATTACCCATTTTATGATGATCTCCAAGGAGACCGCGCTGGGCCTTCTGGACAAGGCTGCCGCCGCCGGTGTGGACATCAGTGCGCTGACCATGACCACAAAGGACGCGGTAGACTTCTCCGCCTACGGTCAGATCGGTCTGGTGCGGGCCATCACCAGCCAGTGCCCGCAGGTAGCGGAAGGCGTGGACGGATGGATCAATCTCAACTATAATTTCCTTGGCATGGATCTGGCCGCGGTTCCATGGGATATGGTGAAGAACTTCACCTTCTCTCTGGCGGTGATCGGTCTGATCCTGATTCCCGTTCTGGCCGGATTGTTCCAGCTGTTCATGAGCATGTATACCATGAAGAGCCAGCCCAATCAGGCTGCCAACGGCGGCTCCATGAAGGCCATGATGTACATGATGCCCCTGATGTCCGTGTATATCGGCTTTATTATGCCTGCCGCTCTGGGTGTGTACTGGATTGCGCAGAGCGTGTTCTCTCTGATTCAGGAAGTAATTATGACCAAGTTCTTCAACAAGAAGATCGAGGAAGAGGAAAACGCCCGCTATGAAGCCCGTCAGGCCGACCGCCAGAAGCGGATGGAGGAGGGCCGCAGACAGCAGGAAGAGCGCAAGCATCAGGAAGCGCACAAGCAGACCCTGAGGGAAAAGCAGAAGGCCGCGCAGGCTGCCAAGGCTGCCAAGGCCGCGAAGGCCGGCACCAGCACCACCGAGGCGGGCCGCGTCGGCAACCGCCCCTATGCCCGCGGACGGGCTTATAAGGCCGACCGCTATGAAGAGAAGGAATGAGGAGCCGTTATGAGAGCATATATTGACGTAACGGGCAAAAACGAGGAAGAAGCCATCAGCAAGGCGCTGGCTCAACTGGGAATGGATCGGGACGATGTGTCTGTGGAGATTCTGGAGCGGGCCAAATCCGGATTTTTGGGCCTTGGCAGCTGCCCTGCCAGAATCCGTGTCAGCTATGGTCCCGAGGAAGAGGAAAAAGCGGCGCAGCCCGCTTTGCGCAAAGAGCCTGAAGAGGTCCGGAGGCCCAAGGCCCCGGAAAAGAAGCCGGAGAAGCAGGCGGAAAAGCCCGCACCTGCTGAACATGCACCGTCTCAGCCTGCCTGCGGGGGTTCCGCAGAGGCAGGAGAAGAGGTGGATGACGAGAAAGCGCAGGCCATCCGCAAGTTCCTGACCGGTTTGCTGGAGCAGATGGGCAGCAGTGCCCGGATCAAGGTCTATCAGCCGGAAAAGGGCCGCTACAAGGTGTTTCTGGAGGGCGAAAATCTGGGCGCCCTGATCGGCCGGCGGGGAGAGACGCTGGATGCCATTCAGCAGCTGACCAGCTATGCGGTCAACCGTACCGGCGGCCGCGTCCGTGTCCAGCTGGATGCGGAGGGCTATCGGGAAAAGCGGGAGCAGAGCCTGCAGCATCTGGCCCATAAGGTGGCCGGCAAGGTGGTCAAGTACCGCCGCAGCGTCACGCTGGAGCCCATGAACGCCTATGAGCGCCATGTGATTCACACCGCGCTGCAGGAGGTTCCCGGCGTGACCACCTACTCTACCGGCATCGATCCCAACCGCCGTGTGATCGTGGCTTACGACAGGGACAAAAAGTAAATCCGCAGGAACTGCCCGAAATTTTTCGGGCAGTTCTTTTTTTCGTGACAAAACCGGCATCAGGATCGTATGATAGATGAAAGCTTTCAAAACAGGAGACCGGTATGGAACGGGAGAATTTCATGGATGCCGTGGGGCATTATCAGGATCTGGTATACCGCGTTGCCCTGCACGCTGCCGGCAGTCCGCAGGATGCCGAGGATGTGGTGCAGGAGGTGTTTCTGCGGCTTTTTCTGGAAGAGAAACCCTTTGCAGGCCCGGAGCATCTGCGCCGCTGGCTGATCCGTGTGACGGTCAACGCCGGCAGAGACCTGACAAAAAGCACGTGGAGGAAGCGGCGGGTGCCTCTGGATTCCGTTCCGGAGCCGGTTTTTGAAGCGCCGGAGCAGCAGGAGCTGTATCGGGAGGTGCTGGCGCTTCCGGAGTCCTACCGGACCGTGCTGTATCTTTTTTACTACGAGGGATATTCCACAAAGGAAATCGGGGAGATTCTGGGGATCCGCCAGTCGGCGGTCACCACACGGCTCTCCCGCGCCAGAGCCTTGTTGAAAAAACGGTTGACGGAGGTGTTGTGAGATGGAGATGCGGGAGCTTTATCAAAGGACCTTTTCGCAGGTCCATTCTTCTTCGGAGATCCGGTGGGAGACGTATGCGTCCGTCAAGCGGCGCCGGCTGCCCCGGAACTTGCTGACGGCTGCCGCTGCAATCCTGCTGTTGGCGGGACTGTCCACCGCGGCGGTGGCGTCGGATCTGTTCGGACTGCGGAGCTGGCTGCTGCCGGAGAAGATCTCCGTGGGCACGATGGAGGAGATATCGTCGCAGGCGGATGCCATCAGCCTTTCCGGTTATCTGGATACGCCGGAGGGAAAGGCAACGGCGGAGTGGCAGACCTTTCTGGAGTCCTATGATGTGGAGGCGGCGGCACGGGAAGCGGACCGCACAGGGAGTGTTCCTGAAGGATATGGATTGTATCAGGCGTATAATCGGGAAATGACCAACAAAGTGGATGAAATTGTGGAAAAGTACGGCCTGCGGCTGCATACGGCGCTGTTTGACGTCTATGAAGCTCCGGAGATCTGGGACACGGTGGCAGCGGCTTTTCAGGGTCATGAGGTGTACAGCGCTTACTTCTATGAGGACGGGACGCTGCATTACGACGGGGCGTATCGTTTGCCGGATTACGGTCAGGTGGACTATCAGTTCAGCCGGTATGTGCGGGGGACCTTCAACGAGGTCATTTTGAACGTGGGGGATGCGTCCGCCTATGAGGAGTGGACTTATGAGTCGGCCTGCGGTCGGCAGGTGACGCTGGCGCTGGGGCCGGACAAAGCGCTGGTGCTGGCGGAGCTGCCGGATTCCGTCGTCTCTTTGAACGTGCTGGCGGGCACGGAGACGGATCTGGACGATATCTTCTCCTCCGGCTCCTTCTCCGCTGAAAATCTGGAGGCTCTGGCAGACAGCTTTGATTTTGCCTGCCTGACCCCCGCTCTGCCGGTGACGGCGCATTCCACAGAGTCACTCCCTGCTTTGACGGAGGCAGACGGGATGGATTGAGCCGCCGCGTCCGGTTTCGGGGAGAAGTTCTTGACATTGTTTTGAAAACATGATACAGTGGCATTCAAATGCAAAAGCTGTGAAAAGGAAGAGTATCCTTGTTTTTTCGCGTCAGAGAGGGGACGGACGGTGCGAGTTCCCGCGGAAAAAGGGGAGAAGGCACCTTTGAGCTGCGAAGCGGAAATGCTTCGCCGGCCCCCGCCGTTACCGGGCAAGAGTGCGCATCAGCCAGATGCGAATTCAGGTGGAACCACGGATCAGATTTGATTCGCCCTGAGCCGACAACCGGCTCAGGGCGCTTTTTTGTCTTGAGCCAATCCGGAAAAGGAGACGACAGACATGAAAAACACCGAGAAAACCATGGAAAAGATCGTGGCCCTGTGCAAAAACAGAGGCTTCATCTTTGCCGGCAGCGAGATCTACGGCGGCCTTGCCAACACGTGGGACTACGGTCCTTTGGGCGTAGAGCTGAAAAACAACGTGAAGAAGGCATGGTGGAAAAAGTTTGTGCAGGAGAATCCCTATAACGTGGGACAGGATTCCGCCATCCTGATGAATCCGCAGACATGGGTGGCTTCCGGCCATCTGGGCGGCTTTTCCGATCCTCTGATGGACTGCAAGGAGTGCAAGGAGCGCTTCCGGGCCGATAAGGTCATCGAGGACTGGTGTCAGGCCAACAGCTTTGTGCTGCCCAAGCCCATCGACGCCTTTTCTCAGGAGGAGATGGCGGCGTTCGTAGCGGAGCATCAGATCCCCTGCCCCTCCTGCGGCAAGCATAACTGGACCGATATCCGCCAGTTCAACCTGATGTTCAAAACCTTTCAGGGCGTTACCGAGGATGCCAAGAACACCGTTTATCTGCGTCCGGAAACCGCACAGGGTATTTTCGTGAACTTCAACAATGTCCAGCGCACCACCCGCCGCAAGCTGCCCTTCGGCGTCTGCCAGATCGGCAAGTCCTTCCGCAATGAGATCACCCCCGGCAACTTCACCTTCCGCACCCGGGAATTCGAGCAGATGGAGCTGGAATTTTTCTGCAAGCCCGGCACGGATCTGGAGTGGTTCCAGTATTGGAGAAACTTCTGCCACCAGTGGCTGCTGGATCTGAAGATGGCCGATGAAAACCTGCGTCTGCGGGATCATGACCCCGAGGAGCTGTGCTTCTATTCCAAGGCTACCACGGACTTTGAATTCATGTTCCCCTTCGGCTGGGGCGAGCTGTGGGGCGTGGCGGACCGCACCGACTATGACCTGACCCAGCATCAGAATACCTCCGGCGTGGACATGACCTATTTCGATCAGGAGAGCGGCGAGCACTATATCCCCTACGTGGTGGAGCCGTCTCTGGGCGCAGACCGTGTGGTGCTGGCATTTTTGTGCGAGGCTTATGACGAAGAGGTCGTGGACGAGGCCAAGAACGACGTCCGCGTGGTGATGCATTTCCATCCCGCTCTGGCGCCCTTCAAGTGCGCGGTGCTGCCGCTTTCCAAGAAGCTCAGCGAAAAGGCCCGGGAGATTCAGGCGGAGCTTTCCAAAGAGTGGATGGTGGACTTTGACGAGACCGGCTCCATCGGCAAGCGCTACCGCCGGGAGGACGAGATCGGTACGCCGTACTGCATCACCGTGGATTTCGACACCGTCGGCGATGCGGAGAAGGCGGGCGACAACTGCGTCACCGTCCGTGACCGTGATACCATGGAGCAGGTGCGTCTGCCCATCAGCGAATTGAAAAACTATCTGCGGGAGAAGCTGGCCTATTGACGGCAGCTAGGCTCTGTCTGACCACACACCGGAGCACGGCGGTTCCCTGAAAAAGCAGTGACGCCATTTTTGTCAGTTCAGCAGGGCGGGATATCCCGCCCTGTTGTGCTTTCCTCTGCAATGGAGATTGGCATGGAAACGGAGGAGATGGAGTGTTGTATCTGGAGTCATTTTCCCTGCCCGGTGAGGAGAGGGAATGGGCTTTTCTGGATAAAGATCCGGAACAGAAGCGGACCTGCTACGGCAGCCGCTATCCCTTCGGCGTCTTTCAGAACAGGGCGCTTTCCGGATTGGAGTTTGCCCCCGTTACCATCCTCTGCGGCGGCAACGGCAGCGGGAAAACCACATTGCTGAACCTGATCGGGGAAAAGCTGGCGCTCAGGCGGGGAGCGGTATTCAACCGCAGTTCCTTTTATGGAGCATATCTGGAGATGTGCCGGGCGGAGACCGGCCATGCCTTTGACGAAGCGGTCCGGTCCGTCAGCCGGGTCATTACCAGTGATGATGTCTTTGATGATCTGCTGGATTTCCGCTGCATGAACGAGAACATCGCAGCCAGCCGGCGGGAGCTGCTGAAGGAATATACGGACAAGCGGTATTCCAGCATGCAGATGCGGTCTCTGGAGGATCTGGACGAGCTGCGGAAGGTGGTGGAGGCCCAGCGGCACAGCGCTTCCAGCTATGTGAATCACCGTCTGATGCGGGATGTGCCCGGGAAATCCAACGGGGAGAGCGGTTTTTTGTATTTCACCCGCCACATTGGCGAGCGGGGGCTTTATCTGCTGGATGAGCCGGAAAACAGTCTTTCTGCCCGGATGCAGCTGGAGCTGGCCCGCTTTCTGGAGGATTCCGTCCGGTTTTACGGCTGTCAGTTTGTGATTGCCACCCATTCTCCCTTGCTGCTGGCGCTGCGGGATGCCCGCGTCTATGATCTGGACCGGACACCGGTTTCCACTTGTCGATGGACGGATGTGGAAAATGTCCGGACGTTTGCGGCGTTTTTTCAGGAACACGCGGGGGAGTTTCCGGAAACCCCTTGATTTTTCCACAAATGAGGTGACCTATTTGAAAAACTTTTGGCTTTTCCAAAGGACCGATACCGGCCTTTCCGCAGGAAAGCGGACAGCCTACTGGCTTTGGAACGGGGGAATTCTGCTTCTGGCGGGTGTGTGCCTGGGTGGATTGTCTTTATTGTTTGCCTATGGAGATTATCCGGATGTGCTGATGAAAAGCTATTTTCAGCATCCGCTGATCGCGGTTTTGAACATTGCTCCGGTGGTGCTGACGCTGTTTTTGGTGTATGGACTGGTTGGCCGGCCGTGGGCGGCGTTTTTGATCACCGGCGCGGTGGTGTTCGGGTTTTCTCTGGGGAATTACTATAAGCTGCGGTTTCGGGATGATCCCCTGATGTTTGAAGACCTGCGCCACATTCGGGAGGCAGGGGCCATTGCCGTGACTGCGGACTATGATCTGACACCGGACAAGCGGATCTGGTTCGGCCTGCTCTGCATTCTGCTGGGAACGCTGTTTCTGCTGTTTCTGGTACGGGGCCGGCTGCGGTGGAAGGTCCGGATTCCGCTGGTGCTGGCGGCGGCGCTGCTGTGGGTGCCGCTGTGGAACGTGTGCACGGACGATGACGTCTACCGCAACCGGACTCAGAATTTCGACATGATCAACCGCTGGTCCTCCACGCAGGTCTACCTGTCCAAGGGATTTGTCTATCCCTTTCTCCACAGCTTTGTGGACGGCACCATCAAGGTGCCGGAGGGATATAAGGAGGCGGAAGCCGAAGCGCTGCTGGCATCCTATGAGGATCAGGGGATTCCTGAGGGGGAAAAGGTGGACATCATCACCTTGCAGCTGGAGGCCTTTGCGGATTTTTCTCTCTTTCAGGACATTCCGGGGATCGACTGGGAGCGGGCATATGAGACCTATCATGCCATTGAGGCGGAAAGCTATTCCGGCAATCTGCTGACCAATATTTTTGCCGGCGGCACCGTCAACACGGAGCGGGCGGTGCTGACGGGATTTGCCGACCAGTGGAATTACCGGACCAACACCAACTCCTACGGCTGGTATTTTCAGGAGCAGGGCTATACGGTGGAGGGCAGCCATCCCAGTTATGAGTGGTTTTACAACCGCCGTAATGTCAACGGCTATCTGGGCATTCCCACCTATTACTACTATGAAAACCGCTTTCACGACCTGTATACCGGCGGCATTGCCACGGACGATGTGCTGTTTCCTGAGATTTTCCGTCTCTACGAGGAAAATCGGGACGGGGAGGGAAATCCCTACTTTTCCTTCAACGTGACGTATCAGGGCCACGGTCCCTATGATACGGAGCGCGTCTGGCGGGGCAAGCATTATACGGACGGCCGGTATTCCACAGAAACCACCAACATTGTGGATAATTATCTGGGCTCGATTTCCGACACGGCAGAGCAGCTGCGGAAGCTGCTGGACCGGTTTGCCGCGGAGGAGCGGCCCGTGGTGGTGATGGGCTTCGGCGATCACAAGCCCTGGTTCGGCGACGGGAACTCCGCCTATCAGGAGCTGGGGGTCAATCTGGACACCTCCACGGAGGAGGGCTTCTACAACTATTACGGGACCAGATATTTCCTCTGGGCCAATGACGCCGCAGAAGAGGTCCTCGGCCATTCTTTTACAGGCGAGGGTCCGGATGTGTCCTCCTGCTTTTTGATGGATCTGCTCTTTGACCTGTGCGGCTGGGAGGGAAACGCATGGACTCAGGCTACCCGGGAGATCTGGGAACAGGTGCCCGCCATTACCACGGTGGGAGGCTATGTGCAAGGCGGGGCCTTCACCGAAACGCTGGACGCGGCCGGTCAGGCGGCCTTGGAGCAGTACCGCCGGCTGGAGTATTATTACGGCACCCATTTCCAAAGGAACCGGTGATTCCCTTTTGCGGAGATGGTTTTTGACCGGAGGACCTGATCCGGCAGCGGAAGGGGATTCCGGAGCGGTCTGCCTGCGCAATGGCGGAAAGTTTGCAAAATTCACGAAAAAGGGTTGACCTTTTTATGCGGTGAGTCAATTGTTTTTTGGAAGAATGTTTTGTATGATAAGAATACAAAAACTGTTTTTGCCCAAAACAAATTGTTTGATTTGGACAAAAACAGAAGGAAAGAGGGAGAGTATGGAGAAAATTTTTCGACTCAAGGAAAATGGAACCACAGTCCGCACAGAGATTCTGGCAGGTCTTACCACCTTCATGACCATGGCGTACATCATTGCGCTCAACCCCAATCTGCTGACCAATTTTGATACGGGGTCCGCGCTGTGGAACGGCGTGTTCATGGCTACCTGCATCGCTTCTGCCATTGCGATGTTCTGCATGGCCTTCTTGGCCAACAAGCCCTTCGCACTGGCGCCCGGCATGGGACTCAACAGCTTCTTTGCCGTGGTGGTCAGCAACATCGTGGGCCTGACGGGCATGACGTATGTAGAGAGCTTTCAGGCCGCGCTGGTCATCATTTTGATCGAGGGCATTGTGTTCATTGCCCTGTCCGTTCTGAACATCCGGGAAAAGATCGTGGAGGCCATTCCGCTGGGTGTCCGGCTGGGCATTGCTCCGGCCATCGGCATCATGCTGATGAACATCGGCCTCGGATCCAATGTGGGCGTTTACTGCGAGGGCAACGGCTTTGCCGCTCCGTTCTTTGTCATGCGGGACTTTTTCGGCGCGCTGACCCCCAGTGTCATCAAGGCGTCCATGGGGGATGCGGGATACCGCACCATGGTGCTGACGGTGGTCACCATGTTTGCGGGCGTGTTTGTCATGGTGATTCTGGCTAAGAAGGGCGTCAAGGCGGCCGTGCTGCTGGGGATGCTGGTGGCTTCCGTCATCTACTGGATCGGTTCCTTCGTCTTTTTGGGAACCAATCCCTTCGGCGCGCTGGCAACGGCCTCCTTTGTGCCCCCCTTCGGTGACATGATGTCCACCACCTTCTTCAAGTTCAATTTCAAGGGCCTGCTGGATGTGGGCTGGTTCACGGTGATTACGCTGGTGATTACCTTCTGCATGATCGATATGTTCGATACCATCGGAACGCTGGTGGGGACTGCCTCCCGTGCCGGCATGGTGGATCAGGAGGGCAACATGCCCAACATGAAGGAAGCGCTGCTGTCCGACGCCATCGGCACGGTGGCCGGCGCCTGCACCGGTACTTCTACCGTGACCACCTTTGTGGAGTCTGCCTCCGGCGTGGAGGCCGGCGGCCGCACGGGTCTTACGGCCCTCACCACCGGCGTGCTGTTCCTCGCCTGCATCTTCATTGCCCCCATTGCGGCGATCATTCCCGCTGCCGCAACCTCCGCGGCGCTGATTTACGTGGGCGTGCTGATGCTGATGGGTCTGAAAAATGTGGACTTTGGCGACATGGATCAGATGCTGCCGGTTTCCCTGATGCTGATTGGTATGCCGATCTCCGGTTCCATCGGCCACGCCATTGGTCTGGGACTGATCTCCTTTACGGTAATCAAGGTGTTCTCCGGAAAAGCCAAGGATGTTTCTGCGCTGACCTATGTGATTTCCGTGCTGTTCCTGATTAAGTTCTTCCTTGTGGTCTGAGAACAGCAAACAGCCTTTTGACAGCAGGCGCCCCCGTGGAGTTTTCCACGGGGGCGCTGATTTTGTGGAAAAGGCGTCAGGGCAGCAGGATGCATTTTCCGCAGGCGCCCTGTTCCGTCAGGTCCAGCCCCTGTGCAAACTCTTGAAGGGGCAGCCGGTGGGTCACAATGGGGGAAAGGTCCAGTCCCCGATCCAGAAGTCCACGAATCTCCTCCCAGTTTTCATACATCCGCCGGCCCGCAATGCCCCGAATGGAGCAGCCCCGATAGCCAAAGTCGGAAATGCTGACGGAAACGGGCTGATCCGGCAGCGCCACACAGGTCAGCTGCCCTTCCGGTCTCAGATACTGCATGGCGGCGGCAAGACCTGCCTGACTGCCGGAGAAATCCACAGCCACATGAGGGCCAAAGCCGCCGGTCAGGGCTTTGACAGCGGCAACGGGGTCCTCACTGAGCGGGTCGATCACATGGTCGGCGCCCAGCTTTTCGGCAAGGGCTGCCCGTTTCCGGTCAGGCTCCAGCACGATCACGCGGGCAGCGCCGGTCAGGCGCGCCGTGAGGATCCCCATTTGCCCCAGCGGTCCGGCGCCGATGATGGCCACGGTTTTGGCTGCCAGAGGAACATCCGTGATCCCGTGGACCGCCACCCCCAGCGGCTCCATCAGCGCCAGCTGTTCCCAAGGAAGGGAAGGGTCGTTGTAGACAAAAGCGATCTCCTCGGGAATGACGATGTACTGGGCAAAGCAGCCGTCCTGATGAACGCCGATGCAGCGGGTATTGGGGCAGACATGGCGGTTGCCCTCATGGCAGATCGGACAGGTGTTGCAGGGGATGTGGGATTCCGCGGAGACCCGGTCGCCTACGCGCACGGTCCGCACCTCGGAACCGGTCTCCACCACCTCTCCGGAAAATTCGTGGCCGATCACCACAGGCGGGTTCATTCGGGCCTGAGCCCACGGGTTCCAGCGGCGGATATGGACGTCCGTGCCGCAGACGGCGGCAGCCTTGACCCGCACCAGAATTTCACGGGGGCCGGGCTGAGGGATGGGCAGGGTCTGCATGGCAATGCTGCCGGCGGCGGCAGCGGTCTTGACCACAGCTTGCATGGTTCCGGTCATGAACATCAACTCCTTTGTATCTGCATCCTACCGCGAAGAAGGACGGTTCACAAGGCGGTTTTTCAGAAAAGTTGTTGACAAGTGTGGAAAACTTGGCGACAAGCTGAGAGGCAGAGGGAAACCCCCTCTGCCTCAGTGAAAGATGGTGAGATTCTGCTCCAGTGTGTTGAAATGGTGGATCAGAAGCGTTTGGAGGCGGCTGCCGTCCCGCTGCTCCACAGCCTGCACCAGCGCCCAATGCTGGCGGATATAGTCGGACAGGTGCTCCGGCCCTGTTTGCAGGATCTGCGTCCAATGGGCCAGAGAGATGCGGGCCATATACCCCGCCACGATCTGAAACAGCCCGTGAAGCAGGGGATTTCCGGTCGCCTTGAGCAGCTGGGCGTGAAGGGCGGTATCGGCCTCTGTCAGCGCCTGCGGGTCCCGACTCTGTTCGATGACCGAGGCAAAGCCCCGCAGTGCTTCCAGATCCGCTTCTGTGCGGTTTTGAGCGGCGGCCTGCGCGCCGCCGGTTTCCAGAATCCGGCGGACGGACAGCGTGTCCTGCACGTTTTCCTCCGCCGTCAGTGTCATGAGGTACAGGATTTTGGAGCTTTGGCTGATGTCGCCTCCGCCCAGAAAGGTTCCCTTGCCCTGCTGCCCGTACAGCACGCCTAGAAGGGACAGCGCGGCATAGACCTCGCGGACCTGCGCCCTTGGAATTCCCAGACTGCGGGCCAGCTGGTTTTCCGAATAGATTTTGTCATTGGGCCGCAGGGTCCCGTTTTGCAGGTTTTGCAGGAATTTTTCAATGACCAGCTGATAGCTGTCAGCGCTCAGCATGAACCGTCCCCGCCTTTCCTCAGAAAAACAGACCCATGAACCCGTCAGGCATCTGGCGGCTCTGTTCCCAGACATCCTCAAACTGCACCCGATTCAAGGGGGTCACATCGCCCTCGGCTCCGGCAGCTTCCCGCGGGTCCATGGGAGGGCCTTCCAGATCATCAAAGGGCTGGTAGAGGCCCACCCGGTAAACCTCCACCTTCCGCCGCGGGCAGCCGCGGCTGTCCAGCTCCAGATAGAGCTTCCACGGCTCGTCTTCTTCCTCGTGGTCCCATTCGATCACATAATACTGCATGTGCGGTCTCCTTATTTGTTGAAAAATGTTTCGATGGCAGTCCGGTCCGATTGCACGCTGCCCTGTGCAAAGCCGTTCCGGCCGCCGCCGCGGCCATGGAGGGTCTGGTTCATGGTTTTTACCAGAGAGGAAAGATCCTGCCCCTCAGACTGTACCAGCGCGTAGGCGAACTGTTCGCCTTCTCCGGCAAAGACGGCGGCAAGACCGCCGGAACGGCGGGACACCGCGTCGGCAAGGCGGCGGACGCTGTCTCCCTTCATGGGAGGCTGAAACAAAAGAACGTCGCCCTTTCCTGCGTGTTCCGCGGCGATGGCGTCAAAGACAGCGGCTTCCAGCGCTCCGGCTCTGGCCTTGGCTTCCGCCAGCTCTTCCGAGAGCCGCTCCACGGCAGCCAGCGTGTCCTGCGGCTTCACGCTCAGGTGCTGCCCGATGGATTTTGCCTGATCGTAGGTCCGGCTCAGATAGTCCAGCGCCCGCCGGCCGCAGAGAATCTCCATGCGGACGCCCTCCCGGAATTTCTGGCAGGAGAGGATCTTCACCAGTCCCACCTGACCGGCCCGCAGCACGTGGGTGCCGCAGCAGGCACAGCAGTCTGCCTCCGGAAAGGTGACGATGCGGACGGCCCCCGTCAGCTCCTTTTTGCTGCGGTAGTTCAGGGCTTCCAGCTCCTCCGGTCCGGGGAAGGAGATGTCCGCCTCCCGGTCGGCCCAGATGATCTCGTTGGCCTTTCGCTCGGCAGCCAGCGCCTGCTCCCAGCTGATGTCGGCGTTATAGTCGATGGTGACGGTGTCGGCGCCCATGTGAAAGCCCACATTGTCACAGTGATAATCGGCGCAGAGGATGCCGGAAAGAATGTGCTCGCCGGAGTGCTGCTGCATGTGGTCGAAACGGCGGGGCCAGTCGATGCGTCCGGTGACGAGGGCACCGGTTTCCACAGGCCAGTCGCAGGTGTGGAAAATGACCCCGTCTTTTTCATGGACATCCGTGACATGGACGGCGCCCAGCGTGCCGTGATCGGCAGGCTGGCCGCCCCCCTCGGGATAAAAGGCGGTGCAGTCCAGCACCACCTGCCAGCCGGATTTCCCCGGTTCGCAGGACAAAACCGTGGCGGGAAATTCGGAAATGAAGGCGTCAGCGTAATAGAGCTTTTCTGTTTTCATGTGGAAAACGTCCTTTCCAATGGTGAGATGAAGGCGGAAATGCCGGTTTGGAAGATATCAATTTGTATTTTATGGAGTAGAAAATACGATACGTACTCAAGATTCGGGTGTCAACAGCCCCAAGGACTGCTTCCATGTCAGCACCCGACGGCAGGCGGCGTCAACCACCGCTTCCGCCAAGTCCCCCGTTTCCACCGCCTCCAGAACCTTGGGGATCTGGGTGCGGTAATCCGTGGTGACCACCAGATCGTTCCCCGCCTGAAGCGCCAGCACCGCCACGGCGCCGTTTTCGGCGTAGGCGCTGACGGCGTCCATGGCCAGATCGTCCGTCATGACCACGCCGTCAAAGCCCAGCTCCTGCCGCAGCAGCTGATGGACGGCAGGGGAGAGGGAGGCGGGAAGCGCAGGGTCCAGAGCTTCCATGATGTTGTGACTGACCAGCACGGCAGTACGGCTTCCTCCGGCTGCGATGCCGGCTTGGAAGGGCAGGAAATCACCGGCGCGGAACTGCTCCAGCGGCCGGCTGTCCACGGCGATGCCGGTGTGGGTATCCACATTGCTGCCGTAGCCGGGGAAGTGCTTCAGAACGCTGCCCATCCGGTCGGCAGCCATCTGCGCGGTCACCGCTGCCACATAGTCTGCCGTGGCGGCGGCGTCCTGCCCCAGTGTGCGGGGATGGATGAAATCTCCGGAGTCGGCGGACACATCCGCCACAGGCGCCAGATTGACGTTGATCCCCAGTGCGGAGAGGAGGGCGTCCTTTTCCTCCGTGTCTGCAAGGATCCGGTCCATGCCGCCCAGCGCATAGAGCCGCTGGGGCGAGGCGAACTTTTCGCTGCGGATGCGGGGATTGGAGCTGATCCGGACCACAGTGCCGCCTTCTTCGTCCGCGCCGATCAGCAGGGGGATGGCGGCGGATTGCTGATAGCTTCGGATGGTCTGAATGATCTCATTGGCGGTTTTGTCCTTGAAATCCCTGCCGAAGAGCAGGTAGCCGCCCAAGTGATAGGACGAGACGTCCTCAGCGGCGTGTTCTGCCGGACAGCGGACGAAAAACAGCTGGCCCACCTTTTCTTCCAGCGTCATGGAGGCAAGCAGGCTGTCGATTTGGCGGGCTGCCAGTTCCTCCGGCGTAGGCTCCAGCGGCGCAGGCTCCGGTTCTGCCGCAGGGGGCACGTCCGGAGTCGGAAGGGACGCTTCCGGCGCAGGCCCGCCGCAGGCGGAAAGCGCGATCAGCAGCAAAGCGGCAGCCGCCGCCGCAAGAAAACGGTTCATGGAGAACACCTCCCAAAAATGGATCTTCTCTGTACAAGGAGCGTACGGATAGTGTATCACAGATCCTGCAAAAAGAAAAGGATGCGGTTGTTGAACTGCCCCCCATTTGTTAGACAGTATGGTATACTGAATAACAAATGGGGTGCTTTATTTATGCCAAAAGGGATACCAAACAAACGGTACACAGCA